>NZ_CP096016.1:1774000-2091000 GCF_023650515.1 Alkalimarinus coralli
GCTGAAGATCGCATTTTAACAGGCACTGTTTAATATCCCGATAAACATTTTTCTCTTCCATTAATAAAAAGTTTAAAACGCCACTTAAACTATAAAATAGCTGTGATATCATCACGTCTCTTTTAATAGGGGCAAAAGGACGTGTGCGAACTATCAATTATTATCCCCACATATAACGCAGCCAGTTATATAGAAGAAACATTACGTTCGATTTTCTCTCAGGATTATCATAATTTCGAAATCATAATCGTTGATGATGGCTCAAAAGATCAAACTCATCAGATGATTAAAGCGATGAATGATTCTCGCATTCGATATGTCTATCAGACTAACAGCGGCGGCCCTGCAAGACCTAGAAATGTAGGCATACGCATGGCGCGCGGCAAATATATATCAATATTTGACTCTGATGATCTCATGCTAGCTGGAAAACTATCCAGTACCGTGCAAGCGCTGATCAATAACCCTGGTGCAGCACTGGCGCTAACAAACTACCAAATGATTACAGAAACTGGCGAAATATCTCGCGACAATGTTCTGGCTGACTACCACACCCTCCAATCTCTACCCAAAAAAAGCTCGAACCAGGGCTATCACCTAATAGATAAAACTGACGCGTACCGGGGACTTGTTCAATCAAACTTCATCGCGACATCAAGTGTGATTTTGAACAAAAAGCACCTAAGTCTTAATGATCTGTTTGATGAACAATTGAAAAATGCAGATGACAAAGAGATGTGGTTAAAGCTTGCATATGACCACGACATTGTATTCGTAGATAAGATATTGCATCAGTACAGGCTAAGAAGTGGCAGTATTACCTTCAGAGGCTATGAGAAAAGGGTTGATGGAATCATATCTGTAATAGATAAACAGTTCTCGCGCAAACTGGAACCTTCCTTAATTGATTTATTGAATCAACAAAAAGCACTTCATTTCTACAATGCAGGATACTCCTGCTACGAGCAAGATAATAGGCCGCTAGCGCGCTATTACTTTTACAAATCAATAAGGCTAAATAAAAGTATCAAAACATTTAAAATGCTCATCGCAACAACGATACCATCAACATTGCTATCGATAATTAAACGTTTAAAAACACGAATTCAAACTAACTAAATAAAATTCAGTAGTTACTATGTCCACAGGAAAAGCACTCTTAAAAGGATCGATTACTCGCGTATCTCAAACACTAATTTCAATTGGTGTCGGCTTCTTTATGATGCCTTTTCTGGTAACCAACCTAGGTGATGACTGGTATGGTGTATGGGCGATTGTGGGGAGCCTGGTTGCCACATATCACTTGCTGGACTTCGGTTTTGCTACGGCCGTTACCCGCAACGTTAGCCATGCGCTTGCAAAAAATGACAGCCACATGGCAAACGTTGTTATCAATACTTCTCTTGCTATCTACGCATTCATTGCATTTATAGCACTTTGTATCACATTTACAATCTATAACTTCGCAGATGTTTTTACCGACGACCCTGCAAGGAAAGAAGTATTTTCACTATTAATATTGCTTGCAGGTGTGTCGATTTCTCTTGAACTCCCCTTTAACTCATTTGCCGGGATCGCTGGTGCCAAGCTAAAGTTCCATCAAGTGGCTTACGTAAGAACATTTACAAACGTACTTGGCGCTATCCTCAATATCACCGTAATTAAAATGGGCTATGGAATAATAGCGATAGCCGTTGTCTCATTTATTGTCGCTAGAATATCGAACATCCTATATTACGTTATCTGCAAACGGGCTTTTCCCGATATAAAATTTTCCACAATATTCGTAGAAAAAGCGAAGGCTAAAGAACTTTTTGACTATAGTATCTGGTCATTCTGTATTTCTGTCGCCTACAACCTACGAAACAAAGTGGACGTATTTGTGATTGGCGCGTATCTGTCAGCTGCCGTTGTTACTCATTACTATATTGCAGTTCGCCTAGTGGAGTACCTGGTAACGTTTCTATATCAAGCGACCAATATGTTCGTTCCCGTGTTCACCAAATATATCGCAAACAACGAAAAGGACAAATTGGAAGAAAATTTACTTCTCGCCATAAAAATTAACACTGTATTTGGTATCACCGCTGCCTTTGCACTGATTTTTATTAGCCAAGAGTTCATAACTCTTTGGATGGGAGAAGAGTACACTGACGCTATTATTGCGCTGCAAATTTTGTTGGCGGCAAAGATAATCGGTTTTATAAACAACCCCATGAACTCAGTTCTATACGCAACATCTAAGCACAAGTGGGTGGCGATACTTGACTCTACAGAGGTTGCGATAAACCTTATTCTAAGTATTTTATTGGTGACAGAGTTTGGGATGAACGGTGTTGCGTTGGCCACATTGATCCCCATTATATTGTTTAGAACCTATGGGCTGCCAGCAGTGATGTGCAACTCAATTGGTATTTCAAAAAGCGGCTTTTTTATCGCGCTATACAAAGGCGTTACCATAGCCACGATAATTAACATCCTCGTATTGATGCCAATATATTTTATTAAGAGCGCCATTCCAGAATGGGCGGCACTTATCATTATTATTCCGTTTAGCGGTATTAGCTTCGTAGCCTGTATGAGTCTTGTATTTAACTCCAAGGAAAAGGAAAAGTTTGTAAGTGCTGCGCCTGAAAAGCTAAAGCGCCCAATCCAAACCATTTTAAGATAAAAATCAAACTAGATATTTGATCAAGAGGAGAGTTTGCTTTGCGTAAAAAGGAATTGCCATTAGTGTCCGTAATAATTCCAGCATATAATGCTGAAGATTTCATTACAGAAGCGTTAGACTCAATTATAAATCAAACTTACACTCATTTAGAAATAATTGTGGTTGATGATGGGTCTACTGATGGCACCAAAGATATAATCCTAGGCTATGGAGACAAAGTTCATTATATCTATCAAAAGAATAGTGGTAGCTGCTCCTCCCCTAGAAATAATGGGTTGAGGTTTTCAACAGCAGATTACATTGTTTTTTTTGATGCAGATGACGTCATGCTACCAAACCAAATTCAAACCCTGCTGTCCGTTTTATTGGATAATAAAGACTTAGGAATGGTCGTAAGCGACTATCAAGATTTCGGAGAGGGGGCAAGCAATCATTCACACTACGAAAGCTGCAAATTGCTTTTGGCTAAGTTTAAAAACAACAACATTAAAAAAAATCAATATATTATAATGTCGCCGAATGAATCCACCTTACACCTTTTAAATGAGAGTTTTGTAAGCGCATGCTCACAAATTTATAAAAGAGAAGCTGTCGAGTCCGTTGGTGGATATGATGAAGACCTTAAGGCGGGAGAAGACTTCTATCTTAACTATAGCATTTCAAACAAGTATAATATCGGGGTTATCAATAAGATAGGCTTCAAAAGGAGACTCCATGAAAATAATATGACGAAGTCCCCTACTCGAATGTTAGAAAATGCCATTAAATTTAAACACAAACTGTTAACCCAAGAAAAACGAAAAGATAATATATTACTAATAAACACTAGCATACTACGAAATTATCTATCTCTAAGTTATAATTTTAGTGGCATAGGTGACGTTAAAAAAGCATTGAAATATAACGTATTGAGCTTAAACTACTGGAAACACTTTAAACTCACGACCATTAAGTTATTCTTCAAAAATAATATCAAGATACTAATGATCGCCGCAGGATTAAAAACACCTTCTAAGTAAACTAGTCGATCACGCTCTCTATAACCTAATCTCATGTGCTACCCTCTCGTTTTAAATCGACGCTGAAGTAGATACAATGAAACTGTTAACGGAGGCCTAGCTCCGTTAGCTACATGGGACAAGATTGAAAGTTTGCTGCACTGCTCTACAGCTGCATATTCCGCCGAACATGAACATAGATTCTGGTCGATCATGGACACCTGATTGCTCGCGTACAGGGTTCTTGGTCTTTATAGTGTGCGTATTCTGGTGATTCTGACCATCGGCTCTGGTCTATTCCAGTCACTTAATTTTCCCTACGTGTTTTAAGTTTTTTTGCCAAATAGAGACAATTTACGTATCAGCATTTAAATTATTGACTACAATTAGAACTCTAAATATTCATCAATAAAAGGAATTATAATATGTCTATCCCCGTTACTTCACTTCTTATAATAGCGTCTACAAATACTCTTAAATACTCGAACTCAAATCAGTTTAGCGGTTTTACAATACCGCAGTTAGCCGCTGGAGAGGTGAGGCTCGCTTCTAGTGAGCTTGGAGGAACGACTGTAGTTCAGCTTTCAGCAAATGGCTCTAAAAATTTGGAAGACATTACTCCTAAGGATATTAGCATTAATGTAGAGCCGCCGAATGAAGGTGATGCCTGGTTACCATCCTCTTTTTACGTGCTAGCAAAAGGGGATGTTGGCGATTACCAATTAGTCTGTTCTATCCCTCAATGGCCTGTTCAAATGTGGTTTAGCGCGGATCCAAATGACCATCGTTACCCTAATGCGTATAGTGAGCTGAATCTTTCCCAAGTAATAGACGCTTGTAACAATATATAGAAATAGCGCTTGAAATTGGATATCGAACAAGGAAGACCAGGTTATGAATAAAATTATTTTTGCGCTGATATTGTTGGCTCCCTCTCTAAGCCACTCACATATTATTGCTTTAGAGAGCAATGGTAATTATGTATCCTTCGGTAGCAATGGAAGTCCATCAGGCCAAACTGCTGGGCATATGAAAATGCGAGTTGATAGCAAAAAACCGTTAGAGATATTCGACCTTGTATTGAATATTGATAATGTAAATTACTATTTGGATAAGGCCTCCGGGATTTCATATCAGCATGAAATAGAACCACCTGGTGGGTTTACTACGTTAAACGCAAGCGGGCTGTTTCTCAGTTCGCTTGGTGATACGGCAATTCAGTGGGGGCTTCACCTTGAGTTTCCGAGAGGGTTGTTCTCTTATATGGAGGCAGACTTTTCCGTTGAAAACTTCTTTTCAATTGAGCTTAAAGATAAAGCGTATATGGGAACTCCGTTCTATTACAAAGTTCCAGAGCCAAGCACATTGGCACTGCTGTGCTTAGGTTTTTTGGGGCTTTCTATTCGAAGACGCTATAGCCAAAAAGAGAAAAGTAGAGGCAGAGCTCGACTTGTGGATCGATTTAAGTATAGTCGCTCAAGGTTGGGCTAAGCATTAGTCATTCTAGATATCTTCCTTATTAGGCTGTGCTCCTTTGGGTTTTCCGCACACAGGAGATGACAAGACTTGTGCTTAAAGCTTGTATTATTATACATACTTTACACTGCAGCCATGATTTGTCGATGAGAACTAGTGACATTGTCTGCATTAGCCTGTGCATTGATTTACATTATCCTTGTACGCTAACTTATTTGTTAGAAGTTCAGTATGTTTAGCCAGATTGGTAGCATACCTGTTCTTAAGCTTGTTTTTTATTCAGGAGCGTTAGTGATTGACTATGCAGTCGGTCACGGATCGATTTATATATGAAAAGTACATTGGTTATACTAAAAAATTCTGCGGGCGGTTTCCCCCAGTTGTTGGACGAAGTGGAGTCAATTTTAACAGAATCGTTTTATAAATCATTGGATTCTAGCAAAATCAATGTTGTCGAAGCTCTATATGCGGAATATCAAAGTATTGTCGCCCCCTTGATCACTGCCAATAACAACCCTGTATATATATTTTATTGTAGCTCTCAATACCCAAGTTATTACAATTATATCTATGACACAATGACCGACGCTGCAAGCAGGGGGGCAATATTAATCCCCTCGTTAGAACTGTTAAGGTGTCATGAAAATAAGCTATTCCAAGAGTTGCACAAAGACAGGTTAGGCATAGCAACTCCTAAGTCTTGGTTGCTTGGAAGTGTCGAGGATATAGAGTATTTGATAAACAATGGCCTACAATTCCCAGTTATCGCAAAACTGCCCCATGGTTTTGGTAGTAGCACTGTATCAAAAGTCGATAATATAGATGAATTAAAAAAATATGCTAACGAACACCTGGTACCGACCATAAAACCTCGTAAAAATATATTCAAATACAAAGAAGCGATAAAGAAATATACTGATAAATACCCAATGCGGACAGGTAGTATTGTGTTGCAAGAGTTTATTCCTGCACAGACTCATGACTGGAAAGTGTTAGTGATTGGCAATAAAGTGTTTTCTTTAAAACGATACACAAGAAAAAATGACTTTAGAGCGTCAGGTAGTGGAAATTTTTCTGGTGACGAAACTCCGCCTATTGAATTGGTTGATTTTGCGTATGGTATAAAAAAGAAACTCAATGCTCCCTGGGTATCATTGGATATAATTGAGTCTAACAATGGATACCTTGTTATAGAATACCAATCTATACATTTTGGGCCTTATACAGTTACTGCAAGCAAGAAGCACTTTCTGCTTATTGACGGAGCTTGGGAGCTGGTCTATAAGCCCGTGTGTTTCGAAAAAGAGCTAGCTCTAGTATTAAACCAGATTGTTCAAAGTAATTAGATATCAAGGTAGGGAGCCTTATATGTGAGTGCGCGAAGAGCTGCTGCATACTTTGGCACAAAGTGGGCACCTATTTCTGATCGATAGTGAACACTAAACCTAGCGCCATTGTTCTGGTCAAATGGAAACAGACACTTTAACGAGAGACAATAAACGTCAGCCAGTAAGGTGTAACGTGGTCAAAAACGAACATATAATCAATACCTCAAAGAGTTTAAGGAGGATGCTATTCGCACGTTCATAGTGGAACGTAATTATGCGTACTTTAAGATTATGTGCATATTCCGACGAACGTGAACATGGATTCCCCCCTGCCCTCGCTAATTTTGCTTTCGTCTTTGACAAAGATCTTTTCTCAATTTGCCTCTCTTTGTAACAGCCCTAACAAAAACAAGTGCGTTTCTTAAAAGGTCGTTAATTCTGTATAGGCAACGTAATTTAACTGACCTAACAACCTGTAACGAATATAACTCTGTTGAGTCGGTAGCCAACCGAGCTTTATAGTTTGAGTTTTTCCCATGCCCAGCCAAAAAATCGAAAACACCAATGTTTGGATTTTCAAAAGCAGCTTCTATCATATAACCAAAGTGGAGCATGCCTATCGCTATTTTTTTATGGAAGCGGTCATTAAAGCCAGAGTTTATATTGTATACTCGGCCTCCTAAAACGTAATTAAACATAACTGACTCACAAACTCCATTGACTTTTAATACTGAAAGCTCCACCCCTAAGGTGCCAGGTTTGCTGCTGTTAATAATTTCTTGATGAAAAGATAACGTATTGGGTGAAAATGTATCACCCCAGCGTTTTTGGTGAAATACATTCATTAGATTAAAAAACTCAAATATTCTATCTGGGTAATAGTTTTCGATCTTTAACTCACCGAGTGTATTTAGAAGTTTACGCCTATTAAACAGTTTAAGGCGAGTATTAGAGCCCAAGTTTTTTTTATAGTATTCAAAAGGTGTATTAGTATTAATACTGTAAGCCGTATCGGTATGAATAACCCGCGTTAACCAATAATTGTTTTTTGCCCATCTATTAATCGCAATATCTGTTAAGTCACCTTTCACAATATCTCTAGCTACAAACTCATCCCATTGAATGCTTTCAAGCGCATCAAAACCTAAGTTGACTGCATGCTCAAAGCCATGTTTAGTCATAAAAGCCAAATATTCAGTTCGGGGCGTTGAAATATTTTGGTAATTAGTCCCTATAAACTGTAACCGTTTGATAGGAAATATAGTTTTTAAGTTAAACGAGTCAATATATAGCGGTAACCTGCAAACAGTTTCTTCACCGGCATTAACCTGCGTGTCTATGAGATCAAAACTTTCACCCCACCTTGACCACCAAGCATTTTGCCAAGTATTACTGTTAAACAGAGGATCAGCAGACAGCCCTAAAATATAACTCTCAAAATGAGTACCACTACCAGTTATTTGAGATGATATAGTCACCTGTAACTTGCTGTTCATTAATAAGTCTCTAAAATATGGCTGTCATTCTGTTAGAACAATATCGAAAGGCTAGAAAACGAATTGAAACGTTGTTCTCGCAGCTATGTGATCAGTTTATGATACGCCGGTATTATGCGAAGTCATTTACTGGATTTGCAACGAGAATACTATCAAAACTGACTGCACTCACCATGATACAGTGGATTAACAAGCGTAGCGGTCGAAACACTAACAATTTTAAAATCGTGGTGGCCTAAATGCACCACGGGTTATCTTTACCATTTATACGTATTTTAGCTTTATAGAAGCAACAACATAGTAAGCTAGCACGGCGGTTTGAAACCAAGTAGCACATTAACCTCTCAGAATTACACAACAACTCATAAAACTCTACCATTGTTTACCCATGGTGCATTTAGGAAATGACCACCTTTAAGTTATTTAACTTGCTCCCTTGTCGCTGGTAGAACCACTGAACCAGCGCCAAGGAAGCCATTTTTATAACAACTCTACGAGAAATACCCGTAAAAGATTTTGCATAATTTCGCCGTATGGTTCGCCCCAATTTGCTTACATACGCTCTTAGTGGACTCATATCTCCTTAGCAATTCATCCAATTTTTCCTCATGTTACCCCCTGCATTCAAATAAAATGGCTATTAATTAATTAACAGCGATAAAAAAATGAACTAGTATTTGACAATGAGATCTTTTTACGACACGAGCTAAATAATAGATATTGTTCAATATATGGATAAGGACATACCATGAAATTAATAAAATTGCTATTAAGCGTTTGTACTCTAATTGCATCTTGTCATGTCAACGCCCTAATTATTGACTACTCTGCCATTGGTACAGTGACCACGCTAGACGGGGCGTGGGAGTTAGTAGGATTATCAGAAGGAGATAGGGTAACGGCCTCTTGGTCATTCGATACAAGTTTAGTACAGAGCTACGAAATATTAAGTACGGCTCCTTCTTCCACTAGTGGACGACAAGCTGTCACAAGTTTTAGGACGAACGGTGGTATAAGTAGTTTTTCACTAACGACTGAGTCGAGCACAATTAAAAACGGAGCCAGCTTCAGTAACGAACTGATTATAGGCGAAAACGGAGCTCCTCCTACCGACACAAGAAGCATAAACGACAGCCTTTTAAGAATTGGAGATGATGGATCCGAAGATGCATTTTATTTATTAAATTTAGCCGGAGAGTGCTGCGGAAAAAGCATACTGTTAGATGATTTAACTACTAACGATGACCCTGTGTCTTATTTCATGTCTGGTTTTAGCTTTGGAGGTTATGGTTCCTTCCGTTATATGAGTATCGATATGAGCTGGACAGCAACATATGAACACATATCGGCTTCTGTTCGCCATGCAACCGTTCCAACCCCTTCACCATTAATATTGCTATGCATAGGATTCCTGATTATGAGAGTGACCTTTAGAAAACTAAAATAACCTCAACTGAACCCTCTCAAATTATTTATCAAGCGAGTTCAGTTGACCACAGACAAGAGATGAATCGACCAGTCTTCTCTAGACACTTAATTGCTTTATAATTATGTGTACTAAGGAGAAACCATGTCCCAGAGATTTACCGAAGAGTTCAAGATACAAGCAGTTAAACAAGTTACCGAGCACGGCTATTCAGTCGCCAGTGTTTCTGAAAGACTTAGCATAACTAGCAGTTCGCTATACAACTGGATAAAAGTTCATGGCCCAGATAGCGTAGAACACAAAAAATCCCTCGACCATGAAAACAAAATTAAGCAGTTAGAAAAAGAGCTTAAACGCGTAACCATGGAACGCGACATTCTAAAGGAAGCAACCGTATTTTTCGCGGGAGAGTCAAAGAAAAATACGCGTTCGTAAAAACAAGGCTCAACAATTACCCGGCGAAACTGATGTGCGAGACGCTGTCGATTCAGCGAAGTGGTTTTTATGCGTGGCTTAATCAACCTAAGTCAAAGCGCCAGATTGAAGACGAAAGGCTGACTGGCCTAATCAAGCACGCTTGGCTGGAGAGTGGTTGTGTTTATGGGTACCGGAAGGTGACAAGCGACCTTCGCGACCTAGGAGAGAAGTGCTGTAAGCATCGAGTCGCTCGCTTAATGAAGCAAGAAGGCATCAGGGCACAGGTGGGCTACAGAAAACACAAAGGCCACTACGGTGGAAAGCCAGCAATAGTGGCAAGTAACATATTGGATCGTAAGTTTTCTGTGGCAACACCAAACCAAGCCTGGGTTACTGATATCACTTACATCAGAACGCATGAAGGTTGGCTTTACCTTGCCGTCGTACTGGATTTATATTCTCGTGCCGTAGTTGGTTGGTCGATGAGTTCTAGGATGGAGTCTGAACTGGTTACTCAAGCTCTGCTCGCCGCAGTATGGCGCAGAAAGCCGCAACAACAAGTGTTAATCCATTCTGACCAAGGTAGTCAATTTACAGGCTATGAATGGAGTGACTTCCTAACTGCTCATAATCTCAAGGCCAGCATGAGTAGGCGAGGAAATTGTCATGATAATGCCGTGGCTGAGAGCTTCTTTCAGCTTCTCAAGCGTGAACGAGTAAAGAGGAAAATCTACCCAACAAGGGAGCATGCACGAGCAGATATTTTTGATTACATCGAAATGTTTTATAACTCTAGACGTAAGCATGGAGAAGCTAATAGTATGCCTCCACTAGCTTATGAAAAGTTAGAAGAATTCAAACAGAAAAGTGTTTAGTTAAAGCTGGTCGATTCAAGATGAGAGAGTCACCTTGAATTTGCTGTTCATTAATAAGTCTCTAAAATGCGCCTACTAACATGCTAGAATCGGTTTATATTTACTGACACGAGAATTTAATGCACTCTATACAATCAACGAAATTAGCTAAACTCGACTTGTTTTCAAAAAATAATATATTCGTCTATTTGACTTCTCTGTATATTATAGTTTGGTACCTTCAGATTGGTACAAGAAGCTCATTTCTAGGAGCTATTAGATTCGAGTTTATTCTAGGGGCATTTCTAGCCTTATCTGCATTATTTAAACAACTTCAGAGCAGTACAGCAACAACATCACTTACAAAGTGTGTATATTTATTTTTATTCTTGATGATAATACAAGTCCCTCTTTCTGCTAGCATCGAGCATTCATACAACATCTTCATCGATCGCGCGTTTAAATATTCTTTATTAGCTGTTTTTATTGCTACGTTCATTAGATCTCCATCCGCCCTTAAACTATTTATTACCGCATTTCTATTTGCCTGCTTAAGACTGGGCTATGAGGGGTTTTTAGGCTGGTACACAGGCGGTTTAGTTTGGCAAAACCAGGGGATAATGAGACTGCATGGATCAGTACCAATGCTGGGCCACCCGAATTCTTTTTCTGGTTTTGGTGTCGGCCTACTCCCATTCATATATTACCTTTTTCCACAAGTTAATAAGCCATACAAGTTGCTTCTCGGCTTACTTTTGATATTTTCAATTGTCATAATTGTATTTACTGGATCGAGAACAGGTTATGTTGCTTCAGTTGGGTTCGTTGCTTATGCCGTTTATACTTCCAAATATCGTACAAAGGCTGCCGTAAGCTTTACATTATTATTGATTATATCTATTCCCTTCATTCCCGAGCAATACCTCGAACGTTTTGAGTCAATTTATGCAGGAAAAGAGCATGAGGGCAATTCAAAAAAAACCCGAATGACGATATTGGAAGATGCGTTAGAAATTTCACTACGTCATCCATTTGGTGTTGGTGTTGGTGCTTTCCCTATTGTTCGCGAGCAGTATTTTGACCGAAAACAAGATACCCATAACTTATATTTCGAGATATTAACAAACCTTGGAGTACAAGGCTTAGTTGTATTTATAGTTTTGATAATTCAAATGTTTAAGACAATAAAGCGTAATCAATTGTCCCTACAAAAAAACTACGCCGTCTTGTCTAGAATTCCACCTGACAAGATAGTGTTTGAAACTACAACCGTAGACAAACTAATAAATCATATTGAGTTTTCCGTAGCTTTAGGGAAGGCAGTTAGCGCCTTTATTATTGTTCGATTATTTTTGGGAATATTTGGCATGGATTTATATGAGATATACTGGTGGTTGGCAATAGGACTAATTTTAGCCATCAAGTCCATCTCAGAGTCTATTAACCTTGTAGTCACATATTTGTTAAGAGTTGAACTCTTAACCCATAAAGAAAATGTAGCCATGTAAACATTTGTAATAATATGAACTAGGTGTATATATTCAAACAAGCAACCTGTAATTATACTGGTAGAATGAATATAACCCTTATTTAGCCTATAATGTAAGCATTGTAGCGTGTAATTTTTTTAAAAGGAAAATATTATGAAGTACAATATGTTTCACAATTTCTACTTCTGTATGCTTTTCTCTAGCTTATCTATAGCTAGCCCCACGATAAATAAAGTAACACTTAGTTCTGAGGGGGGCGATACTTTTATTGAGGTAAGAGGTAGCGGGTTCGGCAATGGACCAAATGTCATTTTGTTTGATACATTTTCAAATGGAAAAGTTGGAGATAAAGTTCCTTTCACAAGCCCAGAAATAGGTACTTGGGATAGCTATGGTTATTATGGAGGGATACCTAAATATGCAGCAATAACAGGCTCTAACCACGGCTTTCTAATGAATGACTTTGAGTCTGGTAGAAGGAAAATTGCTCAACTAGAGGCAATATTTGGAGATAACACTGAAATATTTGTCAGCTACGATGTTTTTCTACCTGATGGCCGCACCTTTCCTGGGGCCTCTACAGAAAACACATTCCCTTCAGTTAGCTCTTGGAAGTTTGCCTGGCTAATCGATGGTGACGGCATATCTAACGACGGTATATACGATATGGTCGTGCCTACTCACGTAGGGGGAGGAGGATTCTTGGTCGGCGGGAATGAGTTCACTATTGGCTGGATAGGAAGTAGCTGGTTTTCACATGATACGGTAAACAGAATTTCATTTTGGAAGAAGGCTAATAAGTCCGACCCGGCCAACAAAAGTGGAGAATATTTCTTTAGAGGGATGAGTGAAGAGAAAAAACCGTATAGGACTTATAAAGACGATAAACCTATTTTCCAACCCGGTTTAGCGTCAAACTCGTTTGATAGAATACGCTTTCATGGCTGGTCAGGTAACGGTGATCACAGTAACTCAAATGCCATCTACGACAATATATACATAGCAGTAGGAGAAAATTCACAGGCAAGAATCGAACTTGGTAAATCTGATCGGTACCAAGATAACAATATGCTAACTATATACCCCCCGGTCGTCTGGGAAGACGGTTATGTAAAGGCAAAATTATATTCTCAAAATGACACGCTAAACCAATTTCTGTTCATTACAGATTCTACAGGCGTAACTGTACCAGTTGGCGTAAAACTATGCTCAAAATGCCCAGAAGCCCCAACCTTAGGTATTGAGTAGTACAAAACAGCGAGAAGACTCTATATTCTAATAGAGCATTGAGTTTTGAGGAATTCTTAAAGTGTGACTACTAGTCTAAAATTTAGGATTATGGGTCGAATAAAGTTCAGACTAGTAGCCCTTTTCCATCGAAGATGTGTAACGGTATGCTGATAAATATAGCTAATGCACTATCCCTTACGCTCTCTTTTTATGTATTCTTTAGACGTTAATGCAGAAAGTAAGGACAGAGCCCTAGAAACATAATATATATAAAAAGTAAATGAATTTACTAATACAACCTTGGGTCCAAAAGTAGAAAATTTCACCGTAGATGACAGCAAGCAAATTAAAACAATAAGAATTAGTGAAATAGGCACTATTGTTGATAATTTGTAGTTGAATACTAAGCACAATAGAAGGACAACATGGGTCGCTAAAAACACTAAAGTAAGGAGAGCAACTTTTGATGAAAATAGAGTGCTTAGGTTAGTCCAATCTCCACGTCCATGCCAAACTTCCCTTTCAGCAAATTTTACCAGACTAGCGGGTGAGCCATTATGAATAACAGAAAGCTCGGGAAATGCGACTATCTGAGCGCCAAACTGCCTTGCATTCATGCAAAAAGTAAAATCTTCACCTGTTTCCATTTCCACAGGGAATCCTCCTACAGCTTTAAACAACTTTTTTGAAGTTAGAAGGTGGCATGAGCCGATATATTTAGGATTATCATATTTGGATTTTGGGTCAAACCAATACTTCATCAACAGAGATGAATCATTAGGGATTTTAGGTAGCGAACCACACACTCTATTGGGGCTTTCTATAATCCCCTCAACGACTTTGCCTATATTAGCAGACCACTGTGCTGTAAAGGTTACGTCTGCATCGATAAAGAACAGCACCTTCCCTTTGGAGTGTTCAACCCCTATATTCCTAAGAGCAGCTATAGTTGGAGCCTCCTTGCCGTTAATAACGGTAGCACCAGAAGAAGTTGCCAACCTTGCTGTTTTATCAACTGAGCCATGATCAACAACAATAATTTCATATGTATACTCATCAGGCATACAATTTTGAAGCGAGTGTATAGTTTTTGAAATATATTTCTCTTCATTATAAGCTGGGATAACGACAGATATATCCATAAGCCATTCCTTTTAAATAATATACAAGATAGTAATTTACTTAAATCTGTTCCGGTTGTCGCCTAGCAACCTTATCCAAAATATATCGTGGCCTTTTTTTAGTTTCCATATACGTTTTAGCAACATACTCACCCAGAACACCAATACTTAACAACTGTATTCCACCCAGAAAATACATAGGAAGTACAGATGATGCCCAACCAGGAATGGCGCTATCAGTGAACAAACGAACCCAAAGTACCCAGGTTGAAAAACCAACACTAAATAAAAATATTAATAGCCCTAAAAGAGCAATAAAACGAAGCGGTAACGCAGAAAATGAGGTGACGCCGTCGGCCGCTAAGGCTAGCATCTTTTTAAGTGGGTATTTTGACTCACCGGCAAAACGTTCTGCTCTATCGTACTCAACAGACGTAGACGGAAAACCTATAGCGGGCACCATTCCGCGCAAAAATAAATTCACTTCTTCATGCTGCTTTAATGCTTCAATAGCTCGACGGCTCATTAACCTGAAGTCAGCGTGATTAAATACAACATCTACACCTAGTTTTTGAATAACTCGGTAGTATCCTTCAGCGGTTATCCGCTTAAAGGGCGTGTCTAGCTCCCTTGCTTTGCGAACGCCGTATACTACGTCGTACCCTGCATGATACTGCTCCATCATTTCTTTCATGACAGTAATATCGTCTTGAAGGTCTGCATCTACACTGATTAAAACATCACCTTCGGCTGTTTCCAATCCAGCTAATAGCGCGTTTTGGTGTCCTTTATTTCGTGATAATTTAATACCATTGATATATTTGTTGTTAACTGTTGCTTCTGTGATCAACTCCCAGGTTTTATCTGAGCTGCCATCATCAACAAACCAGACACCACTTCCATCATCGATAAGGCCTGTCTCTTGCATATCATCAAGCAAAAGAGACATTTGCTTGATAGTTTCAGGCAGTACCTCTTCTTCGTTGTAACAAGGTATGACGATCGCAAGGGCTGCGTTCTTTCTTAACCTTTCTTCTTGTGTCATTTCAATTGACCTGTATTGTATGTCCAGTATTTATGTATAAAGAAGTTCCAAAATAGCACTGCTATTGTCGCCGATACTTGTGACACGATGTAATGGATGTTCTGCATTTCAACCATTATGTGCATGATGGCGGTATTTAATAACAGCCCACAACTCGCGACTAGTGCAAACTTAATAGTGGCGACCCCATGCTTGGCGTTGCTCTCAAACGTAAAGTAGTAATTCATTAGGTAGTTAAAAACAGCGCTTACCATAAAAGAAATGGCTGAGAGTAACACGACACTCGCACTTGTAAGCTCTACCAATAGTATAAGCAACACATATTGTATAGCGGTGGCAACACCGCCAACACCGACAAATTTGAAAAATTTCATAAAGAAGCCCCCTTTTTAACAGGGCCAAACTGGCTTTGATAAAAAGAGTCATGGTTTACTAAGCATTGATGCCACCCGTAATCTCTTTCAACCGCTTGTCTCGCATTTTTTGCTAACGCTACTCTCAACGTATTGTCTTCGATAAGTCTTATTAATGCTTCTGCAAGCCCTTGTTCGTCATCGGGGGGGACTAATAACCCCGTTTCTCCATCCCTCACCAATTCGGGGTTACCACCTACGTCGGTAACCACGGCAGTCACACCTTTAAACATATACTCAAGTATGGCATTACTAAGACCTTCAGAGTCTGAACAGATCACTCCAACCTGGAGTTTTTCAAGATAATTTACAACGTTGTCTATACGTCCTGTAAAGGAACATTGATCTGTTATGCCATTTATTTTTGCCTGCGACTTAAGTTCGTCTATGAGATGGCCATCGCCAATAATATGCCATTGAATGCTCGGGAAACGTTTAGAAACAATGGCTGCAGCACCTATAAATAAATCGATTCTTTTGACGTGCCGAGTCATATTGCCTACGATCCCTATATGCAACGTATCCTCACTATGCTCGATATATGTTAGTTTTTCTGTATCAATACCATTACGAATGATTTTTATTTTATCTTCGTCTACTGCATACAATGATGAAAAATGTGTTTTTATAATATCTGCATTACAGATATAGCCGGTCATTAACGAGTAAATTTTTTTCAGAACAAAACCTTGGATCGAGGTGTGCCAAAAACCCATATCACGAAACGATGCTACCCGTACAGGCACGTTTGCGAGTCTAGCCGCCAAACCTCCAAAGATAGTTGAGTCTTGAAAGAATGTTTGAACAATTCTAATGTTTTCACCCTTAAGTAACGACACCAACTTTACTAAAGACGAAACACCTCCTGCCGACACCAGGCTTGGCACGCTCCAATTTAAATAATGGCAATCTTTTGGTACAAGGCCAGGATCCGAGTCTCTAATGGTTAACAAGTACGGCGTATACTTGTCTCTATCGAGCCTTTCGATTAGTCCTATCAGCTGTAGCTCTGTCCCGCCTCGGACTAAGCTATCGATACAATACAATACTTTAACAGGCTGCATATTCTTTATCGCTTAACAACTCTGAATATATTTGGATATAGTCTTTGCACATAGCTGAACTAGAGTAGTTTTCTTCTAATTTGATAAATGCATTATTAGCTATTACCCTGGCCTTATTTTTGTTTTCGCATACTTGTGTAATAGCAGATGTAAGTGCCGGTTCGTCCTCAGGCTCAATCAACAATCCCGTTTCATTATTTTTTATTAGCTTAGGGATATCGCCAACCGGTGTTGTTATAACCGGAGTTTTAGCTGCACAGGCCTCCAATAAAGCCATAGGCATACCTTCATCAAGAGAAGGAAGTGCAAATACATCTGCTATTTCTAGCAAGTGATCCATATCTGATCGAAACCCTAGTAACGACACGACATCACTAACATTAAGTTTTTGTATCAGCGTTTCTAGCTCTTGTTTTAACCCGCCCTCTCCTACAATTAAAATACGCACTTGTTTACCCTGAGCTTTTAATGATGCAGCTGACTCTATCAGCGTCCATTGTGCTTTTTGTCTCGTTAGGCGCCCTGCATTTAAAACGCAGTGAGTTGTTTTATTGATTCCTAACTCTGCCTTGAGTGTTTCCTTTTGATGATCTGATAGCGCGTTAGTAGGTATTTCAACACCATTTTTGATAACAGCCGTTTTTCTTTCTTTGACTTTATGGGTAAGCAAAATTTCTTGGATAGGCTTCGAAACCGCTATAACTTTAGGAAAAAGACGATAGAGTCTTTTTTCTATCCAGGTCATCACCCTCATTTTTAAGGGTCCTTTTGATGACTCAAACCACAAGTGGCAAGTAGCCATAATCGGTATTAAGGTCAACAAATAAATAATAGATCCGTAAACTGAAGGCTTATAACCATGAGAGTGAATAAGATCGATTTTCTCTTTTTTGATTAATCGAGCTGCGCGCGGAATATCTCTAAAGAATAATGCATTAGCGATCGGGACTTTAATGGCTTCTATATTTAGTTGCTGCGCAGCATCAAAAAGGTCGTTTTGGTCACTTTCTTTACCAACAATACAACCGATAACTGATTCGTAATGCTCATTGTTTTTCATCTGCTGAGATAAGTTAAGCATGACTTGCTCTGCACCGTAAACCCCTGCACTATCAACAAAATGCAAAATTCTTTTCTTGCTATTGGGCATTGAAACTTTTCCTTTTATACACCTGATATCTCAACCCTTTGCTGCCTCCACCAGGCCCCACCACTGAAGCAACTTCTTTAAACTCATATTCAAGAACACGTTTTACTTCTTGAATTTCAGGAAACATGAACCCTTCAAGAAATATTACGTAATCCATATCATCAAGGCTCAATATACCCTTAAACTCATCTAAAGGGGCCACATAGTAACCATAATATTCATAACCTTTAGATTGAAACTCAAGCATACTATATAGCTTTAGCGTAGCTCGTTCTTCCCAATTTCGAATATGCCTATAAGTAAATTTTTCACTTGCCAAAGTGTTGTTTATTTTTCGTTCTATCCCCTTTCGCATATTGTTGATTGCTTGCGTATTTTTAGGTAGGTTGAGTGCTTCGTAGCCATAAATATAAATAGCAGACTCTGAATCAACATTGGTTTCAATCCATTCACTTAATTCATTATATTTTACTTGTTTCAAGTCATATGCTTGTTTAATTGTCTGAAACGAAACAATTGACAGTGCAATAACTGATACACCCACTATGATGGCACGGCTTTTTACGGTAGTAAAAACACTCACTGCAGCCATATAGATTAATGGAAGCGCCGGCAGCATCCAGTATGCTCTTAGCTGCCGTATGCTCAGGAACAAAATTACCCAAAAGGTCGCCAAGAATACGATACTAGTAATTGCCTTATACTCAGGATTATTTCGATTCTTCCACGCAGGAACCATTGCACCTATCAATAGTGGAAGCGCTAGCCAACCCGTCCCATTGAATACAACGGCAACCTGATCTCCCCACTCTATCCAGGGCGAGGCGTCATCTTTTACATTTAACGCACGTAACTTTGCGTATAAAAGCGGGTCAAATATTGCCGAACCAGAAGCTACTAGAAATGCTACGAACGATATAAGCCCAAATTGAAAGCACCGTTTAAAGGCAGTTTTAAACCCTAAAACTCGCCACATATCGAATAAGATAAAAACAACAAATAATGCACAGTGAAGTTTATACCCTGTCGATAAACCCATTAATAAAGCGGAACACCATAACGTTGTTTGTATATTGCCGAATTTGGATTTGTAATATAGATATAGGCCAGCTGAAGCAAATAAGGCCGCTCCGGTGTCAGGCCTAGAAACAACATTGCACCACAGCGTATTATAGCTCATTAAATAAAGGGAGGCGGCCAACGCGGCAAACCACTGACCATTTTGCTTTGTGGCGAAAACAATTTGTGCAGTTTTGAAAACAAATAGCACTGTAAGCATGTCAAATAGCAACATGAGATACCTGTACCCTGTTACGTAAGGGTAAGGGTTTTG
Source organism: Alkalimarinus coralli (assembly GCF_023650515.1). Taxonomy (NCBI): domain Bacteria; kingdom Pseudomonadati; phylum Pseudomonadota; class Gammaproteobacteria; order Alteromonadales; family Alteromonadaceae; genus Alkalimarinus; species Alkalimarinus coralli. The sequence goes on from NZ_CP096016.1 coordinate 1,793,513, forward strand.
ATTGAAGTCAGCATAGGCTTCCGCCACGATATTTAAATTTAAGGCAGAAGCATTACCTGAGAGAAGTTGGCTAGTTATATAAACGGTCATTGAAGACAGTCCACTGAACCAACTTTCAATATACATTCTTTGCGGAGGTGCTTGACCAAACCAGACCAAAAAACCTCCGGAAAACATGTTGGCGTCATCCATCATTATGTAGGGTGCCCCCACATCAATAACGAATAATTTTAGCGCCACAGACAGAAGCACAAAAAATGAAAACAATCCTTGTGGGCTTGTAAGAAATGAACGAATATTTTGATTCATAATAGCTATGTAGGCGTCCTTAATAGTCCAAAAGCGAGTGAAGATATGTCTTTGACAGCAGATTTTCTGCCTATACGGTATGGATTAACTGAAGAATGTTTATCTAAGCATGCCATTACGCCGTATTGATAACCGCAAGACTTAGCAAGCTCTTCTACCAGTGGTGATATATCGCGAGCAAAACCATTTGGGTAGCAAATAACATTCACTTTCTTATTTATATTTTCTTCTATTACTTGCTTTGAAACACTTAACTCCTGTTTAAGCTCATCTGGCTTCAACATCGATAATATTGGGTGAGTGACTGTATGACTTTCAATATCCAGGCCTTCAGTTGCCATTTCTTTCAGTTGAGACCACGTCAGCCCTTGATAGCCTTCAACTGGTAATGAAGGTATATCAACCTCTAACTGTTCAGCTAACTGGCTTATGAGTTTATCTCTTTGTTCCCACGGCTTTACTAGACAGTAATCACCTAATTGATGCCAAGCCTCTGACACTGTATCTTTTGTAAACTCCAGAACACCAAAACCTTCCAACTCAGCCGAAAAGCAACTTGCATTATTTAAAATATAATCAATTTTATCTGGCCAGAGCCACACAACCTTGTCAATAAATCCCGTTGTGATGAATAAAGTGGCGGGTACATTGTATTTTTTCAATAAAGGCCAAGCTAGATGATAAAAATCATCGTATCCATCATCGAACGTTATAGCGACTTTTAGTTTACCCCTTGTTGCATTATTGCGGTGGGATATGGCATCAGCTAGTGACACTAACTCACAATTATCTTTTAAGAAAAGAAGATGCTGCTCGAAGTTCGCGACTGAAATAGAAGAGCCTTTATCGGGGGTTAAACGATGGTACATCAATATGAACGGTGTTTTTAAAAACATCCGATGAACAAGTAACAAAATCTTTAATACACCCGCTCTATATACAATATTCTTTACTCGATTCTTCATATCTACAAATCCGTATTTATCTATATCCTGCGAAGAAAGAGTTTAACGAGTGCTTTCCAGCCATAAATAGATGATGGCTCCATCGATATGCCTTTGACTATATCTTTCAGTGGGTTAATAAATGTTCGTTCAGCTCTTGCCATCGCCACGCCTCGACTAATAAACATGTCAGCCCACGAGTGCTTTATTGCTTTTTCAGGTATTTTTGATCCATGCTTTGCTTCAAATTCTCTTAATATTTTAAACGCGTAGTCATATCGGCCTTTCATGTTGTTAGACATTTGTCCTGACCACTCTCGGTAGATATAGGTCTTAGAGGGGCAAAACAAAAACTCCCAATTAAGTGAATACCTTAACCATAAGTCCCAATCGATGCCCATTCTGTACTCATCATTAAACACACCATCTTTCTCTATGCATTCTTTTCTAATAACTGCAGTACCAAACGGAACAAAGTTTTTTTCCAATAGTTGCTCTGTAACTTTTCCTTCATATCGCACGTAAGGGGGTTGCTTGTCATAAGTCTTGTTATTTTCATCTATATAAGAAACTTCACTGTAAACAACACCCACTTCTGGACGGTTAAACAACGGGATTTGTAGCTCTAGCTTATTCTCTTCCCATAAGTCATCACCGTCACAAAAGGCAATAAATTCTCCTTTACATTGAGCTAAGCCATTATTTTTGGCTTTGGGCTGCCCCAAGTTTGGTTGCTTAACGTAGAAAAGTCTGGAATCACACAACATAGGCCTAATGTTTTGTTCAGTATTATCGGTAGAGCCATCATCAATCACGATAACTTCTAAGTTTTTATATGTTTGATCCAATATGGACTGAATGGCTTGAGGAAGGTATTGCCCCATATTATAACTGGCGATAACAACACTAACTAATGGGTGCTTCATATACAATTAACCTGCCTATTTACAGTCATACTTTACAAATTGAAAAACGATATTTGCCATTATTTTCTTGCGCAATTTCTGAAACATCATTAATGACAAGCTTAACATTTGGCCCAAATACTGTTTCTAGTTCGGTTAGTAAGCGGGGGTCAGTATTCTCGTCAAAATCAATACCTTTAACGCGATTGATCTCAATGAGATTTAGTTGAGGCTGCACTAATTGAATCTGCTCTAAGCCTTTAATTAGAGTTAGTGTACGCTCGACTAAAGAAATTCCTGCTACTAATGTACCGTCTGGGCCCTTCAAAAAGTCTGCCACACGCCCTTGTAACCCCTCCATTAATGGTAAACCTCGACCGCACTTACATACACGATCACTAGGAATTCCAACATCTTCAATTTGATAGCGTAACAGCGGCATACCTTTGTTATTAAAATCAGTCAGTATAATTCGACCTGGCTGACCTGATGAAACCGGTTGATTGGTATCATCCAAAAACTCAACATATAAATGGTCAGTGTTTAGATGCATGCCTTCGTGTTGTTCACACTCGCAACCAATCAATCCAACCTCTTCACACCCATAGCGGTTAGTGACTTTGCATTTAAACACTGACTCAATTAAGGCCCTTTCATGATCGAGTAACATCATGGAGGTGGCAACTATTGCTTGCGGGCGTATGGTGTTGTTATTGATTGAATCTACATATTTAGCAAACATATAGATTGAATGTGCGTGGCCAAATATAGATTTAGGTTTTTCAGTTTTCCACAAAGTTACAAATGCCCCCATAGACTTATCATTCAGTGCCATGGTATCCAGGTAGATGGTTCGATCCAATAAATGGTGTCTTACCTTTTGTTTGAAAGTCTTAGGTAAATGAGGGTTGCCCCATAGAGACGCTCGCATATCTCCCATATTCCACCCTGCCCAGCGATCACTTCTCATTGCTGCTGCATTTCGCTTTTCCTGGCAGACTTTGTCAAAATAGAGGTTAAGCGATACCCCAGTTGACCCACCTGTTTTAGCGACCTCTAAATTTTGCCTATCGTATTCAGTACTAATAAATGAGTCGGCATTATTTCTAATATCCAATTTAGTTGTAACCGGTATTTTCAAATAATCTTCTGGCGTCTTGATATCGTCTGGAGTGATGCCTAATGACTTAAATAGTGCAGAATAATAGGGGCTATAATCATAGGCGTACTTGACTGTCTCTTTGAGAGATTTCCATTGCTTTTGTTTCAGCGAATCGGCACCGAACCACTGGCTTTTCTCAAGCTGTTGGACGTGTTTTAACTTAATACTATTATCCCAAACATCCCATATTGGATAAAATATATATCTTGATAGTACTTCTATTAACTTACTCATCAGCCCGCCCTTGGCTTCCAGATTACTTGTTTCTCACCTTTGATATAGCGCCAGGTCGCATGTAAACAGGCAACGTTTAGCAGTGTAAAATAATAAGGCAGTGTGTAATATACAGGCGCTTCATCGTTCGCTGAATGTTGCTTGCCCTTATAAGCCAAGCCATAGAATGCAATTTGCGCAATGAAACCCAGTACGTAGATGGCGCCTTCATCGAGAATGTAGCAATTGGCAATAAAAACCCAAATAAGCGGGACAAATGCCAAGTAACGCAATAGTTTGTGGGATATTAACTGGAACGAGAACACGCCATGCTTGAATGGGTTTAACAGTTGACGCATATCATGTAAAGCCCATAACGCCCTTAATGACACGCGTACACGCATACTGTATTCGCGGTCAGGGTCGTCTAGGGCTTCTTCTTTAAGCAATGCATTGAGCTCATAAACAACTCGATAGCCTTTTTCTGCGACCTTTAAGGGTTGCACAAAATCGGGGAGTTGGTCAGTGTTTAAGGGCTCATAAAGCACTCGTCGCATGGCATCAATCCCGCCATCGACACCAACGATTGACCCCACCTGAGTCTCTTGCTCTCGTAGCCAGTTTTCATATTTCATATAGCTGCTACAACCATCACCCACTAGCGAGCCATCTTCGGTGGTATATACCATTTTTCCGGTAACATAGCCCACTTGCGTGTCTGCAAAGTTTTTAACCAGTTCAGACAGTGCATTGGGGGCATAGAGAGAGTTAGCATCAGAGAAGACAATAATATCGCCCATAGCTTCAGGCACGATTAGATTGAGCCCGGATGTTTTGCCCTTGCGGGGAACCTGTCTGACTAGTTTTATTGGAATAGATGACTCTTTCGCCAGACTTTCAACGATCTCATCTGTTCTGTCTTCTGATTCGTCTGATACCACAATGATTTCAAGCTTGTCGGCGGGATAATCCAGCGACATTTTGTTCCTTATGGTACTTTCTATCTCTTTTTCTTCGTTAAAAGCGGCGATGAGAATTGATACCGTGGGTTGATATGTTGTATCAAACGCTATTTTTTTAGGCTTCACCGCTAACAGTTTAATGACAATGGGATACCCGATATAAATGTACACCACTAAGAACAAACTAAACCAGAACAACGTTTCCATCTAATTAGCACCCATAGATAAATACATAGCCATTGTTTTCACTCTCACCTTTGCAGGCGAGACTAAATTTTTCGATGAAACATGGATCCCCGCCTTCACAGGTATGACGTAAGGGGAGCATTTAATAAAAAACACTAACCAACCCCCTCAGCTGAAACGGGTTTATTAGCTCTGGGTAATAACAATTGCTTATTAACCAGTACGTCCTCTACCGTTGTGAACTCAAAGTCATTAAGCAGTTGTTCTAGCCGTGAATAACATTTGTCCAAGTTATTGTAATGCCGGAACATTGAAAACCAGCTTGCTTGAACTTTGGGTTGCTCAGGGTCAACTTCCCAGGGGTGAAGGTAAAACACAAAAGGTTCGTTAACTCGATTTATCGAGCCTAAACCAAGCTTTGTAAACCAGTAGGGGAACAACCGGAAGTATCCCCCTCCTGCTATTGGGAGTTTGTAGTTTGCGATATTAAAAGTAGATATGGGAAACTCGACAATTGAGTTGCCGTGTTCTGTTTCCAGCTTATAGGGCCAGCGGGGGCTTCCAGGAATGCCATAGAGATCATGCTTAACCGGAAATATACTGGAGTCGTACCTAAAGCCCAATTCACACAGCGTGTCGAGCGCCCATTTTGACTTATTGGTAATCGAATAACTTGCAGCCCTGTATCCTATTACGTCTTTCTGGATAATATCTTCAAGTATAACTTTCGACTTGTAAGTCTCTTCTTTAAAAACCTCTGGTGTTTGGTTATAAATCAGTTGATGACTATATCCGTGGGAGGCCACTTCATGCCCGGCGGCCGCAATCTTTTTAACAATATTCGGGTATCGCTCTGCAACCCAACCGAGGGTAAAAAAAGTAGCGTTTACAGTGTTAGATGCAAAAAGTTCAAGCAATTTATCAGTGTTATTTTCGGCACGACACTCCAGCGAGTCCCACTTTGAAGTCGGGATACTCTCGGCGAGTGCGGCAACATGAAAATAGTCTTCAACGTCAATAGTTAGTGCGTTTTTGATCTTTGATCGCGTTCCTTGCAATGGAATTACCTACCTTTAAACTTTAATTTTTAGAATGTTGGGATGTATCGAACACCCAGCATCACTCTATTTTCTGCATACTCATTAATCAGTGAATTACTCTCTTGTAACGTGTGGGCCAGCTCGGCTGTAAAAAATAAATTTCGAATATATTCATAGTCTGTTCCTATACTGATCTCGTATAAGTCATCTGACCTGGCTGAGGGGGTATAGTCTAACTGCTGGTACTCTGCGTTGACGTTAACAGTCAATCTGGGCATCAGAGGATAGTTGTAACCCGCTTCAACCCCGTTACGCTCCTCTTCAGATTTATCAATAAGATACTCACTGATATTATGATAAATACGCGCATTCAAAGAGGATCTGTTGGAGAAAGCTTTATCATACGTCAGAGACCATTCAGTGAGCAGTATAACGGTTGTATTGTTTATACTGATCACCGCATCTTCAAACCGTTGGTCAAACCCGCTCGCTGAGTCGTTTAGTTCGCGGTTATAGGTGATCGCTAAGCTGGATGTGCGAGTTAAATCTGTGCTGAGTGTTGCATTCCAGGTATTGGAGTCAGTCTCCTCTGTTGTCGACCCCGCCCGTCCCTTTAGGTGTGTCTTGCCATAAGAACCATCAAAATAATAGTTTAAATAACTATAGCGGTAAGAGAGAGACAACTCATTTCTATATAGCTCGCGCTCACTGCCGAACAGCGTTTTAGTCCATTCGTAATTGAGCGATACTTGCTGATGATCCGATAATAAGTGAGTGAAAGAAGGCAAGATACGGAATCTGTCGTTATCGTCGCCTTCGGTTTTATAATCGATCCGCTGATACTCGGCAGTCAGGTTCGCTGAATCAACTTTGTTGAATTGCATCGTGTACGACGGCCCCGTAGTAAATATATTACGGGTTGTTCGGTTGTCAGGTGTGTCTGGCTGAGATGAGTCAATCGTTACTTCACTTAACTCATCTGAAATACCCCACGTTAATGTACCAGGTCGTATATGATACCGGCCGTCCCAGAGCAGGTTGCTATCCAGATTATTAGAGTAAGTGTCATTAGCATAGCTATAATACTCGATATCACCTACGATGGATGAGTCCAAACGACCAAACCTGTCTGTTTTATTGATCGTTAACGAGGCTGTATTTTTAAAGTCATCGACCTCACCAGATGCTGACTTTCGTGCATTATCGGTGTATTCGGTATCGAAGGCCACTTCCAATGATCCAGGGTCAGCATAAACAGCATGCGCCAATGACCAAACGGCAATTAATGGAAGTGCCAGCCTAACGGTAGCTAAGGCTTTGTGCAGGCAAAACAAGCAGGCCTTGAACCGTAACTTATTATCCATTGATAACTACACCTAACAGCTTTTCCTTACTTAATGAGGCAGCCACATCTGCCACTTCTGTCTCCCCCACAACGCCATGAGGAACAACTAACATGGAATAATCACACAAATCGGATAATATTCTTGAGTCGGGTGATGTTTCGAAGTCCGGCGCATCAATAATGATGTAGCGGTCGGGATAACGTTTTCTTAATGCATGCAGGAATTGCTTCATTCTGAACGAAGAGAAATACTCCCCTGCAAACTCCGCTCTTGTGCCCGCGGGTATAAGCCTAAGCCTCGGTATTCCGGTAGGATAAATAATACTTGCGATATCCATATTAGGATCATTAAGAAAATCCGTGAGTCCAATATCCGGAATAAGGTCCAACTTTGAATGAAGCTCTGGTCGCCCCAAATTACAATCAATGATTAACGCTGTTTTACCGGCATCAAACGCGAAAGAAGCGGCCAAATTAAGGGCTACAAAAGAGCCTCCCCCCCCCTCTTTAACTGAGGCGACAAGCAACGCGAAGTTATTATTTCCGCTTCGTTCCAATATTTTAGTTCGAAGGGCTCTAAACTTATTTACGGTTACCTTATCAGGCGAGTCGGGAAAGATAATCTTTTTTTCTATCAAGTCATCTTTATTCAAGTTTTTGGGCTCGTCCATTTTCGCAATTTGCTTGCTAATAATGTACTTTTCAACGCCACCGGACCCTAACTCCATTGAGCTGGGAACCAGTACACTTGAACGCTCCAAAAACTCATTGTGACGCTCTAACTCGTAGCCTTCCAAACCGTTGTCGGCTACTTTTTTGTTTTCGCCTTCTTTAAACTCCTGTTCACCTGTATCCTTACCCATTTACAGCCCCTGTGTAGTTCAACCAGCCAACTATTAAATACCCAGCAACAAAGCAACCACCTAGAATAAAAATTAAAATCGTTTTATGGCGTTCTCGTCTGTGCTCTCTGGGCGTGACCACTTGCCCAATAGTCACAAGAACGGGTATACCAATGCCCTCCTGGACAGTCGACGCATCCCTAACTCGTGGATCCAGCTGAACATAGACCCCTGCTAACCCTATTGGAGCGAGCATACCAAGAAATATCGCCCCCAGCGCAAAATGAATAAACTGCGGCCCTTTAGGTTTCAATGGGTATACGGCAGGATCATGTATCGCATACGTGACCCCCTGCCCCTCAGAGCTTAAGTGCATTGAGACACGAGCTGTTTCTCTTCGCCTTAGCAGATCATTATATATATTCCTGTTAACATCAGTGTCACGTGTAAGCTCTGCCAATTCAGCTTTATTTTGCTGGACTTTCTCCATTCTCAACAGTGTCTTATCCAGCAGATTATTAAGTGAGTCAATTCTTGTTTTTACAGCGGTAATAGCGGTTTCAGTTTTTGCTCTTTCACTGGATAGCTCAACATACAAAGGGTTTTCATAACTGACAATCTCTTCATCGCCACTAACTTCAGGGCTTTTAGTTTTAGCTTCGGAGCGAATATCTTTCATTTGTTTTTTTATCGCTACGATATCGGGATAGGAGTCATGATATGAAAGCTGGAGAACCTCGAGACGCTCTTGAAGTGATTTGATCCGATCATTGCTTTTATCAGATACAACCTTATTTGAAATCGATGCGTTGACGCCTCTTAATTGCTTCCCTATTGACTCTCGCTTCGAGATCAGCTCTTCCAGCTCTAGTTCGCCAAGCTCAATTTGAGACTTCAGCTGTGAGATTTTAGCCTGCACAGACCCCTCTGTTCCATCTGCATTCTCGGACAGAAACTGCCTTAGGCGATCTTCGGACTGACTCAATTGTGCTTGATATGCTTTGACCTGTTTATCCACAAATGAGTATGCATTGCGACTTTCCTCGCGGCGATTTTCTTCTTGTATTTCCAGAAAAAGCTGACCTATCTTTTGTGTTATCAAGAAGGCAATATCTGGTTTTCGGTCTGTATAAGAGATTTGGAAAAACTGTCGCCCTCTTTTCCTAACAGTGATAGCCCTTCTTAGCCGGAGAATCTCTTTTTCCCGCCCTTCCTCGGTTAGTGCTTTATTTTCCATCTGTTCGATATAATCGACCAGCCTACCCAGGCTTTTTCTTCCCATTATGATATCTTTCGCTTCTGCTACCTTGTCTTTAGCTTTTGACTCTACAGCAGAGCCTTTCATTAAAGGCGTTATTATATTTTGGTCGTCTATGTATATGGTGACCGAGGCACTGTACTGATGCGGCCAAAACATCCCGACCACTAAACCAGTGGCACTAACCAGCATAAAAACAAATAGACAAGACCATTTTCGGCCTCTCAACTCGCGAATGACTTCCCTTACAACACTACCCAACGGAGCTTGCATTAATCAATTCCAACCAATTAAATTAAAATGTCTTTTCTGGGATTGTGATGATATCACCGGGGTTGACGGTATAGTTTGTGGATATATCACCCTTCAACAATATATCGTCTAATTTAACGGGTATAGCTACCACAGTATCACCGAACTTCCGATATAGCCCCGAATCATTCGCTGACGCAAAGTTATTTAAACCACCCGCACTCAGCACTAAATCCATAACCGTCATACCCTCTCTATAAGGAACAGATATTGCATTGTTAACAGCCCCTGTTACACGTACCCGGCCAATATACTCATAACTCCCCATATTCCTAACAACAACACTTACCTTAGGACTCTTGACGAATTTGGACAGCGCTTTGGCAACGTCATCCGCCAGTGCTTCAGGTGTTTTTCCGCTTGCCTCGATATCACCCACCAGAGGCACAGAGATCATACCGTCTGGCCGAACAGGAACACTGATCGACAACTCTGCATTTCGCCAGACATTCACACTCACAACATCTGTCGGGCCAAGCTTGTACGCCGATATTAATTCGGCCTTTGAGTTCAACGCCTGTTCTATTAATTCATCTGACGAAAACTGGGTGCTCGCACACCCTGATAACAGAATAGCACCAGACATCAGCGTGACACTAAACAGGTTCCTTTTCATTATATAGCCTCTTAATCATTTAGTTTTCGTAAGTTATTACCCTAACGGGTAAATTGGCTCATTATGCTAATAATTTATTCTGGTCCGAATGACACTTACTTAAGCCAAGTTATTCAAATTTACAGGATGTGCTGCACACCAAAAACTCCGAGCCCCGTAGCCGTGATGCAGCGTAGCGGAATCAAGGAGCCCGCTACACTAAAATCTCAAATAACCCAACCCTGATTACAGTCGTACCTCCTTTCATCAAGGCTACAACTCATATACGCTTACGCACCAAAGACTCCGGGATACCCGTAGCCGTGATGCAGCGTAGAGGCTGTGAAAGTATTAACAAGCAAGAGATTCTTTGACTTCAAAACGAACTCGAAGCGAATCTGGCGTCATTACAACGGCCTTTATAATTATTGTCTGTAGAAACAGGTAATACTTATAGGCCTTTAAATATAGCTCTGGGCTCCTTCTATTAAGGCGAAACAGAGCTTTATTTTTTATCTCCTCAAGGAGCCTGTCGAACCCCAACACATTAAGTGCACGTGTGAGATTATAACATAACGCCATTAAACTAAACTCAGCCGCTACCTTCTCTTGGCCTCTTAGCAGGAAGTGGCTCCAACCTGCTCTAGATTTCATCGTGCCAAATGGGTGCTCAACGAGTGTACTTCGCTCGCGCATTTTTCCTTTGCTTACCTTCATTCGTTCTTGATGAGCTGTGAGCAGGTCTGCATTCTCACTTCGCCACACGACTCGGCAAGGTATTTTCTCCCCAAGACAGCTTGCTTTTTGGGGGCAGCTTTTACAGACTGTTTCTGATGCACTGAAGCGATGAAATACTTGTCCGTTCTGTGTGCGGGGCGACCCTCGTTGGTTTAATGACTCTCCTGCAGGGCACACATAATGATTTTTCCTCGCATCATATATGAACTGGTCTTTTGTGTACCTTCCCTTTTTCCCTTTACCCCCCGTTTTAGGCTTGGGAACATAAGGTGTTATCTTATCTTTTACACACTTAGCAATATGCGCCCCGCTGTAATAGCCCGCATCAGCAAGCACTTCTAACTCATCTGAATTCAGTATTTTCTTTGCTTTTAGCGACATTGGGTGCAATTGTTTAAGGTCGTTTGGCTCCGTTGTGACTTCTTCGCAAACGATCAAGTGATGCTTGTTATCTACTGCTATCTGTACGCTGTAGCCGGATACCTTTTGAGTTCCTTTGTTCAGTAAACGGGCATCTTTGTCTGTACTGCTCTCTTGTGTTTTTTTAGATTTTTCTAACCTTTTTAATTCGCTCTCTTTATCTTGTTTTTCTTTTTTCCAGTCTTCGAGTTGCTGAAGCACTTTTTCCAGTTCAATATCACTGGGCTTGTTTTCTTCTTCCTTTTCCTGCGCATCTTGCTGATCTAGCTCGTTCTGCCATTGCTCGATATGCGCCTCTAGCTTTTTGAGCTTCTTCTTGAGACCTGTGGTGGTCGTAAAGCTCTTGCGGCTCGCGCTTCCTTTAAAGAAACTGCCGTCAATAGCAATGCACTGGCCTCCAAACAACGAAAGTTTCTTGCAGAATAAAATAAACTCTTTATGAGTCTCCCGAATCGCACGCCGGTTTTGGCTGCGAAAATTAGCGATCGTCTTATAGCTTGGCTTAAGCCCTTGAACTAACCACATCACCTCTATATTACGGTGGCACTCTTGTTCCAACCGACGACTCGACTTAATGCGGTTTAGATATCCGTAGAGGTAAAGCTTGAGTAACGCACCGGGAGGGTAGGCAGGCTGCCCGCTATTAACCTTGTTTTCTAAGGTATGTTGATAGCCGAGCTTTCCTAAGTCTAAACATTCAACATAGGCATCAAGGGCTCTGATGGGATGCCTCTCATGCACGTAGTCATCCATATGGCTCGGAAACAAATCCCCTTGATCGCGGGAGTGTGTTTTCTTGTATTGTCTTCCCATTTTCTTATATCTTCGAAGTCGTTAGGCGACGATATTATACAGCGGGGAGCCTATGGATACTTTCACAGCCTCGTAGCGGAATCAAGGAGCCCGCTACACTAAAATCTCAAATAACCCAACCCTGATTACAGTCGTACCTCCTTTCATCAAGGCTACAACTCATATACGCTTACGCACCAAAGACTCCGGGATACCCGTAGCCGTGATGCAGCATAGCGAAATCAAGGAGCCCGCCACACTGAAATCTCAAATAACCCAACCCTGATTACAGTCGTACCTCCTTTCATCAAGGCTACAACTCATATACGCTTACGCACCAAAGACTCCGAGATACCCGTAGCCGTGATGCAGCGTAGCGGAATCAAGGAGCCCGCCACACTGAAATCTCAAATAACCCAACCCTGATTACAGTCGTACCTCCTTTCATCAAGGCTACAACTCATATACGCTTACGCACCAAAAACTCCGGGATACCCGTAGCCGTGATGCAGCGTAGCGGAATCAAGGAGCCCGCTACACTAAAATCTCAAATAACCCAACCCTGATTACAGTCGTACCTCCATTCATCAAGGCTACAACTCATATACGCTTACGCACCAAAGACTCCGAGATACCCGTAGCCGTGATGCAGCGTAGCGGAATCAAGGAGCCCGCTACACTAAAATCTCAAATAACCCAACCCTGATTACAGTCGTACCTCATTTCATCAGGGCTACAACTATTTACCGCGACCCTTTCTTAAATAAAACAACTTCTACGGTTTGAATCAGTATAAGTATATCCAGTAGCAAGCTTTGATTTTTTATATAGTAAAGATCATATTGCAACTTCTCTCTACTGTCTTCTTCACTATCAGCATAGGCAAAACAGAGCTGAGCCCACCCTGTTATACCTGGTTTTACACGGTGCCTCTCGCTGTAGTAGGGGATATTTTCGTTTAGCTGGTTTACGAATACAGGTCTTTCTGGTCTAGGCCCGACAAAAGACATATCACCCACCAACACGTTAAATATCTGTGGCAACTCATCTATTCGCACTTTCCTGATAAATTCCCCTACTCGCGTTACCCGACTATCGTTTTTCTGTGCCCAGATGGCCTCACCTTTTTTCTCCGCATCAACACGCATACTTCTGAATTTGTGAACAAAAAACGAGCGCCCGTTTAAACCAACTCGCTCTTGGCTATAGATAACGGGCGCCTTAAGTCCTTCTTCTAGCTTAATACAAACAATCGTTATTAACATTAGCGGCCAGGAAACCACTAACAAAAGCAAGCTGGCAAAGATATCAAACGACCGTCTCACCAGTGCGTTAAAACTCCCTACGTTAAAACCGTCAGAAAAAATCATCCAGCTTGGCTGAATCAACTCAAGCGGAACCTTTTTGCTTTCACGCTCATAAAAGCTGGATCCATCAATAACATTGATGCCTTCCATCTTACAGTTGAGAAGATCATCGAGTGGTAAGGTTTTTCTGCGGTCATCAACGGCAACGACTATCTCTTCAATGCGGTTATCTTCTGCATACTGCTGAATATTTGAAGGCATAGGTAACAGGCAGTGCTCATCTACCTTAACCTGCTCATCAACCATAGGAATATAACCGATGATATCAAACCCTTTTCGATCGAGAGGGGCTGTTAGATCTGTGGCTAAGTTGCGAGCTCGCTCACCAGCCCCGAGAACGACCACTCTACGTTTGAAAAAACCCTCATTGGCAAAAAGAAAAAATAGCGCGCGAAAAATACCAACGCTAAATACCGCCAAGACGGAGGCTAAAGATAACTGCCCCTTAGTAAAATACCAAAGTGTATCGCCAGAAACGTAAACAAAGAATGACAACATGGCTATTGCAATAATGATGCTTAGTATACTACGAAGCATCATGCCACTTAGACCCTCTTCTATTTGCGCTTCATAAACACCGGTGGCAATCATGATGAGCTGAATCAAAAGAGTGTAAAAAAGGGCCGAATAAACCACTTGATCCCAGTACTTTATGAACAAGCCTGCATCGGTAAAAAATAGAAAAAAAGCAGATACATAGAAACAGCTCATCAATACGGCAAAATCGATGAACCCAAGAACAATGAAAGGAAGGTGAACGTAATGCTTAAAAACTCGTATATGAGCCACTGCAACTCCTAGTTAGTGGAAATCCATTATCAACACTGCCTTACATTTGCGGCTCTAATAATAAGGCATACCAAAACCGTAGACAATTCTATAGCTCTACATCAAGAATGCAATTTGTAATTGGTAATTGTTTTCATTTTTTTACAATTCTTTTTTTCATTTCCAACCAACTCTAAAATATAAAATTAAATTTCAGTCACTACCTTACAGTTTTTATTTATTCTCGGGTATAATCCGGCTCCTTTTATCAAAAGATTTGGAGTTTTAGGGGTAGCAAAGACTACGCACACTGCAAACCTAATCAGAACACAGTCATCTTATTAAATATGCAAAGCTTTACACAGGAGCTTACACTTCATGAAGGATCTTAGTAGCGTCAGGGTATGTTTGGTCGGACTTGGCTATGTCGGGCTTCCACTTGCGGTAGAATTTGGTAAAAAGTACCCTACCACTGGCTTTGATATAAACCAGCCTCGAATTAATGAACTCCAAAGCGGTGTTGATTCAACACTTGAGGTGGAAAGTGAGCTTTTATCAACAGCAACGCAACTCAACTTTACAAGCTCAGCCGATGACATAAAAGAGTGCAACGTCTTCATTGTCACCGTACCTACTCCAATTGACGAATTCAAAACCCCAGACCTGTCCCCCCTTATCAACTCCAGTAAAACGATTGGCGCAGTATTAAAAAAAGGCGATATCGTCATATATGAGTCAACCGTTTACCCTGGAGCGACTGAAGAAGAGTGTATTCCGGTTCTGGAAGCTGCATCCGGACTCAAGTTTAATGAGGATTTTTTTGCAGGCTATAGTCCTGAAAGGATAAACCCTGGCGACAAAGAGCATAGAGTCACCAATATTCTGAAAGTAACCTCAGGCTCCACACCGGAAATCGCGCGGTTCGTTGACAATCTATATAAATCCGTCATCACAGCTGGCACACACCTGGCCAGCAGCATAAGAGTCGCAGAAGCCGCCAAAGTCATCGAGAATACACAGCGCGACGTTAACATCGCACTGGTTAATGAACTTTCTCTGATTTTCAATAAGCTAAATATAGACACCCTTGAAGTACTTGAAGCCGCCGGAACAAAGTGGAATTTTCTGCCTTTCAGGCCCGGACTGGTTGGCGGACATTGCATCGGTGTTGACCCCTATTACCTTACCCACAAAGCACAGGCTATCGGTTATCATCCAGAGGTAATCCTCTCTGGAAGACGAATTAACGATCAAATGGGCGCCCATATTGCTGAATCAGTTGTAAAACTGATGATGAAACGTAAAATTCACGTAGTCGATTCCAGGGTATTGATTTTAGGCCTTACCTTCAAAGAAAACTGCCCGGATATTCGCAATACGCGAGTGACCGACATAGTCGAAGAGCTAAAAACATATCACGCCAATGTCGATATTTTTGACCCTTGGGCCAACAAAGAGCAAGTAAGCGAAGAGTATGGCTACGACCTCATTAGCAAACCTGAGGCAGACACCTACGACGCTGTTATTCTGGCGGTATCACATGACCACTTTAAAAACATGGGAACGTCGGCAATCAAAGCGCTTGGCCACACGAACTCAGTCCTTTATGACGTAAAATCACTGCTTGATAAAGAACAGATAGACGCAAGACTTTAAACCAATAAGTTTACCTGGGAACAAAGAGAGGGTGCAGAAAATACCTACACTGCACCCTCTCTATTAACTCCCACCTTCACACACCCTAGTAATACACCTTCACACTCCCTGGTAACACTCGCCCTAAGCCTTTCATTGCCCAACCAACCGCAGTCAGCTTTTTTTACACCCAGACAATTACCACTCCCTACCTCAACAAAAAAACAAACCTATCTAGCTGTATTCATTGCATTTTACAATTATGGCCCATGACTTGCTTAATTAGGTTATGTATAAAGCAGTGGATTAAACATAATCCTCATAACTAAAAAAGGAATTAAAGACATGAAAAGACTAGTACTGGCAGCAGCAATCACTGCAGCATCAGCGGCTACTAACGCATCAGTAATTACCAACGTAATAACAGGAACCGATGCAGAAGTACTTGCATACGGTGCCTTTTACGAAAGCAACTTTATAACTTCGACGAAAGAAACGTTTGAAAATGGTTTTACAACCGTTGCTGGCGGCGCAGACAACAGCGGTACAACGGTAAACACCTCAGTTGGCTCGTTTACATCAGAAGCAACTGCTACACCAGGGTCATATGGGGCAACACTGGCTGTTTCTGAAGCATCTACAACAGTATTCTCTGGCCGTAAAAACACTACAGCAGGCGGTACAAACTGGCTAGACAGCAACGATTCAACCAAGGTTGTTTGGGAACTGGCTCTTGATCCTGTTTCATCTTTCAGCGATATCGGCTTCTACTTAAGCGATGTAGGCGATGTTGAAGCATTCCTAAATGTTGAGTTTGACGATGGAACCACTCAATCAATCGACCTTTTGGGTAACACACCAAACGGTAATCTTCAGTACGTCACTGCGCACTTTGACCCAAGCGTAACTTATGCAAAAATTGTTTTTAACAACTTGCTAGCAGACGGTAGCTGGGCTGATAACGATGGCTGGGGTATTGACGACATTATCGTTGGTAAAGTGCCAGAGCCAAGCAGTGTCGCTCTTTTAGGCTTAGGCCTTCTTGGAGCGGGCATGGCTCGTCGCAACAAGAAAGCTTAATCAGCACTTGGATAGTAAAAACCCGGCTTTATGCTGGGTTTTTTACTTTAAAAACAACGACCGCCATTGCATAAAAACCTAATTACAATAAAACCGGCTCAATCTCTAACGAAATACCGAATTTAGATTTTACAGATTTATTTATCCGCTCGGCGAGATTAAGAATATCTGTTGATGAGCCGCTATTATGGTTTATCAGCACTAGCGCCTGCATCGAGTGAACCCCCACTCGTTCTTCACGATACCCTTTCCAGCCTGCCTCCTGAATGAGCCAGCCAGCAGCCAACTTATACAACCCACTGCCGATATCATAAAATACCGTATCGGGATATGTCTCAAGCAGCAAGTCCAGCTTAGCCTTCTCTACCACCGGGTTCTTGAAAAAACTCCCAGCATTGGGCGTACTTTGCACATCAGGCAGTTTACTTTTCCTTGCCTCAATAACTGCATTACTGACATCTTTAGCCGTTATTGCCGCCTTTGGCAGCCTGTTCTTAATATCACCATAAGACGTTTTTAGCTGGCCATTTTTATTAAGCCGCACCTTCACAGAGACAATAATAAATCTACCGGGCAGCCTTTTGAACAGACTGTCTCTATACCCAAAGTCAAGATCAGCCCCTATTAAAGTAATCGGTTCCAAACTGTCGGCCTCAAGGTCGACAACAGACACTTCAACCAGTACGTCTTTAATCTCTACACCATAGGCACCAATATTTTGAACAGGTGCAGCCCCAACAGTTCCGGGGATTAGCGATAAATTTTCAACGCCACTGTAGCCCTGACCTAATGTAAAAAGCACAAAATCATGCCAGTTCTCGCCCGCCCCGACAGTGAAGTCTGCAGTATGGCTATCAATATGCTCGATTTCACGCCCCATAATTGACATACGGATCACAACACCTGAAATATATGGAGATAGAATTACATTACTCCCTCCTCCAAGCAGATGAAGCGCCAAGCCATTATCCCTTGCAAAGCAAATAACCTCACATAACCGCTCAAGATCATGAACCTCGCAGTAATACTCAGCAGTTGAATGGACAGACAGGGTGTTTAAGGTCGTTAAGTCAACATTTCGTTTACACAGCATCATTCAAGCCAGCACAACGAGCAATAAGGGAAGCAGCACAAATCAATCACTTTAAATCCAATAGGTATTTATTCTTTATGTCTCGAAGCAGCCCCTCACAGGCCTCTTCAACAAGGTCAAGCACCGTATTAAACCCCCTATCACCACCGTAATAAGGGTCGGGGACTTCTTGCGCTGCATTGTCAGCAAAATCTAACAGTAGAGAAATCTTTTCCTTGGTTGAGTGATCAGCCATTTCAAACAAGTCTGTGCGGTTAGACTTATCCATCGCCAGGATATAATCAAACACCTCAAAATCTTTCTCTTCTACCTGGCGCGCCCTGATACTTGATAGATCATACCCTCTTTCCTGAGCTGCAAGCTGAGCCCTCTTGTCTGGCGGGTTTCCGGCATGCCAAGCACCGGTTCCTGCGGAGTCAACCATAACCGCACCAGCAAGCCCTTCCCGCTCAAGCAGATGTTCAAATACTCCATGCGCAGTTGGAGATCGGCATATATTTCCCAAGCAGACAAACAGCACCCTAACCATTTATGAACGCCCGCCATTCTGGCTCTCAATTATACGTCTCACCCGATCCAAGTCCTCCTGCGTATCAACTCCCGCTGGAGGTTGTTCGTCCGCAATTGAGACATGTATCTTTTCACCGTTCCAAAGTGCCCTTAATTGCTCAAGACACTCCACCATCTCCATTGGGCACGGATCCCACTTTACATAGGCCTTAAGGAATTTAACCCGGTATGCATAGATACCTATATGGCGATAATAGTTAACACCATCTGGCATTGCTTGATGCTTGATATCTGACAAGGGCCCGAAATGGTCTCTAGCCCAAGGTATCGGCGCTCGACTGAAGTAGCATGCCAGCCCCTTTTCATCAAACACGACCTTAACGACATTGGGGTTGAGTACGCTCTCTAAGTCACCAATGTCTTCACAAAGAGTCGCGATGCTTGCCGTTTGTTCAGCAGCCAGGTTGTGAGCGACCTGATTAATAATTCGCGGCGGAATAAGAGGCTCATCCCCTTGTACATTTACAACAATGTCATCCAGGTAGTAACCTAGTTGAGATACAACCTCTTCCAATCTGTCTGTACCTGAAGGATGATCCGGCGATGTCATAACGACTTTTGCGCCAAAACCTTCGCACACGCTGCGAATCCTCTCGTCGTCAGTCGCAACAATAACTTCTTGAGCCTCAGACAGGCAAGCTTGCTCATATACATGCTGAATCATGGGCTTTCCGGCGATATCCAGCAAAGGCTTTCCAGGGAGCCGACTTGAAGCATAGCGAGCAGGTATGACAACTGAAAAAGACATAGATAAAACCTGATGTATATATTGATGATAAGTATTATTTCAAAACTTGAGTTAAGCGCTTATATCGCCCAACCAGGTTGATGAGAGGCCGGTAAGATAACTTTAGCTACTTTCCAAGCTTTTCGTCTGTGGATAATGTCCTTGCCTCTGTTTCAAGCATAACAGGTATTCCGTCTCGAATAGGGTAAGCGACCCCATCCGCCCTGCAAATAAGCTCTTCTCTATCTCGATCATAATTAACTTCGCCTTTACACAAAGGACAAGCCAATATTGCTAAAAGCTTCTTATCCATTTCTTCTCCCGGGTATTAACCGTCGTCGATAGTATCTAGTTTATTACAAAGGGTATCCATAAAGGTGTTATTCAACTCGGCAGCGACGGGCATGTACCAAACATTTTCAGGTTTGTTTCCCCGGAATAACAATTTACATTTAACTGCATCTTTATGAGTCATGATAACGTCTTTGTTATCATCAAACTGTAGGTCTTCACAACCAAAATCGTGATGATCAGGAAAACTGTGTGGATTTACATTAGCACCAAGCCCTTTCAACGCGAGAAAAAAACGCTCGGGATTACCAATTCCTGCTACTGCATGAACCTCTCTTCCTTTTAAGTACGCTATAGGAAGCTCTCTGTCATCATACACATTAACCAGCTTCACAGGCTTTAGGGACATTTCGAATACAGTATGCTTGTGAGGCATATTTTCAAATACTGACAGCGGGCCACTCCTGCCATTCACAATCACAAAGTCAACACTGGATATTCTTGATTCAGACTCTCTTAAGGGCCCGACAGGTAATAGATGACCATTACCTAACCCTCGTTCACCATCAATTACACATATCTCTACATTCCGGTGAAGCGCATAATGCTGCAAACCGTCATCGCAGATGATCAAGTCACAACCATATTCGACGCAGAGCTTTTCAGCAGCACGCGAACGAACAGGGTCAACCGCAACAGGACACTCGGTCATTTGATGTAGCATGATGGGCTCATCCCCAACCTCAGCAGCCAGTGCTCCCTTTTCGACTATGGTTGGATAGTGGTTGCTTTTACCCCCATAGCCCCGGCTAACTATCCCTGGTTTATAACCCCTTCGTTTAAGCTCAGCAGCTAAATACCCGGTGACTGGAGACTTCCCCGTCCCTCCAACCGAGATATTTCCAACAATGATAACAGGCGCAGAGACTCTTACACGCTTAAGCCAGCCCCATTGATAACACATCTTTCTCACTGCACTGACAATGCCAAACAGAAAGGAAAGAGGTAGAAATAAAAGCACCCATTTTTTATTCTGGTACCATGCTCGTGTAACAGCTTCCGAGATTGTTGACATAAAATTCAATCAACCTATTCACTAAACTGAAGCTTGTGTAGCTGAGCATACAATCCACCACGCTCTAATAGCGCTTCGTGACTGCCTGACTCAACCAAATTACCGCCTTCAATAACTGCAATGGTATTTGCCCCCTCAATCGTTGACAAACGGTGAGCAATAACGATCGTTGTACGCCCCTTCATTACGGTTTCTAACGCGTCCTGGATCAGCTTCTCAGAGTGGGAGTCCAATGCAGATGTTGCTTCATCAAGTATCAATATTGGCGCATCTTTCAACAGCGCGCGAGCAATAGCTAAACGCTGGCGCTGTCCTCCCGACAACAAAACCCCATTATCACCAATTAGAGTGTGTATGCCGTCTGGCATTTCCTCTATAAACTCAAGTGCATGTGCTTTTCTAGCCGCCTCGATGATATCCTCTTCACTTGCCCCGGCTAGAGCCCCGTATGCAATATTGTTTGCAACAGTATCATTGAATAGGGTTACATTTTGCGTAACCAGAGCAATCTGATCTCTTAACGATGATAGCTGATAGTCATTAATATTCGCGCCATCTAATGTAATAGAGCCCGAGGAAGGTTCATAAAATCGAGGAAGCAAGTTTGCAAGTGTCGATTTTCCGCTACCAGAAGGCCCTACTAAGGCGATTGTTTCCCCTTCATTGACGCTTAATGAAATATCTCTCAAAACTGACGGCTTATCATCAGCATAGCTGAAGCTAACATTTTTAAATTCGATATTTCCTTTAACGCGCTCAGCAACCACACTGCCATTATCTACTTCTGTTTCTTCATCTATGACTGTAAACAAATCTTTAGCAGCAGTGACTCCGCTCTGGATAGTTGCATTGACGCTCGTTAGCTGGCGAATGGGCTTTGCCATGGTAGTAGCTGCTGCAATAAACGCCACGAATCCACCGGCGGTCATATTGCCTCTAACTTCTGGAGCTAAAGCAAGCCAAACGAGTATCGCGATAGAAAATGAAACAAGCAGCTGCACGACGGGAGTGCTTAACGATTTTGTCAGCTCCATTTTTAAGCTCTGCACCAAGTTATAGCGACTAGCCTGATTAAACCTTTCACGCTCATAAGCCTCACCACCAAATATGCGAACAACCCTGTACCCACTTACCGCTTCAGACGAGACGTGAGTTACATCACCCATAGAGTTCATGATCCGCTGGCTAAGCTTCCTAAAACGCCGACTCACTGCACTAATAACCAAACCAATTATTGGCCCTATTGCGATAAAAATAAGCGTTAGTTTCCAGTTTTCATAAAGCATTACACCGAGCAGGCCCACAACGGTCAACCCCTCGCGAACAGTTATGGTAATCGCATTGGTCGCAGCCCCGGTTACCTGCTCAACATTGAATGTAATTTTGGACACCAAATGGCCTGATGAGCTTCCATCAAAAAAACGATTAGGAAGCGTCAGAATATTGTTGAATATCTCTGTTCTCAAAGTGTGCACTATTTGGCGTCCAACTTTGGCTATGTAGTAGCCTCCCAGAAACGTACCCACCCCTCTCAACGCAAAAATGCCAACGATCAATGCCGGCACAAACAAGCGGTCTTGGTCAGTGGGGTTTTCCACAGCTGTAACAACATAATCAAGCGACTTGGGCATCAAGGCGCTCGCAGCAGCGTATATAGCATTGCCAAGCAAGCTTAAAAAGAAAATGCCTTTCAAAGGCTTCAAGTAAACCAGAAGGCGTTTATACACCTGCCAGTTAGATGCATTATTTGGCATTACTGTTTCTTGTGTCGACATATTTAACTGCTCTATGGCACACTAACAAATAGCATGCAAAGATAAGCTACTGAGTAGCAAATTAGACGAATTATTAACGAAAAAATGCCAGATTTTATGTTTCTGGCATTCTGCTATGCATTGCTATCCGTAACAGGACGGCGCCTACTATTCGCTAGAGCCCGACCTCTGTGTTGTAATGCTCAAATGAACAAACCCGAGTTTACCTGCTACATCCATTGCCCTGACAACGTATTCATGAGGCGTTTTGGCGTCCGCAGTAATCACAAATGGTAACTTCTTATCACCACCTGAAATTTTCATCACCGCTTTCTTGATGGTATCTTCTTTGTTATTGACCAATGGACGTTCATTAATTGAGAACTCTCCCTTATGGCTAATAATCAACTCTATTTCTTTTACATTACTCGCACTTTTTTCACCCGATGCTTCTGGCAGTTCAATCTCGAGGTGACTCTCTTTAGTAAAAGTGGTTGATACCATAAAGAATATCAACAGCAAAAACACAACATCTATCAGCGGTGTTAGGTTAACGGATACATCTTCATCGACCTGACGTTTAAATTTCACGACGATCAAACTCCATTTGAGTTTATTTCGCGGTCACCATGAACCACTTCAACGAGTTTTACCGCCTCTTGCTCCATGCTGATTACAATTTCTTCCACTCGCCGAATGAAGTATCTATGGAAAATCAGCGCAGGGATTGCTACTGCCAAACCCGCCGCCGTTGTAATCAACGCCTCGGAGATCCCCCCTGCTAATGCAGCTGCATTGCCCGTCCCTTCCAGCTGCAACTGAGCAAAGACCTTTATCATACCAATGACCGTACCGAGCAGTCCAAGTAAAGGCGTAACAGCAGCGATAGTCCCCAGAGCCGTTAAAAATCGTTCCAGCTCATGCACCACATGACTGGCTTCCTCTTCGATACTCTCTTTCATAATATCCCGGCCATGCTTTGCATTACTTAAGCCAGCTGCCAAAATACGCCCTAGGGGGTTCGACTCTTTAAGAGCCTTCATCTTTTTTGAGTTTAATTCTTTATTTTTAATCCAGCCCCACAACTCATTAGCAACTTGCTTGGGCGCAACCTTGCCGATTCTCAAGGTCCAAAAACGCTCCAATATAATTGCCAGCGCCAACACAGAGCAAAGCAATATGGGGATCATTATGGCGCCACCAGGCCTTAACAACTCAAACACACACTATCTCCCTAGATAAGATTTCGGCAATACTCTACCATAAAGTTAATTGTTAACAGTAGCTTATTTGACTCTCTGAATCCAACTTTTAAAATAGCCAAAATGCTTTTTTTAGCTCTCTTTGTTTTTCAAACAACCAGCTATCATTCTCCTTTCGAAAAACAACAGCGCCATCTGTCGCAGTATTCGAAATTCTTGCGCCAGAATTTTCAACTCGCTCAATAACATCAGGGTGGGGATGATGAAACCTGTTCTTATAGCCTGATGAAAAAACAACTACATCAGGGTCGGCATAGTTTAACAAAGCGCTGCTTGTCGCATTCTTACTCCCGTGGTGGCCTGCTACCAAGATATCGACCTTAAGCCTTTCTTTGTAACGGTTGACGATGAGTTTTTCGGCTTTCTTTTCAATATCTCCCATCAAAAGAATGGATATGCCATTCAGTTCGAGTCTCACAGCACAGGAGTGGTTGTTGGCTGATAGCGGTCTGTTTAAGAAACCAGGAACATAGAGAAACTGCACCGAATACCAGCCTGTTGATTGGTATTCACCATCTTTACAATACTTAGTCTTATTTGACGTCTCAAGTCGCTCTGGCTGACCGGATATCAAATTCCCTATTGTAAACTCAGATTCGACATCTTTTAACCCGCCTGCGTGATCCTCATCTCCGTGACTTATAATCATCGCGTCGATATGCTTTATCCCTCTAGCCTTTAAGTATGGAATCAGTGATCTTTGTGACGCACTACCCTGACGGTATGCTGGCCCCGTATCATATACCAGCGCGCTACGACCATTTACAGCTGCAAAAGACAACCCTTGCCCAACATCAAAAACCACAAGTTCTGTCACGTTCTCATGGCTAGTAGTTGACTTAAACCAAAACAGAAACCCTGCAACCAGCACCAACCAGACTTTAACACCTCTAAGCGTCGGCAGTAACAACAGCCATAGCGTAAAGATTGCCACGGGTGCAACTAGCAGCAGCGGTGCAGCCTCAACCTCAAGCACGGAGAAACCATCAAATAACTCAAGAAAATGAAACAACACCTCTAAAGACTTATCTGCCATATATAACAGCTTTACAGAAACCCAACTTGAAAACGGGCTAGCAATAAGCCCCGCGAAAATCAGAGGCACGGTCACCACGCCAACTAAAGGGATTGCAACAAAATTAGCAATCAAAGACGTATAGCTAAGACCAATTCCCGTAGCCAATAGCGCAGGACTCAAGCCCACAAAAATAACCCACTGCATCAGAGCTGATTGCTTTATCCACAAAATATTATTTTTTGAGCCAGCTTTGATGGTAATAGAGAATGCAAAGAATAGTGCCCAAACAGCGATAAATGACAGCCAAAACCCATAATCCAGGACTGCATTGGGGTCTACGAGTAAAACCGCTGCGGCTGCAAATAACAACCGAGTGTTTGGGCGAAGCCGCCGCCTGGCCAAACCGCACAGCGAATAAACAAGCAACATGATCAACGCCCGCTGCGTGGAGACAAGAAAACCGGCCATTGCTGCATAGGCAAGCGCACACAGCAAGGCAAATGATATGCAGGATAGAGGTTTTAGAAAATACACCTTCGAATAAACGGCATCGCCTACCACTCGTTTCAAACTGCGCCATATCATCGTCGCAGCCCCCAGAGCGAAGCCGAATACCAGCCCGATATGTAGCCCGGAGATAGCTATCAAGTGCTGTGTGCCAGTACTCTTCAGTGTAGCCCAGTGATTTGAATCTATATCACCACGAAAACCAATCGACAGCGCCTTAATGAGCGCAACATGTTCGATATCATTCGAAAGTCTCTCCAGATATGAACTAACGCGTATTCTTAATGCTGTTATCTGACACCCAGGCCATCGACTCAAGCAACTGTTAGCAGTAGGAAGAGAGTCTGCATCGGCCGTGGGTTTCCTTACATAACCTACAGCACTTATTCCTTTTCGGAAAAGCCACTTTTCATATATAAACCCGTATGGATTTACCATACCGTGCGGCCTTTTTAGTCGAACCACCAGCTCCTTAGCGCCCTCCAAGTCAATCTGGTCGCGTGTGTACCACGACAACTTTATTCGGAGACCGGTTGCGACATTACTACCATCACCATTACTACTATCACCATTACTACTATCACTTGCGCCAGCGGCTAAACGAAGAGAAACGTCACACAATTCAAATACGGTAGCCAGCTCCTTTCTTTTAGGGACAGAGCAAACATAGCCAGTAGCGTAAAGGTCAACCCCCTCGTATTGGGATTCTATTGCATCGTTTTTGATTGTTTCAGAATAAAAACTGGACCAGACTATGGCCAATAGAAAAAATGATACCCACCTGATTCTTGCCAAAAACAAAAAAATAACTATTGATGAGATAAGAAGTGAAATATTGCAAGCAGCCGGTAGAAGCGTTCCCCACAGATGAAAAGCAACTACGCCAGCCAAGTACGCGATCATCCATGAGCGCATAGTTGGGCCTCAAAAAATTTAAGATAAATAGTAAATATTGACTAAAACCAATAGCCAATCTTGTTTTGTAACTCTAAAATTGGGTTAACCTTACTAACAACCATGCGTCATTTTATATGCCAAAGAGAATTCTCAAACGTATTTTCCCTGATCCACAGAAAATTAAAGAGATTAAAGCGCTTCATTTTTTAGGTGATGTTCTTCATGAACCTAATTTGTGGCATATAAACCGCCATGCAGTAGCTAAAGCTTTTCTAGTAGGGATTTTCTGGTGCTTCATCCCTATCCCTTTTCAAATGGTTGTCGCAGCAGTATTTGCAATTTGGCTTAACTGCAACTTACCGATTTCAGTTGCGCTCGTTTGGATCAGCAACCCGTTAACCATGCCCCCTATGTTTTATTTCAATTACTGGGTTGGAGCAGCAATCCTTAACAAGCCACTGATAGGATATGAGTTTGAGCTAAGCTGGCAATGGATCAGCGATAAGGTTATTGAAGTTGGAATTCCACTCTATTTTGGGTCAATTATTTGCGGAGTATTTTTCGCAGTCACTTGCTATACGCTGGTGCAGTTTTTTTGGAAGAAAAAGGTAAGAAAAAACTGGCACGATCGTCAACAGAAGCGTCGGTCTCAAGCCTGACCATCATAAATAATCAAACCAAACGACCAACTGAAAAAGCTTGGCGTTAGTAAAAAGTCTCTAACAAACTAACAGCGCTTAATTGCTGGTTAGCTATACAAGCCAGTAGTTCAAGTAATATCTGTGAGTGACTTGTCTTCCAAGTGCAAAACGCGATCCATCTTTCTAGCCAACGACAGGTCGTGGGTAACCACCACGAAACTTGTCTTCAGCTGCGCTTTAAGTTCAAGTATAAGCGCCTGAACTTTATCTGCGGTTCCTTCATCGAGATTCCCCGTAGGCTCATCCATCAGCACACAATTCGGGTCATTAACCAACGCTCTAGCAATGGCTACCCGCTGCCTTTCCCCCCCTGATAACTCGGAAGGCTTATGGTCAAAGCGTTCCTCCAGCCCAACACGGGCCAACAACTCTTTTGACTTATTTATCGCATGCTCTTTGCGTGTTTTACCAATAAGTAGCGGCATGCAAACATTTTCAAGCGCGGAAAACTCTGGCAACAAGTGATGAAACTGGTATACAAACCCCAGATACTCGTTTCGAACACGCCCTTTTTTCCGCTCGGTCAACGCATGAACATCATGACCATTAACCCAAACACTGCCGCTGTTAGGCTTATCAAGCCCTCCCAACAGGTTTAGCAGCGTTGTTTTGCCAGACCCGGAGCTCCCCAGAATTGCAACAGACTCTCCTTCATTCAGGGAAAAGTCAACTGCATCGAATATAGAGAGTCTTCCCTTCCCTTCTTTGTACGACTTAGACAGTCCCTGAGCTCTTAGAATATAGTTACTCATACCTTAACGCCTCAGCCGGATCCACCTTTGAAGCACGCCACGCGGGGTAGATAGTCGCCAATACACTCATAGCGAAGCCCGCACCACAGACCAGAAAGACATCACTCCACAGCAACTGGGACGGCAGATAGCTAATAAAGTAAACATCTGCATTTAAAAACTGATGCCCCATAACCGTTTCCACCCACTTAATAATCGAGCTAACGTTAAGTGAGAGCAAAATACCCGCCGCCGTACCAAGCAAGTTTCCGATTAAGCCAATAAATGTACCCTGCATAATAAATATAGTCATGATCGCACCGGGGCTTGCCCCCATTGTTCTAAGAATTGCGATATCCGACTTTTTATCGGTGACAACCATCACCAACGTTGAGACGATATTAAACGCCGCAACAGCAACAATCATCATTAGAAGCAATCCAATCATGGTCTTTTCCATCTTAATCGCTTGAAACAGGTTGCCGTGCGTTCTGGTCCAGTCACTGCTGAAATAGCCTGTAGGCAGCTCCTTGGCAATTTCGTTGGCAATCCTCGGAGCCTTAAACAAGTCAATCATTTTAAGACGAATACCATGAACCTCATTCTGCAGCCGTAGTACTTTTGCCGCATCCTCCATATGCACCAGCGTCAACGTACTATCAAGATCAGCACCTACTTTGAATATACCTTTAATCGTAAAGCGCTTTAGTCGGGGGAAAACACCCGCTGGCGTTATCGACGCTTCAGGCAACACAATAGTAATCTTGTCGCCTAAATCTACCCTAAGGTAGTTGGCCAGGAGGTTACCAATGACGATTCCAAACTCACCTGCTTGCAGATCATGTATGGAGCCTGCCACCATATGGTCAGATATAATGGAGACTTCATCTTCCTGTTCTGGCAGGATTCCGTTCATCAGAATCCCTCGAACACCACTGCCATGAGTTACCATTCCCTGGGCTTTAATAAAAGGAGCCGCAGCAACAATATCCGGCCTTTTAGTCGCGGCCTCATCAATAGATTGCCACTCTTCCATGTTGCCATAGTGCTTAATAACCGCATGAGGAACCATGCCGAGAATGCGCTCCTTCAGCTCCCGATCAAATCCATTCATCACTGACATGACCGTAATGAGAACCGCTACCCCCAATGTCAACCCGATCATTGACGTTAACGAGATAAAGGAAATGAAGTGGTTACTTCGCTTTGCGGCTGTATAGCGTAAGCCGATAAATATAGGGTAAGGTCTAAACATGGCGGAATTAAAACACACATAAATTCAAAACAATAGACCTTTACTTTTAAAAATAAGTGTTAAACTTTAGTTAGGCGTTATTCGAAAATAACATCCCAGCTAAAATCGTCGATGTTTAACAAATAAGAACTCACAATTTTAAGCACTCACAATATTAAGAACCAAGAATTTTGCGGTATGAAACACCATGTCTAACCCACAAGCTATCGAGCGACGACAATTCTATCGGGTAAGTGATAGAGCAATAGTAGACATTAAAAAATTGGACACTATTGATGCTGATGCGGAGTCCCAATTTAGTCTAACTCCGACTTTTTCGGTACTACGGGAGTTTCATCAAGTAGACCTGGAGTCAAAACACCTTCTTCGCCAGATTAGCGACAAGGACAAAAGCCTGGGTTTGTACTTAAAAAGTCTGAACACAAAGCTGGATGCACTCGCAAGAGGCATTGCGCTTAATAATCACTCTATTGACGAGTCCAACCTAACCGATATAAACCTGAGTGAAGGTGGGGTATCTGTTCGCACCACCAACCCGCTACCTGATAACACCCCCGTCGCCATTCAATTTATTTTATTGCCATCCTTCACTAGCCTCATATTGAAAGGCGTCATTATCAGTAGCGACGATCAAAGCGACGGCCACACCCTCCACGTTAAATTCCATGAACCAGACAAATTCAACCAGCAACTCATCGCCAGGCATATAATCCGAAAGCAGAGTAGAGACAGAAAAGTTACGAGAATTAACTAGCCCCCTCCACTATACCGCTATTTCCAGCACAAAAAGTTACACAATGTTTTAGATAGCATCTATTCTGATGTTAGAAGATCCTATATAAAACGTATACTTAGCTTTATCAGTTTGCTAGTAAGCAAACATAACAACTTCACATAATAACGAGCATCCCATGAACAAAAAAATTACGCTGATTGCGTGCGGAATATTATCAACCTGCCTTTTTTCAATGACTAGCGTTGCAGAAACAATAAAAATCGGCGTGTCCGAACAAGCTTCTGAGAACAAGAGTATTAACCGGCCACAAGTTGGCATGACGATGGAAAAGGTGAAAGAGTATTTTGGCAACCCTGTCAAAATAAGTGGCCCAACGGGAAAACCTGCTATTTATCAGTGGAAATATGCTGACTTTACCGTCTATTTTGAGGGAGAATACGTGATACACAGTGTCCTCCACCCTTCAAAAACAGAAAAGAAACAAAATGAGTAACGCTAAACTCCAACTCCCTCCCGAGTGGACAGATCAAAACGCAGTTTTACTAACATGGCCACACGAAAATACTGATTGGAAGCCTATTCTGGATGAAGTGGAAACACTATATTTCCAATTAGCCAAGGAAATTCTAAAGAGAGAAAGTTTAATTATCAGCTGCGGTGACAGTGAAAAGGTTGATGTTATTAAATCCGTGCTAAGCAAGCACGCTTTTCATTCGCTGCATGTATCTTATATACCATCCAATGATACATGGGCCAGAGATCATGGCCCTATCACCGTATACCATGAAGAAACGGCCAGGCTTCTTGACTTCAATTTCAACGCCTGGGGCGGAAAGTTCAGTTTCGAAAAAGACAACCTTATCAACACCCACCTTGCAAAGATAGATGCTTTGCAGCAATACCAAGACAGTAAAGTTAATATGGTTTTGGAAGGCGGAGCGATTGAGTCCAACGGAGAAGGCGTGCTACTCACAACAAGTGAGTGTCTTCTGTCACCAACCAGAAACCCCGAACTATCTAAATCCCAGATCGAGCATAAGCTAAAAGAGCTGTTAGGTGTAAAGCAGGTTCTGTGGTTAGATCATGGTTACCTTTCTGGTGACGACACCGATAGCCACATCGACACCCTCGCTCGCTTTTGTGCGCACGACCTCATTTGCTACGTTAAGTGTAATGACAAAAATGACGAGCATTTTGAAGCACTAAGCAACATGGAAGCGCAACTAATGTCTTTCAGGCAACCAGGGGGAGAACCATATCGTTTAGTCCCGCTCCCGATGGTAGAACCCATTATTGAAAAAGGAGAGCGATTACCTGCAACCTACGCAAACTTTCTTATTATCAATGGGGCCGTCTTGTTTCCTGTTTACGGTGTAAAACAAGACGAAGAAGCGATAAAGGCGATACAGCATTGCTTCCCAGACCGGGAAATAATCCCCATCAACTGCAAAACCTTAATAAAACAGCACGGAAGTTTGCATTGTATAACCATGCAAATTCCCTCACCTAAACTGAACACGACCCAAATTAGAGCTCAGCAAAAACCTGCTATGGAGATCCCCAACGGATGACCACTACCGCAAAGACGAAACGACTTAAAGTTGCAGCTATTCAACAACGCTGCTCTAGCGATAAAGATATTAGCCTTAAGTCAACCGAGGAAAAAATTCGACTCGCTAGCGCTGAAGGCGCAAAACTAGTGGTACTACAAGAACTTCACGCAACACTTTACTTTTGCCAAACAGAAGATGTTAGCGTGTTTGATCTCGCAGAAACGATTCCTGGTTATACCACCGCGTTTCTGTCCAACTTGGCAAAAGAACTCAATATCGTCATTGTCGCGTCAGTATTCGAGAAAAGAGCCACTGGTATATATCACAATACTGCAGTGGTCATTGAGACCGACGGAAACATCGCAGGCACTTATAGAAAGATGCATATACCTGACGACCCTGGTTTCTATGAAAAATTTTACTTTACCCCCGGTGATGCGATTACCAATGAAGGAGATAGCGGTTTCACTCCTATCTCGACAAGCGTTGGAAAGCTTGGGGTGTTGGTTTGCTGGGATCAATGGTATCCAGAAGCTGCTCGTTTAATGGCACTGTCTGGCGCAGAGATATTGATATACCCAACGGCTATTGGGTGGGACGTAAACGATGATAAAGACGAGCAGGCACGCCAGTTAGATGCGTGGGTTACCGTACAACGAGGCCATTCGGTCGCGAATAACCTCCCTATTATTACGCCAAACAGAGTGGGCGTCGAAAAAGACCCTTCCGGGCAATCAGAAGGTATTCAGTTTTGGGGAAACAGCTTTATTACCGGCCCACAAGGAGAGGTACTTAACCGCGCCAGTTCAGACAATGAAGATGTACTGATTGCAGATATCGATATGGACCGCTCTGAGAATGTTAGGCGGATATGGCCATATTTTCGAGACAGAAGAGTCGATGCTTATGCTCAAATAACGCGTCGGTATATAGACTGAAGCCCCAGACTAAACGCCCATCCTTTAAGAAATAGGGACAACCATGTCTAATCCACTAAAACAAACGATAGACACACTTAACACGGTACTGCTTGGAAAAAGTCATCAAGTAAAACTTGCGCTTACTTGCTTACTGGCAAAAGGCCATCTTCTAATCGAAGATATACCCGGACTTGGCAAAACCACACTGTCTCATGCACTCGCAAGCTGCCTTGGCCTAAGCTACAACAGAATTCAGTTTACCAGTGACCTTTTGCCGTCTGATCTACTGGGTATCAATATATTCGACAAGAACAAGGCCGAGTTTGTTTTTCACCCTGGCCCCGTTTTTTCTCAAATAGTGCTTGCAGACGAAATAAACAGAGCGACCCCTAAAGCACAGAGCGCTCTTTTAGAAGCAATGGAGGAGCGCCAGGTTACGATTGAAGGTGTAACCAGGTCGTTACCACTTCCCTTCTTTGTTATAGCTACCCAAAACCCTCTAGAGCAGTCTGGAACATACCCGCTTCCAGAATCACAACTCGACCGTTTTCTAATGAGAATTAGTCTAGGCTACCCGGCTCCTCAATCAGAAAAAGAGTTACTCCTCGGCGTAGACCGAAGGGATATAATCAAAACCCTGTCGACGCTGCTAACATATGACTCGCTGGTTGAGCTCCAGACAAAAGTTGACAGCATTACTGCTACAGAACCGTTAATTGATTATATACAGCGAATAATTCTATATACTCGGGAAAACGCACCTTACGGTCAAGGGCTGTCTCCCAGAGGCGGACTAGCGTTACTTAAGGCGTCAAAGGCATGGGCCCTAGTCGAAGGGCGAAATAGCGTATTACCGGATGATGTTCAAGCCGTTCTGCCCAGTGTCGTTGAGCATAGACTCGGTTCTAATAGCTCAATAAGCCAAGCCGCATCAAATAAAATTATTCAAACTGTTGATATTTTCTAATATAGAACCCATCTAATAGCATTAGCTTGAGAACAGTTTAGTTTCAAGCCCATGGCAATGGCACACAGGTTATGTCCAAGCAGCGACTACTTTGACGCGAATGGCCACGATCATTTATTATCGCACCACCTGCTAGACCAACATTACTCGGAGAAGATAGACCCCCATGAGCGCAGTTAAGCATTGTAAAACACTAATTCTAGGGTCCGGCCCTGCCGGCTATACCGCAGCAGTATACGCAGCCAGGGCTAATCTAAACCCTGTTATCGTTACAGGTATTCAGGCAGGTGGCCAGCTGACTCAAACGACTGATGTCGACAACTGGCCGGGTGACGCCCAAGGCGTTCAAGGCCCTGAATTGATGCAGCGCATGCAAGAGCATGCAGAGCGATTTGACACCGAAGTTATTTTTGATCACATAAACGAAGCTGACCTATCCTCACGCCCGTTTACATTAAAAGGTGATTCAGGCACCTACACATGTGATGCATTAATAATCGCTACTGGGGCATCTGCACAATATCTCGGACTTGAATCCGAAGAGAAATTCCAGGGGCAAGGTGTTAGTGCATGCGCTACCTGCGATGGTTTTTTCTACAGAAACAAAAAGGTCGCCGTTATTGGTGGCGGTAACACAGCCGTTGAAGAAGCACTATATCTTTCGAATATCGCAAGCGAGGTCACGCTTATTCACCGAAGAGACAAGCTTCGCTCCGAGAAGATTTTACAGGACAAGTTATTTGAAAAAGCCAAAAACGGCAATATAAAGATTGAATGGAACACAACACTTGATGAGGTGTTGGGTGATGAGACCGGTGTAACCGGAATCAGAATCAAGCGCACGGAAAGCGGAGAAACGGAAGATCTCGATCTATCAGGCGTTTTTATTGCAATTGGACACAAACCCAACACCGATCTTTTCGAAGGACAGCTTGAGATGAGCAATGGCTACCTTACGATCAAAACCGGTCTGAACGGGAATGTGACCGCGACCAGCGTTCCAGGGGTGTTCGCAGCGGGAGACGTAACCGATCAGGTTTACCGTCAAGCCATCACATCAGCAGGGTTTGGCTGCATGGCAGCACTTGACGCTGAAAAATTCCTGGACTCGGAATAAACCGGGTTTCAAGTGCTTTGACTTTAAGTAGCCAGGTTTAACGTACTTGGGCTTTAAGTGCATAGTCAGAGGGAGATAAATAATCTCTTTCTGACTATCAGGCTTTTATTTATACAAGACCAGCTCTTGTAATATAGATCGCAACATTTATGTCTCATATTCCCTGGCTAACAAGTTCTCTTGAGTTCCCTGATCCCTCTACCGCCTTGACCGACCCGGATGGTTTGTTGGCAGCGGGTGGAGACCTTTCTCCAAGCCGTATCATTAAAGCCTACAAAAAAGGAATATTCCCCTGGTTTAGCGACGATCAACCAATACTTTGGTGGTCACCTAATCCTCGCTGCGTCATTTTTCCCAAGAAAGTCCACATATCCAGAAGCCTTAGAAAAAAACTTAACAAGCAAAGCTTTACCGTTACGTTCGATAAGGATTTTCCGGCCGTTATTCAATGCTGCTCAGACTCACGTAGCGAAGAAGCCGGAACCTGGATTACAGAAGACATGCTCGAGGCATACATTGCCTTACACCAACGAGGCGTCGCTCATTCAGTAGAAGTATGGCAAGAGGGCCAGCTAATTGGCGGTCTTTATGGGCTTAGCATCGGCCGGTGTTTTTTTGGAGAGTCTATGTTTTCATATGCCACCGACGCATCAAAAATTGCGTTTGTCTATCTATGTAAGCAGCTAGATAGCTGGGGCTACAGTATCATTGATTGCCAGGTTCAAAACCCACACCTACTGACCCTTGGTGCAGAAACTATTCAACGCACGGAATTTCAAACTATACTAGATAACAACGTTAATGCTCACCCTGCTCAACACAAATGGGCATTTGATTGGGAGTGGCCAAGAAATACGGGTGCAAGTGATCAAAAATAGTGGTTCAAGTGGTCTAAAATAGTGAGAGTGGTTTACTGTGTCTAGCCTTCAAACACTTATTTTCTATGCAACGCCAGAACATGACTGCAGTTACCTTGAAGGAAAAAAGGCAACAACCATGTTCGTAGACCCCAGGGCAAAGATCAATAAAGATCTATACTCCAAGCTGTCAGTGCTTGGTTTTAGGCGAAGTGGAAACCACTACTATCGGCCGCATTGCGGGCAATGCCAAGAGTGTATCCCAATCAGGCTCCCGGTAAATAGCTTTACACCAAGTCGCAATCAAAAGAGAAACCTAAAGAAAAATATCGGCATCGAAACATCAATAACCCCCCCGGAATTTTACCAGAAGCATTACGACCTTTATGAGAAATATATTATTGCACGGCATTCGGACGGAGATATGTATCCGCCCAATGAAGAGCAATATCGATCCTTTTTAGTGGAATGCAACCCGGGAACATTTTTTCTGGAATTTAAATATAAGGGCGAATTGATTGGTGTGTCCGTCATTGATGAGCTGATTGATGGCCTTTCATCGGTCTATACATACTTTGACCCAGCGTCGTCAGATAGAAGTTTGGGCGTTTTTTCAATTTTATGGCAGATTGAAGAGTGTAAACGCCGCGCTCTAAATCATCTCTATCTGGGCTACTGGATCAAAAACTGCCGTAAAATGGAGTATAAAACACTCTATAAGCCCGTCGAATTCTTAATAAATGGCCAGTGGACTCTCTATAACCCTGATAAAACCATTTAATCAACAAATATTTTGCCAATTCAATCTAATTCAGGCAAAATGTCGCTCTTTTCAGGCCGTGGTCAATTAGACCATTGCTTCTGACCGAATTGTTGAACGAGGTTTTTGCTTAATGGCGAAGGAAGACGTGATCGAAATGGAAGGGACAATTGTCGATACCCTTCCAAACACCATGTTTCGTGTAGAACTGGAAAACGGCCACATCGTAACGGCTCACATTTCCGGCAAGATGAGAAAGAACTATATTCGAATCCTGACTGGCGACAAAGTGAAAGTAGAACTAACGCCTTACGATCTGAGTAAAGGCCGTATAGTATACAGAGCGCGTTAATACCTAGACGTTAAGATCTGAATACATTAGTACGAAAACCGTGTTCAATTAATTTTAACGGTTAGAATTAAAAAGGGTGCGTTCGCACCCTTTTCTTTTATCTACTTTTTTGCCTGATCTATATAGAAGCTAAACTGCTACAGCCTCATAATTAAAGACAATCTCACCATCCCTTACCGTTACAAACACATCTCCACCCGCTTCGGACAGATCGCCAAACAAGATCTCTTCTGCCAAAGGCTTCTTGATAACATCCTGTATCACTCTCGCCATCGGTCTCGCTCCCATATTGACATCGTAACCACGCTCTGCCAATAGCAGTTTTGCTTCGTTATCAACATGCAAAACCACACGTTTGTCGTCAAGCTGAGCCTGTAATTCCGTTAAGAACTTATCGACAACATAAGTAATCGATGATTTGGCCAACGGTGCAAATTGAATAATGCCATCAAGCCTGTTTCTAAACTCTGGCGTGAACATTTTGTTGATAGCTTCCAGCCCGTCTGTACTGTTATCTTGCTCACTAAAGCCCATAGAGCGCCTGCTAATCAGATCAGCCCCGGCATTAGTTGTCATGACCAAGATCACATGACGGAAATCGGCTTTCCTTCCATTATTATCAGTCAGCGTGCCATGATCCATTACCTGCAACAACAAGTTGAATACTTCAGGGTGCGCCTTTTCAATTTCGTCCAGCAACAAAACACAATGAGGGCTTTTGTTAACTGCTTCGGTCAATAGACCACCCTGGTCAAAACCAACATAACCTGGGGGTGCCCCGATCAAGCGAGAAACAGTATGTCTCTCCATATATTCGGACATATCGAATCGAACCAGTTCAATACCCAGCACTTTCGATAGCTGTCTTGTCACCTCAGTCTTACCAACTCCGGTAGGACCTGAGAATAAAAATGCACCATCAGGTTTCTCAACCGACTTGAGACCAGCTCTGGCCAGCTTTATAGCCGTCGACAATGACTCGATAGCGGGATCCTGACCAAACACAACCATCTTCAAATCACGCTCAAGATTTTTCAGCTGATCCTTATCTGACGTTGACACACTTTTCGGTGGAATTCTCGCTATAGAAGCAACAATATCTTCAATAGTCTGAACACCTATCACCTTTTTACGCTTGTTGGCAGGCTTCAGCCGCTGACTAGCACCCGCTTCATCAATAACGTCAATCGCCTTATCAGGCATATGACGATCAGTAATATAGCGATCAGCCAGCTCAGATGCCGCTCTAAGCGCTTTGTCGGTGTACTTTAGGTCATGATGCGCTTCAAATTGTGTCTTTAACCCCTTTAGAATCTTATAGGTGTCTTCGACATCAGGTTCATTCACATCAATCTTCTGAAAACGTCGTGCCAGCGCACTATCTTTTTCAAAAATCCCCCTAAACTCAGAGAACGTAGTAGAACCGATGCATCGAATCTCACCAGAACTCAATAGTGGCTTCAGCAAGTTGGCCGCATCCATCACACCTCCTGACGCTGAGCCTGCACCGATTATGGTGTGTATTTCATCAATAAATAAGATGGCGTGATCCTGCTTCTTCAATTCAGCCAACAACTGCTTGAATCGTTTTTCAAAATCACCACGGTACTTGGTACCCGCTAACAGCGCTCCCAAATCCAGCGAGTAAACATCAGCATCCGCTATAATATCCGGCACATCACCATCTACTATTTTCTTCGCCAACCCTTCTGCAATTGCTGTTTTACCAACACCGGCTTCACCGACCAACAGTGGGTTGTTTTTGCGCCGCCTTGAAAGTATCTGAACAACACGCTCGACCTCGGACTCTCGGCCAATTAAAGGGTCGATCCTTCCTTTATTTGCCAACTCGTTCAGATTGGTTGCAAAACTTTCCAGAGGGTTTGCTGCTGTTCCGTCTTCTGTGACTTCTTCCTGGTTTTCATTCTCACCGGGGTGTTCGTGGTCATGATCATGATGCCCTGGTACTTTGGAAATCCCATGAGATATGAAATTCACGACATCAATACGTGCCACATTCTGTTTTTTCAGAACGTATACGGCCTGGCTTTCCTGCTCGCTAAATATTGCAACCAGCACATTGGCGCCGGTTACTTCTTTTTTGCCAGAGGACTGGACATGGAATACAGCTCTCTGCAACACCCGCTGAAAACCGAGAGTCGGCTGAGTTTCCCTATCGTCATCACTCGTCGGAATCAGCGGCGTCGTAGAGTCAACAAACTCAACCAGTTCGTTTCTTAATAAAGATAAATCAGCAGCACAAGCGCCAAGCACTTTTATTGCGTCATCGTTATCCAGAAGCGCGAGTAGCAAATGCTCAACCGTCATAAACTCATGACGCTTCTCTCTGGCACTCCTAAATGCTGTATTAAGTGTAAGTTCGAGGTCTTTGCTTAGCATCGTTCACCCCAAGTAGTGCTAATTATTCTCAAGTTATGTGTCCATTATTATGTTTTAGTAGAGGTTATGGAAACTGAGCAAGCTCTTTAATCCACTTTCTCTATTTCGCACAACAATGGGTGCTCACACTCTGATGAGTACTGGTTTACCAGCGCAGCCTTTGTCTCGGCTATATCTCGCGTAAACACACCACATACCGCTTTACCTTGTGTGTGTACGGCCAGCATTACCTGTGTGGCCTTCTCTTCATTCATACCAAAAAACGTTGTCAGTATTTCTACCACAAAGTCCATTGGTGTGTAGTCATCATTCAGCAAGACCACTTTATACATAGATGGCCTTCTAAGAGCAGGTTTGCTTGGCGCTACTGCCAGCCCCCCTTCTCGATCATGCTGATGATCACCCTCTTGATTTAATATTAGTAGACTATTTTCAAAAGTACTCATAGCTCAACGTTAATTTTTACAATTTTACTGAATTTGCATTTTCAAAAGCGCTCAAAAGACACTTAATAGAAACACCACAAAAAGCCCAGATAAGGCCCATCAATACACCGAGCTCTAAATATTCTCTTCTTTAGTATTTGGGGCTAAATAAGAAATATAAACCCTATGCCCGAACCTTAATAGTCCAAATGTAAAAAATACTACAGTCAAATCGCCAAAACTTACCATTCTGCCCTTGACTAACGGCCAATTATGGTAAAAAGTAACAGTACTGTTTCTGGAATTTACCATTCTGAAATAAATAAAAATAACATTAGGCATTAAATTCAGTGCCGGCAATAAAAGATCAGACAAGGGAGTCGATTATGCCTGTAGGTACAGTTAAGTGGTTCAATAATTCAAAAGGCTATGGTTTTATTATTGAGGAAGGAGGCACCGAAGACCTTTTTGCTCACTTTTCATCAATCCAGATGGAAGGGTATAAAACACTTAAAGCAGGTCAAAAAGTTGTTTTCGAAAAACAAGTAGCAGGTAAAGGTATTCACGCAGTGAATATTTCTTCGCTGGAGGTTCAACAACCGACGCCGATAAAAGCCGCTGAGACATCTGCTGAAAAACCGTCGACAGATAGTGAAGGCAATACGGGCAGCATTGCAATTTCCGCTTAACACCCCGAAACCATAAATCCACTACCCGAGACGTAGTGGATTGCCCACACCCAGTTATACGGGAGGCTGTAGTGCGGCTTATTTGTTATTCCTCTAGCTAAACCGCCCCTCGCGCCCTAGAGTCAGCCTTTTCAATTATATTGGTGGCATTCAGTTATTTAGGCACTTATTTTACGCATAGCCCGTGCTAAGATTCATAACATCAAACATTTGAGCCGCCCCTCTACACATAATCTACAGCAGCGCAAAAATATGGCCCTTCTCATACTGTTAAACAAGCCGTTTAACGTCTTGTCGCAATTCACTGACGACAACAACCGTGCCACCCTGGCCGACTACATAAACACTAAAAACGTATATCCAGCGGGTCGACTCGACTATGACTCAGAAGGCCTTCTGCTTCTTACAGACAATGGCTCTCTTCAGCATAGAATAACAGACCCAAAGCAGAAGCTTCCCAAAACGTACTGGGTGCAGGTCGAAGGGACGCCAAGTTGTGAGAGTATTGCCTTACTAAGAAGCGGTGTAGATCTGAAAGACGGTAAAACGGCCCCCGCTAAGGCAAAACTAATTCCAGAGCCAAATATCTGGGCAAGAGTCCCTCCCATTAGGCAACGTAAAAACGATCAGACTTCATGGATATCATTAACCATCACTGAAGGAAAGAACAGGCAGGTTAGACGAATGACCGCCGCAATCGGCCACCCTACCTTGCGCCTCATTAGGTATAGTATTGGCGACTGGACTATTGACCACTTAAAGCCTGGCGAGCACTCGAGTACGCAAATAAATATACCCGCTACAACTAAAAAAACTCAGCAAAAGTACCACCCACCGCGACCGAATAAGCGCACATATCAACCATCAAAAAAGAAAAATTAGTTAAAATATACTGAGAGCTTTGTACGACGTTATGAGCGAATCAAAGACAAGGCAAAACATGACGAAAAAGCGCAGTTTATGGTCTATAAGTCCCGGTCGACCCAGGAGAGCGCACCATTTTGAGTCATTTTTTAACGCTGTATTTGTAAGCGCAGTAGTCGTGCAAAGCTCTCATACTAACAAATATTGAAGAGACCATTATGACTTGGACACCTCATGCAACCGTTGCTGTTGTTGTAGAAAAGGACAGTAAGTTTTTACTTGTAAAAGAGCGCAGCCATGGAGAGATAGTCTTCAACCAACCTGCAGGCCACGTAGAGGAAGGTGAATCAATACTTGATGCAGCCATCAGGGAAACGCTTGAAGAGAGCGGCTGGGAAGTAGAACTTGAGTCTGTCATTGGCCTTTACACATATAAAGCCCCGGCTAACGGAGTGACTTATTACCGGATTTGTTTTTCTGCAAAGGCGATACAGAAGGTCTCTGACGAGCTTGACTCTGACATAATATCAGAGCATTGGCTAACCTATGATGAAGTAACCGCAATCGAAAACCAACTGAGGAGCCCACTTGTAAAACGCTGCATCGATGATTTCCGTGATAACAGGCGCTACCCTCTTTCTATAATCTACGAAACACCAGCCGCAAAAATATGAAACACCCGCTCCGTCTAAAAACCAGGCTTTTTGTTAAAAGAGCTAACATAAACAGAGCCCAATCGTTAGAATAGGTTCCAGGCTTGTATTTTTGGCTTCAGCCCCCATGTTAATTGCCTATTCACTTTCGATCCTTTTAATAATTGAACTATAGACTGTATGAGTATCCCAGAAAATACCAGAGTTATCGTCGGCATGTCGGGCGGCGTAGATTCGTCAGTATCAGCCCTTCTTCTACAACAGCAAGGTTATCAAGTTGAAGGCCTGTTCATGAAGAACTGGGATGAAGACGATGGCACTGACTACTGCACCGCGATGCAAGATCTGGAAGATGCCCAGGCCGTCAGCGACAAACTGGGGATCAAACTGCATACAGCAAGCTTTGCCGCTGAGTATTGGGATAGAGTATTTGAGTACTTTCTTGCTGAGTACAAAGCTGGCAGAACCCCAAACCCCGATATTTTGTGCAATAAAGAGATTAAATTTAAGGCATTTCTCGATTATGCATTAACACTGGGCGCAGACTATATAGCCACTGGGCATTATGTTCGAAAAAAAGTCGTCGATGGTCACGCCTGCCTCTTCAAAGGGCTCGATAGCAATAAAGATCAAAGCTATTTTCTGCACCTGGTTTCAGAAGACAAAATTGAAAAAACACTGTTCCCGGTAGGTGAGCTCGAGAAACCAGACGTTAGAAGACTCGCTCTTGAGCATGACCTTATCACCCATGACAAAAAAGACAGTACAGGAATATGCTTTATTGGGGAGCGAAAATTTAAAGACTTCCTGCAACAGTATCTTCCTGCCCAACCCGGAAACATAGTGACCGAAGACGGCGAAATCATAGGCCAGCACCAGGGACTTATGTATCACACAATAGGTCAAAGACAAGGGCTAGGCATAGGAGGTCTTCAATCCCACGGAGAAGCCCCTTGGTATGTTGCCCAAAAAAACCTGGAAAAGAACGAATTACTTGTTGTACAAGGAAAGAACCACCCTTTACTGTTCTCCTCCGCACTGACTGCGCAGCGCATTGAATGGATTAACAGTGATCATCCAGGGCTTCCGTTGAAGTGCGTAGCTAAAACTCGCTACAGACAACCCGACCAGGCCTGCACAGTCACCCTGGGAGATTCAAATGAAATTGTGGTTACCTTTGATCAGCCACAAAGAGCCATTACGCCAGGACAGTCTCTTGTGATCTATGATGGGGATAAGTGCCTGGGAGGCAGTATTATAGAATCAACATTATAAACAACGCATAAGCTACTGTTTTATATATAACAAAAAAGAGGTTTACTTTGAACCACACTATCGATGAACAAGTCATCGCACTTGCTGGAGTTTTTCAAGCAGCTGCACTCGTTCACCAGATTGCTCAAACATCAAAATATGATAAACCCGCATTAGAGTCGTCTATTAACAGCCTGTTTGTTACCGACCCAGATACAACGCTGTCAGTCTATGGCGATTTAAATGGGATTGTGCTCGGGCTGAATACCCTCAAACAAATATTGCAAAAAGACGCGGGACAAAAGAACGTCGAAGTCATTCGCTATGCACTTAGTTTAATACACCTAGAGGGGAAATTACGTAAAAAACCGGAAATGCTGAATATCATTGGTAAGCGCATCGACCAAGCAAAAGGCCAAGCCGAGCACTTTTCTATTCTACATGAAAACGTAATTCACAACCTGGCATCGCTGTACATAGACACAATCAGTACATTTAATCTGAGAATACAAGTCACTGGAAAACCCGACTTTCTTAAAGTGTCACACAATGCTGCATTAATCCGCGCTACCCTGCTTACGGGCATACGCTCAGCAATACTCTGGCGGCAAACCGGGGGCAGAAGATGGAATTTACTGTTAAAAAGAAAGGCCATTGAAGCATCTGTTGACCGCCTGACCCGCGAACAGCAGTAACCACTTGCAGCCTGGCACAAGTCAACCAATAATCCTAACCAGCCCGAGAAGGTTGTCAGCGCGTACTTAAAGGCCACAGCGGGCTATCTATAGCATCAATATCGCAATTTATAGTATCATTGCGCCCCAAATTCATTACCACTTTAAATAAGCGAGTTTTTAATGGAGCTTTCTTCTCTCACCGCAGTTTCCCCTATCGATGGCCGTTATGGCAGTAAAGTAAAAAGCCTGCGTTCCATATTCAGCGAATTCGGTTTGATCAGATTCAGGGTAGAAGTTGAAATCCGCTGGCTCCAGCAACTGGCAAACCACCCTGAGATTGTTGAAGTTTCACCGTTTGACGAAGCCACCAACAGCTTTCTCGACAATATCGTTTCAAACTTTTCTTTAGAAGATGCCGAACGAGTTAAAACCATTGAGCGTACAACCAACCACGACGTTAAAGCAGTTGAGTACCTCATTAAAGAAAAGTTCGAAGCCGTCAAAGAGCAGCACCCACAACTCGCTGCAATTTCTGAGTTCGTTCACTTTGCCTGCACCTCAGAAGACATTAACAACCTATCTCACGGTTTAATTCTCAAAAATGGCATGAGCGAGTGCGTAATCCCTTACATGGAGCAAGTCATCGATGACTTAAAAGCGCTCGCTATTGAGTTTGCTGAACAACCCATGCTGTCCAGAACACACGGACAGACAGCCTCGCCAACGACAACTGGTAAAGAGCTGGCCAATGTTGTAGCCAGACTCCAGCGACAACTTACACAGATAAAGTCCGTTGAATTTCTCGGGAAAATTAATGGCGCAGTAGGCAACTACAACGCCCACCTGTCAGCCTACCCTGACGTTGACTGGGAACAAAACGCAAAAACATTTGTAGAGTCGCTGGGCTTAACCTTTAACCCTTACACCACCCAGATAGAGCCGCATGACTATATTGCCGAGCTGTACGACGCAATTGCCAGATTCAACACCATTCTAATCGATCTGGATCGTGATATTTGGGCCTATATTTCAGTGGGTTACTTCAAGCAAAAAACCGTAGAGGGTGAAGTAGGCTCGTCTACAATGCCGCACAAAGTTAACCCTATCGACTTCGAAAACTCCGAAGGGAACCTTGGCATTGCTAATGCGGTACTTAATCATCTTGCAAGCAAGCTGCCTATTTCTCGCTGGCAACGAGACCTGACAGACTCTACTGTACTGCGCAATCTGGGGGTAGGTTTAGCCCATAGCGTTATTGCATACCAATCTACACTCAAAGGACTTGGAAAGCTTGAGATTAACCCGATTAGGCTACTTGAAGATCTCAACGAGTGCTGGGAAGTGATGGCGGAACCCATCCAAACAGTCATGCGCCGTTACAATATCGAAAAGCCCTATGAAAAATTAAAGGCACTGACCCGCGGCAAAGAGATGAACCAGGAAACAATCAAGGAGTTTATCAACTCACTTGAAATTCCTCAGTCAGCCAAAGATGAGCTAATAGAACTTACGCCTGCCAGCTATATCGGCAACGCTATTGAACAAGCTAAAGCCATCTAGCACACCTCTAACTGAGTGTTAACAATCCAAACGAGTAAGCTCTGGCATTCAAAAGA
Source organism: Alkalimarinus coralli (assembly GCF_023650515.1). Classification (NCBI taxonomy): domain Bacteria; kingdom Pseudomonadati; phylum Pseudomonadota; class Gammaproteobacteria; order Alteromonadales; family Alteromonadaceae; genus Alkalimarinus; species Alkalimarinus coralli. The sequence goes on from NZ_CP096016.1 coordinate 1,838,107, forward strand.
GCTTACTCTCTCGCCAACGGCAGCTTACCAAACCCGTGTTCGTCGGTTTCGGGCATAACCAAGACCTAGAAGGCAACCTCATGATCAATGTGTTGGGCAGCATTAGCGCCGAGGAATTTTTAAACGAGTACTGGCAAAAAAAACCACTTCTGATCCGCCAGGCAATCCCCGGATTTCATAGCCCTATCTCACCTGACGAACTGGCAGGCCTGGCATGCGAACCGGACACAGAGTCCAGAATCGTCATCGAAAACCATAATGGACAGCCTTGGCATCCATTGCATGGGCCATTTAACGAAACAGACTTCAAGCAACTTCCTGAAACACACTGGACATTACTCGTACAAGGCCTTGATGCGGTGGTTCCTGAGGTGTCAGACCTGCTAAACCTGTTTCGCTTTATTCCAAACTGGCGCATCGACGATATCATGGCCAGCTATGCCCCCTTACATGGAAGCGTTGGCCCTCATTATGACTACTATGACGTGTTCCTTCTACAAGCACAGGGAAAGAGACAATGGCTAACCGGACAGCACTGCGATGAGAATTCAAGGAGAGTTGAAGGCACGCCTCTCAGAATACTACATGAGTTTGAGACCGTGAATGACTGGGTTTTGGAACCTGGTGACATGCTCTATCTCCCACCCCAGATAGCGCATCACGGTGTTTCACTTGGTGACTGCATTACCCTCTCCATTGGCCTGCGATCACCAAGTCATGAACAAATACTAAGCGCTTACACTGACCACGTTTGCAGCATGATAACCAAAGAGCATCACCTCGATGACCCTAATCTTAAACTGCAAACAAATTCAGGTGAGATAAACCCGGACGTCATAACAGACATCAAAAACATTATTTCCAGTTACATAAACGAAGACTCTATTTCAGATTGGTTTGGGCAATACAGCACTGAGCCCAAATCTGAGCACATTGTAGAACCCCTGGAAGAAACGTTCGATAAAGAGGAGTTGAGGGACTACTTGTCTGAGTCTGGATTCATACGCTGGAACGAGGGCTCTCGATTCAGCTACTATCAGCCAAATGATAAATCCGGTCAGATAAAATTATTCTATGACGGTGTAGAACAGCAACTATGCCGAGCGGATGAGCCTTTGATCAAGCTCATCTGCGGCGCTAACCAAATCCCTGTTAAAGAAATTTCCGATAAAATAGTGACAGGAAAGCAATTTGATCTTCTACTAGAATTAATTAATGGAGGTCATCTTTACTTGGAAGAGGCATAACTTAATCTTTATCGTTACGGTTATAAAAATGATCGAGAAAAGCACGCGTTTCGAAGCACAGGATAATAACGAAAAGGCACCAGGCAACAAGCTTCTTAGGCTTGGCGAAGACCAGAGCACACAGCTGTTTTCTAACCCTGAAGAACAAAAGCGGTTAACGGCCTCAATGCTGTGCCAGGCCACTCACAAAGTTAAAATATTAAGCCACCACTTAAACCGTGAGATATATGATAACGAGCCGATAAGAGGTGCCCTGTCAGAACTTGCCAGATCCAATTCAAGGTCTGAAGTTCAACTCCTCATTGTCGATGAACGGCCTCTTGTAGCCAGCAGCCACCGGCTGATTGAGCTCATGCGTCGCCTTCCCAGCAGCATTCATTTAAAAGTAATCAACAAAGCATATCCCTATGACGAATCAGCAATGGTTCTTGCTGACCGTTATGGCGTCATCTACCAGAAAGAGAATTCAATCTATGAGGGCTTTGCAAATTTCAATAGTGCCGGGCGCAATAAACAGCTTTCAGAAATTTTCGATAACTTATGGAGCTATGGCCTGGCTTCAACAGAGCTTCGAGAGTTAAAGTTGTGACATAAAAAAACCGCATCATCGATGCGGTTTTTTACAAGACCATTTACAGCAGATGCTGAAAATGGTTAACCAGCTAATTTAGCCTTCAACTCAATACGGCGACGGTGAAGAACGGGTTCGGTATAGCCATTTGGCTGTTTAGTACCCTCAATCACCAACTCAACAGCAGCCTGAAACGCCACGCTGTCGTCAAAGTTTCCAGCCATCTTGATGTAATTTGGATCATTCGCGTTTTGACGATCAACAACACCCGCCATACGCTTCATTGTTTCCATTACCTGCTCTTCTGAACACACACCATGTCTTAACCAGTTGGCCATATGCTGAGATGAAATACGCAACGTCGCGCGATCTTCCATTAAGCCTACATCATTGATATCTGGCACTTTAGAGCAACCAACACCGGCGTCAATCCAGCGAACAACATAACCAAGAATACCTTGAGCATTGTTATCCAGTTCTTTTTGGATTTCCTCAGCCGTCAGCACACCTGGATCTTCCATAACCGGAATATTCAAAATGGCATCGACTGACGCATGCTCTCGAGACTTAAGCGCATCCTGAGTCTTAAACACGTCAACCTGATGATAATGAACCGCATGAAGTGCAGCAGCAGTTGGAGAAGGAACCCAGGCAGTGTTAGCACCTGCTTTAGGGTGAGCAATCTTCTGCTCCATCATCATTCCCATCTCATCCGGGATCGGCCACATGCCCTTGCCGATTTGAGCACGCCCTTGAAGCCCTGTTTCAAGACCTGTATCAACGTTCCAATCCTCGTAGGCATTGATCCATTCCTGCTGCTTCATAACAGTCTTTGGAATAATAACGCCAGCTTCCATTGACGTATGAATCTCATCGCCAGTACGATCCAGGAACCCGGTGTTAATAAAGACAACGCGATCTTTAGCAGCACGGATACACTCTTTAAGGTTAACAGTGGTACGGCGCTCTTCGTCCATTATCCCCATTTTCATGGTGAATCGTGGCAATTCGAGTGCATCTTCAACACGGCCAAACAACTCATTGGCAAATGCCACTTCTTCTGGCCCATGCATTTTTGGCTTAACAATATTCACCGAACCTGTCGTAGAGTTCTTAACAGGCGAGTTGCCTTTTAGGTCATGAATAGCGATAAGTGTTGTGAACATGCCATCCATTATACCTTCAGGCACTTCATTTCCTTCGCTATCAAGAATCGCAGGGTTAGTCATTAAGTGGCCGACATTACGGACAAACAGCATTGAGCGCCCTTTGACTGTAAATACATTTCCGTCTAAGCCAGTATACTCACGGTCGGCATTCATGCGGCGAGTAAATGTTTTTCCGCCCTTTGTAACTTCTTCTTCAAGGTTACCCTGCATTAAGCCGAGCCAGTTACTGTACACAACGACCTTATCTTCAGCATCAACTGCTGCGACAGAGTCTTCACAATCCATAATGGTTGTTAAAGCAGCTTCCATCAATACATCTTTAACGCCTGCTGCATCCGTTTTACCGATTGGGCTATCCGCATCGATTTGAATCTCAAACCTTAATCCATTATTTTTAAGAAGAACTCCGGTTGGTGCTGCTGCATCACCCGTATAACCTTGCAGTTTACCCTCTTCTTTCAAGCCTACTGTAGATCCATCATTGAGCGTCACCGCCAATTTGCCATCTACAACTGCATACTTTGTGCTGTCTTTATGTGATCCACTTTCCAACGGGGCAGCCTGATCAAGAAAGTCACGCGCATAGGCAATAACTTTATTACCACGAACGGGGTTATAGCCCTGCCCTTTTTCCGCGCCATCTTCCTCAGGAATTGCATTGGTGCCATATAGACCGTCATACAAAGAACCCCAGCGTGCGTTTGCAGCGTTCAACGCAAAGCGAGCATTCATTACTGGTACAACGAGCTGAGGACCCGCCATTTCGGCGATTTCCGGCTCAACATTCTGCGTCGTCGCTTCAAACGCTTCACCTTCTGGCAGCAAATAACCGATCTCTTGTAAAAATCCTTTATACTCTGCTGCGTTGTGTGGCTGGCCTTTACGCTCCTGGTGATATGCATCGATCTTTGCCTGAAGCTCATCACGCTTGGCTAACAAGGCTTTATTTTTTGGAGCAAGATCCTTAACGATTGCGTCAAACTCTGACCAAAATTTGTCTGCATCAACTCCAGTTCCCGGAATAGCCTTTTCATTAACAAAGTCATAAAGAACTTTTGCGACCTGTAGGCCACCAACTTGAACACGTGCTGTCATTTATCAAAGCCTCGATTATTTGCTTATACGGTTTACTAAAACCAGTTTTAAACTATCAATCTGAACTACTCGCAATGAACCAATATATAGCTGCTTTAATTTAAACAACCCATATACGGCTACCAGACCGATAGTGCATTCAGTTCCGATACAATATGTTAGGGGGGCGAATTTTACACGAAACGAGCAACAAATCCTATAGATAGGCGAACCACCCAGACAGTCTCATTGCTGCATAGTATGACTTTTTAACACTTAGAAACTAAAAAACCCGCATGACAGACATCATGCGGGTTTTTAAAATAAGTGGCGTCCCCAAGGGGAGTCGAACCCCTGTTACCGCCGTGAAAGGGCGGTGTCCTAGGCCTCTAGACGATGGGGACGCAATCTTCCGAACGTCTTACCGAGTAAGGAAGCGCGCATTCTACCGTCAGTTTTTTTGTAGGTCAAGCCTATTTATGAATGCTTTCTGCACTCCATATATTTAATGTAAACATCTGTCTTTTCAAGACATTAGTCTATACTGACATACACACACTGTCATATATGAGAAAACGATTAAAAATATGTCTGCCACGGCTATCACCATCATTATTATTCTTATTATATTGGGATCAATTTCGCTCCTGTTTATTAGCCAAGCCCGCGAAAAAGCACGGATAGAAAAAATCAGAAAGACTAATGCGCTACAAGACCGCTATCGCAGAGTTCAACGGCTGATAAACGAGATACCTCCTCAGTACCTTAATAAGGAACTGCGGGTGATGATTCTTGAACGGGGTATCGAAACCCTCAGTGAATTAGTGGCGCTCAAGCCCGACCCTACTATACAGTCAAACATCAAAAATGATCAGCAAGCATTAAAGACTGTTCAGGAGTCAACAGAAACACCAAAACCTGTCCCCATTAAGGATGAAGCAACGTCTAAAGAAGTCAGTAAGTTGCTCGAACTCCTTTATCGATTTATAGAGCGGCAAAGAGCAACCAAGAAACTGGATAAATCAACAAGCAATAAGTACCTTGCCTATATCAACTACCTAATATCAAAAGTGCGGGCAGATCTTGCAATCACAAAAGCAAAAGAGGCCCAAAAAAATGGGAAGCTAAGGGTTGCAATTCACAACTATCATAATGCCATATCAGAAATGATGCGTATTAAAGATAACCCTCTCGCAATCAAAGCACTGACAGGCTATAAAGCTAAAATTAAACAGCTCGAAGAGGCGGCTGAAAAAGAAGGTAAGGAAGGCACCGTTAACCCGGAAGCAGAAAAAGAGTCGCTAAATAAAGAGTGGGACGATTATTTGGACAAGGACGACGATTGGCAAAAAAAGAACGCATATGACGATTAGTTCACCTAGATATATTTTCTGCACATATTTACAATCAATTGAGCGACCTATTTGTACTTAGAATAAATTTAAACCCCTACTCGGCATTCAAACAGAGTCGAGGCAACATAGCAGGACTCTCATGGACGATAATAAGCCAATAGGATCAAGTGTTAAGTGAAAATAAACTTATCTAACAGACTTTCATTCAAGCTAGCCAGAAATACAGTCTTGGTTGCTTTGCTGCTGGGCATGATTCTAAATTTGTTCCAGGTGCTGTTGGATTACCTAAATGAAAAAAACGCACTAGACCAGGACATTCAAGCTCTAATCACCATCAGCCATACACCTGCGTCTCAAATTGCTTATAACATCGACTCTCGCCTGGCAGAAGAGCTACTTGATGGTCTATTAAAACACCCGTCGATTATCGAAGCAGAAATAATTGATACTGATAACCGCATACTGGCAAGAAAGCACCGGCAGTTAACAGACTCTTCATACCGATGGCTAAGCGATGTTTTATTTGACCCGACACGTAACTACGCAACAAGACTGGCGGTGCAGCAGTTATCGGATGTTGACCTGGGGAACCTGAATGTCGTTGTTGATACCTACCCTGCTGGAACTGCATTTCTGAAACGGGCCGCATTTACCTTAATATCCGGCTTTATCAAGAGTCTGGCCCTTTCAGCCTTACTTCTGTTTGTATTCTACCTGATGCTAACCAAGCCATTATTGAAGGTAATCAACTCCGTTAGTGAAGTTGACCCGGAAACCCCCGAAAAGGTTCGTTTACCTGTTCCTAAAGGGCACCAATATGACGAAATCGGCATTCTTGTAGAGAGCACAAACGACCATCTACAAACTATCGAGCGAAGCCTTCAACTGGTTAGGAAAACCGAATCAAGACTTAAGAACTATTCAGAGCAGTTAGAGCAAATTGTTGAGACAAGAACCCGTGAACTCTCAGACAAAAACGATCAACTTATTAAAAGTAATCAGGAACTGGTTGTAGCGAAAGAAGAAGCGGTCAGAAGAGCAACCGCTCGCGCAGACTTCCTTGCCAATATGAGCCATGAAATAAGAACGCCGTTTAACGGCGTCTTGGGTATGATCAGTTTAACCATGGAAGAGCCACTAAGTGACCGACAAAAGCGACAACTCGATGTTGCCTACAATTCTGGCGTGTCCCTGTTAGACCTTTTAAATGACATTCTCGATATATCGAAAGTAGAAGCAGGAAAGCTAACCCTCGAAACCATCAGTTTTGACTTGAGGCACACCATAGAAGAGGTCTCAAGTTTACTTGCACAAAATGCCCACGCCAAACACATCGACCTGGCGCTCGACATTGACCCTGCCTTCCCGGAAGCTGTTTATGGGGACCCAACCCGCATAAGACAGGTGGTCAGCAATTTGACGGGCAATGCCATTAAATTTACTGAAAGCGGAATAGTTACAATTAAGCTATACCAAGAGAACGCGAATGTTGTTATTCAAGTGATCGATACTGGCATCGGCATATCCCCCGATGCAATGGAGAAAATATTTGCGCCATTCTCACAGGCATACTCTGACACGACACGAAAGTATGGAGGCACAGGCCTAGGCCTGGCTCTTTGCCGACAACTTGTAACACATATGCAAGGAAAGTTAACAGTCGAGTCTGTGGAAGGTAAAGGAAGTTGTTTTACTACCAAAATCCCACTTGAAATAGATATCAACACAAGTCAGGCGGCAGTAAACAAACAGCTGAAATCCTATAGCCTAGAAGTAATATACCAAGAGGATAATGCTCAATTCTCATACCTGATAAAACAGCTTCATTACTGGGAGCTGGATACAAAAGTAATCACGTATCAAAATACCAAGGCGCTTAGTTCTCAAGATATCACCATCGATAACCCCAAGCAGACACTGGTATTGATCGATGAACCCGAAGTATCAAAAACGGTAAGTGATGCCGTTTCGTCTAAACAAGTGATACTTATATCTGGTAAAAACTATGCAGCAAACAAAGATAGTCAGCACCGTATATTCTACGGGGCTCATTTGCACTCCCCTTATAGTCGCGCTAATTTAGAAAAGACATTACTCAAGACTATCGGGCTTGAAGCTAATGCCCCCCAGTCAAGTAGCACTGGTAATACCGTGACAGCACAGGGGCACTCTATACTCTTGGTAGAAGACAATCAGGTCAACCAAATGGTTGCCAAGGCAATACTTACAAAGCTGGGTTATCAAGTCATGATTGCTTTCAATGGCCAGGAAGCCGTAGACCTAATAAAGTCCCACGCGTTTGATGCCGTACTGATGGATTGCCATATGCCTATCATGGATGGGTACGAGGCAACCAGGTACATAAGATCCGAGCTAAGAAAAGAAAGCCTTCCTATCATTGCGGTTACCGCTAACGTGATGCACGGGGACAGAGAGAAGTGCTATAGCGCTGGTATGGATGACTATATCACCAAACCTTACGAGCGCCATGTGTTGCTTGAAGTCTTAAAAAAATGGATCGAAAAACCTGAAAACGCGAACGAAAATACCGCTTGATTCAAGTTATCCTGTCTCACCGTTCTTTTAAACGCTCAGCTTCCTTGACATAGCTGGCTAACGTCTTCGCCTATTTCGGTACGCTTGTGAATGGCGGGAACCAGCTCTTCATATACCAGCTCTTGAACCACCTTCGAAACAGGCATTTCGAGATGCCCTACGCCTCTGAGAGGAATGTTCCGCGCATGCTTTAGTATCGGGCTGTCTTGTGGTGAAACTATGCTATCGTGATAGCTAAATATTGAAACCGTTGGCACCAATGCGGTCTGCCCCTCATGCAGATTCAGGTTGGCCAACCATTTGTTTGACCAGCGCTTCATCTGTCTGAGGTGTCGGCCCAAAAAGAAAACGGTATCGGCAATTGTGGTGCCATGATGAGGTGTACCCAGTGTAATGAGTTTTTCAACACGCTTATCACCTCCCCTGTTGTATATATAGTTGCGGGAAACCAGCCCCCCCATGCTATGAGCAACAATCACGACTTTTTCAGTCTTTGTCTCTGAGCAGATCTGTTCAACTCTTTTAGCAAGTTTATTTGAGAATTTTTCTATATCGCCAAACAAGGGTGGGTCCAATGTCACACTATACGTACGGGTAAACCCTCTTTTACTTAAGTAGCGCTTCATCGGCACCCAGAAGGCTGAGTTGCAGAAAAAACCATGTACAAGTAAAACAGGTACATCATCATGACTTCCTTTATTACTTTGCAGATGCTCTTTTAACCATTGAAATGCTGCCAAAGGTGTTAAGAACAGGTACAACACCATAGAAAAGGAAATTTCACCAAACACGAGGCGCAATGTTTCTTTAAATTGAATACGCATATCTTCGGGTCGGTGTGATCGCGCAAACCACGCAATTGCAAAAATATAGCTGAAGATAACAACATGAATAAGAATAATAAATGAGAACAGAATCAACGGAATGAAGTAGAGCGGTACCTTTTCATCATAAAGGTACACTCCAAGCGAGCCTAAAAAAAATGACCCTACGGAAACGATTACCAAGAAAAGCAAAGCCAGCATAATTCAGTCCGCCATACAACACAATTGGGGCTCATATCAGAAACGCTTTATCTAACACATTTACACAGATATTAAGCCAACAGAATAAATGTACATTTGTACACTATCAGTAATTATATCGCAGATAAAATATTGATCACATATTTTGTGACGTTGATATACTTTTTACACTACAATTCAGACAGCTTGAGTTCCACCATGCCTGCCAATTGAATATAGACGAAGCCACCATGCACAACCGGGTTTACAAGCCATGCATGGTGGTGCGCCTTCTATAGCGCGGCTTTAAGAATCTCAAGGCTGACCTCTGGAGTAATATCTTTATACTCACCCAGTGCAACCATTCCATGTTCTGTTAACTTAGCGACAATGTTTTCCAGATCAGTCCCTTCCACCCCCACATCAGACAGCCGGGTCGGAACGTTCATTTGGCGGAAAAATGATTCGGTTTGAGCAATAGCGTTATCAATCCGCTCGCTCTCGCTACCCTCATTTATGCCCCAGACACGATCAGCATACTGCAGAAGCTTCTCTTTTTTGGCCTCTCTTCGAACCTTCATAACAGCAGGCAATACAATAGACAACGTTCTAGCATGATCAACACCATACGCGCCGGTTAACTCATGCCCAATCATATGGGTTGCCCAGTCTTGAGGAACCCCTGCTCCGATTAGCCCATTCAACGCCAGTGTTGCAGACCACATAATGTTTGACCGTACATTCAGGTCACTTTTTAACTCTTCAGAGAGCGCCTTCGGCCCTTCTTCAATTAGTGTTAGTAACAACCCTTCAGAAATTCTGTCCTGCACTTTTGCGTCGACCGAGTAGGTCAAATACTGCTCCATTGTATGAACGAACGCGTCCACAACGCCGTTGCTAATCTGCCGGTCAGACAGTGACAAGGTGACGGAAGGGTCCAGCACCGCAAAAAGAGGCCTGACCAAAGGGCTTGCAAAAGGTAGTTTGTTACCCTCTCGTGTTACCACAGCTCCAGTATTTGTTTCCGACCCCGTTGCTGGCAACGTAAGTACAGCGCCAATAGGAAGTGCTTTGGTGATTTTTACCTGTTTTGCAACGATATCCCAAGGGTCACCGGTCTCATACATAGCCGCAGCTGCAATAAACTTCGTACCATCGACAACTGAACCGCCGCCAACGGCCAACAAGAAATCTACTTTGTGTTCTTTGATAAGGTCTAACGCTTTAATGAGCGTATCGTAATTCGGGTTTGGCTCAATCCCTGAAAACTCACACCACTTATGGCCTTCAAGTGCTTTAGAGACCTGTTCATACACGCCATTACTTTTTATTGACCCGCCGCCATAAGTAACAAGTACACTTGCGTTTGCAGGGATTTCCTTAGCAATGGAACTCAGTTGACCTTCGCCAAAATAAATTTTAGTTGGGTTATGAAATGTGAAATTTAACATAGTTATTTCCTAACAGTATCCTTATAAAGCCATGAGTGGCATAAAGCCGTATCAAGTCCGCCTTGATTGATCGCTATCGCTTAGCTATCTTGTCCAATAATTTTTCGGCGACTAATGCCGACGATGCCGGGTTTTGGCCACTAATAATCAGACCATCTTGCAACGCAAATGCGCTCCAGTCATCACCTCGTTGGTAGTTAGCCCCCCGTTTTTTTAACTCATCTTCCAAAAGAAATGGCACGACTTCAGTCAGCCCAACCGCCGCTTCTTCTGAATTGGAAAATCCTGTTACCGCTATGCCGTCAATCAGATAACTGCCGCCTTCATCTTTAACATTCAAAAATGCAGCTGTGGCATGACATACCGCTGATACGGGTTTGTTACTTTTTACAAAGTCGCTTATTAGCCGTATTGACTCCTGGTTATCTGTTAAGTCCCACAACGGGCCATGACCTCCAGGGTAAAAGACCGCGTCATAATCATCCATACTTACCGCCGATAATTTCGCAGTGTTTTGAATCAATGCTTGTGCGTCACTATCTTTATAATATCTCTCTGTTGCCTCAGTTTGAGCATCAGCCGACTCACTCTTTGGATCAATCGGAGCTTTCCCTCCCGCAGGCGTCACTACAACCACCTCGGCACCCGCATCTTTAAATACGTAATAGGGGGCGGCAAACTCCTCAACCCAGAATCCGGTTTTATCGCCCGTATCACCTAGCTGATCGTGGGATGTTAGCACCATTAGTATGCGAGCTTGTTTGGATTCCATAATAATCTCCTATTACTCAGTTTGTATTCACGAAAACTAGTCTATGCATAAAACAGGATTCTAACAATGCACAAGAATTTGAAATAATTGTTTAACTTTTTGATACAATTATTTCTTGCAGGACTAACTGTTAACGTAATTGGCGCTTATCGAGGAGATACCTGCGTGGATATTTCGTTTGAACAATTAAAAAGCATGGTGGTATTTGCCCAAGTTGTAGAACAAGGAAGCCTATCTGCAGCGGCCAAACACATTGGACTATCAAGGGCCGTTGTCAGCTATCATATAAAGAAGCTCGAAACGCAGCTGGGGGTAACACTCCTCAATCGGTCAACCCGAAGTATCAAACTCACCGAACCTGGGCATGATTACTATAAACGATGCAGGGTTATCGCAAGCGAAGCCGAAGCTGCCAACCAGCAAATAGAAAACCTTAAACGTGAGCCTCAAGGCACATTAAAAGTCACCTGTCCTGTCAATATTGGCTTGCAAACCATCGTACCCGCGCTTAACGAGTTCAAGACACGCTTTCCAAAAATAGAATTAGACCTGATCTTGACAGATGAAGTCGTCAACATCATTCAGGAAGGCATTGACCTGGCAATACGAGGCGCCCCTCTACCCGACTCAGGGTTGCAGGCCAGCAAACTGTCTACACTTAAAACCTGTTTATGTGGTGCCCCTTCCTATTTAAAAAAACATGGAAGGCCCAAAACGCCATCAGACCTTGATAGGCACACCTGGGTAATATACAAATTGACTTCCGGCACGTTAAAGATGAGTAAAGGTTCTCGAAGCTACGATGTGAAAATCCAAGGCTCAATTAGTACCAACAATGCCGCGGCCAGAACTGCATTTGTCGAAGGTGGTCACGGCCTGGGCCGAATCCCGGTGTACGATGCCTTGCCCAAAATCTCAAATGGAACGCTTGAAACCATTTTGGATGATTACGATTTACCCAATATTGAGATATATGGCGTATTTCCTCCCGGCGCATCCAGTTCCAAAAAGCTACGTTTGCTAATAGATCACTTTAAAGACTTTTTTCGAAAAGCGTCGCTTGCATGACTTACTGCAATATTAAGTGAGTAAAATGGCTTTTATAATCGAAGATATATTTATTATGCTATATGCTTATAACCTGTTTTAAAGTGCGCTAACCACTGTTCAACCGTAACGATAAATGGATTTTGCTGCTAGCAACTCATAAAAATGACCTTACGCCTACTAGACCCGGCTAAAACAAAAACGCCTGTTGATTGTTTGTTTGACAGATCAATTGATAGGCTTTGTTTGCAGCTAAAACGCTCCTTTATTGAGCCCGGCATTCTTACGCGTATTGAATGTGAGATTCCTGAGATATCATTGCTGTCATGGCTTGAACAAAATGAAGGTTTAGTTAAGAACTACTGGTCAAACCGGGCCAACAGTCTCTCATTGGCCGCTATTGGGTCGTCATTAACCCTTAGCGCAAACAGTCGCACTGAGCTATCACCCTTGTTTAAGCGGATTAACCAGCTTACAAAGGGCAGCCGTGCAGTATTTCTAGGCGGAATAGCGTTTAATAACCAGAGCCTGACTAAGAATTGGCAAGAGTACCCTTTTGCCGAGTTTATACTCCCTCGCATTGAGGTTTCATGCAGAAGAGGTCGATACTGGTTAGCGGTCAATATTGTGCCTGACAACACTGAGTCTATCCGCTTTATTCGCGCGCAATTGATAGCAGACTTAAAAGCCCTCAAGTTTCTCTCACTCTCAAACGATGCCGCTCAGACGTCATTGCATGTTCGCTCCATTCATCACACCCCGAATAAAGTTCAATGGGACATTACCGTATCTAATGCACTAGAGCAGATAGATGCAGCAAACGTTGAAAAAGTGGTATTAAGTAGAGAGACAAAGATAACGCTCTCTTCCCCTGTTTCTGGCCCTGCTTTACTTAGCAAGTGGCAACACGCAAGCGGCCAAGGATATCAGTTCAGCTTACAATCTGAACGGGGCACATTTGTCGGAAACTCTCCCGAACGCCTGTTTATCAGGGAGCACGACCATATATGGACTGAGGCAATAGCAGGAACAGTTAACAGAGGCGAATCCCTTGAGGAAGAACAGGCGTACGAAAGAGAACTACTGTCTGACCCCAAAATACAGAACGAACATCGTTTAGTCGTCGACTATATCCAAAGTGTATTAAGCGGCTTTTCAAATCAATCTATACCGCAGACCAGTTCATCGGTGCTTAAACTGAGTAATATTCAACATCTAAGCCGCTCGTTTGAAGCGGACCTAAAACACGGCATAGACGACCCTGAGATTGTTAACACCCTTCACCCAACACCCGCAGTCTGCGGTGTTCCCCTTAGTAACGCAATGGCATTAATCAACAGCCAATCAGACCATGCTCGCGGTTGGTATGCGGGCGCAGTCGGAACGGTGTCGGAACAACGCACCGAACTTTGTGTATCCATTCGTTCACTGATGATTAGTCAAAAGACTCTATACTGCTACTCCGGTGTGGGCATTGTTGCCGGGTCTGAGCCACAAAGCGAGTGGGATGAACTAGACGCCAAGATTCGCACAGTACTGGGCCTGCTAAATATATGATTCAACAGATCACGCACATCACCAATTTATGGGCACATTTTATAGTTAACACGTTGATAACCCGTGGGGTTTATCACTTCTGTATTGCGCCAGGCTCCAGAAGCGCCCCCCTAACATTGGCATTAACCGCACTGAAATCGCAATACCTGGAAAGCGATCAAAAAAATATTGAGTTGCATACTCATTTTGATGAACGTGGGTTAGGGTTTTATGCGCTAGGCATTAGCAAAAGTACACAGACACCGGTCGCGATAATTACCACCTCAGGCACCGCAGTCGCAAACTTGCACCCGGCGGTTATAGAGAGCTATCAAACACAAACACCACTGATCATTTTATCTGCCGACAGACCACCAGAGTTATTAGGCTGTGGTGCAAATCAGGCAATTAACCAGCAACAACTATTTTCTGGCAACGTTGCCCACTTTCAACAGCTTGATCTGCCCGCTAGAGACCTTCCACTCTATCAACTCGTCAAAAGCATAAACCAGTGTATGGAGTATGCAGTCGGTGCAGTCAGCGGTATCGACCCAGGCCCGGTGCACATTAACTGCCCTTTTCGCGAGCCACTGTATGGTGACAGCGATTTGCAGGACTACTCAGACTATATCGCCACGTATGATGAGATGGCGAGAAAACAGGCAGCAGAGCAGTTATCTAGCGCAACCTGGTCAGTCGATTATGATATCGCTAAATTCCCTAAACATAGTAGCAACACATTGATTATCGCAGGCGCAATATCTAAAGCTGAAAGCGATGAAGTACTGGCTCTGTCTCGCTCAACAGGATGGCCTATTGTTGCGGATATCAGCAGCCAGTTAAGGCTTAACGGTGACACACATATTTTCCATTACGCAGACCTCATCATGGCCTCGAAAGCGTCATTTGAGCCTCTCAATGCAATCGAGCAGGTTATTCAGTTTGGCGGACGAATTACCAGTAAACGTATTAACCAGTGGGTCGGCCGTTTCAAAGGCGAGTATAAAATTGTGAGTCGCTTCCACGAGAAACTTGACCCGCACCATAAGGCATTGCAAGTTAAGGTGCCAATTGAGCAATACTGTAATCAAGTGACCTACAAAGGCCGCTCCAGCTCCACTTCAAATATATTAACGAGGCTCAATAAAAAGCTGGACTGTTGGATAGACCGAGAACTGGCAGACGGCTTTAGTGAGCTATCAGTAGTACGCACACTCTCCTGTATCCTGCCTGCTGGAACGGCCCTATTCGTCGGCAATAGCCTCTCTATAAGGCTGATGGATATGTTTGCCGCGCCAGCAAACCGTAACCCGGTATATAGTAATCGAGGCGCAAGCGGGATCGATGGCGTCTTGGCCACGGCTATTGGAAGCGCACTTAATCACCCTCGCGGGCTAACACTGCTAATAGGTGATACCTCGCTATTGCATGATTTGAACTCCCTCTCGCTGGCTCGCAACATAGCAACGCCCTTGGTCATCATCGTACTCAACAACGATGGCGGATCTATTTTTAACCTGTTACCAATAGACAATCAACAAGACCTCAAAGAGGCTTTTTTTCGCTGTCCTCACGGGCTCAGCTTTGAAGCAGCCTGCCAGATGTTTTCCATCAACTACGTCAAACCCAACTCATTGGAGTCATTCAAGCTCGGCTATCTAGAGG
This sequence comes from Alkalimarinus coralli, assembly GCF_023650515.1. Taxonomy (NCBI): domain Bacteria; kingdom Pseudomonadati; phylum Pseudomonadota; class Gammaproteobacteria; order Alteromonadales; family Alteromonadaceae; genus Alkalimarinus; species Alkalimarinus coralli. The sequence goes on from NZ_CP096016.1 coordinate 1,853,554, forward strand.
CGATAGATAACAACCACTGCACTCTCATTGAGATAGCGGTTCCGAGTGATCAAGCAACATCAAAGATCAAACAGATTATTCAGCAGGTTGAGAATCTCCCATGCTAACTACTGATAGTGCGGCCTGCGACAACTTAAAAGACATAGTCAGCAATGGCATTACATGCCGTGGAGATCGCAACAACCCCGCAGTTGTTTTTATCCACGGTTTTTTGGGGAACCGTGAAGAGTGGCAGCAGGTTGTGGAGACGCTAAGAGAAACCTTCTATTGTATTACTGTTGACTTGCCAGGCCATGGAGACCAGCAAGAACAGCATAACGACTGGCCATCCGAAGATAGTTTGGAGCGAATGTACACAAGAATAATACAAGCAAGCAGTAAACCCTTTCATTTAGTGGGTTACTCTTTAGGCGGCCGACTAGCCATGAGGCTGGCGTATGAGAAACCAAACCAGGTGATAAGCTTGTGCCTTGAGTCTGCAAACCCTGGCTTAGAATCTGTTGAGAGCCGAAAAGAAAGGGGCCTTTCGGATCACGCCTGGGCGAAGCGCTTTGCATACGAACCTCTGGAAACCGTTTTGACTGACTGGTACCAGCAGCCCATATTTGGCACCAAGGGCACCGACCAACAGAGATCACTGGTAAAAGCACATCTGAATCAGTCAGCCATACCGTTAGCCAAAGCGCTCACCGAATTTGGGCTGGGGTTGCAACCTCCCTATTGGCGCTTTCTTTCTCAATGGCGCAAACCACTATGCTATATAAGCGGAGAATACGATGCCAAGTTCACAGAAATTGGTCGTCAGTTAAACAATATCAACCCTAGCTTGCGACACGCAATTATTAGCAATGCTGCTCATAACTGTCACATTGACCAACCACAACATTTCATAGATGTAATCAGCGACCACCTAACAACGAACGGTTTAAGAAGGTATTCATGAACAACCCAGCATACTCAAGCGTTATTCCAGCTCTCGACTGGCTTGACCATTCCGGCTCATACGAAGACATTTACTATCATAAGGCGCAGGGCATTGCCAAAATAACCATCAATCGGCCCGAAGTGCGCAACGCATTTCGCCCTCAAACCGTGATGGAAATTCAACACGCTTTAGCTGACGCCAAGTTCGATGAAACGATAGGCGTTATTATCTTTACCGGTGAGGGTGATCTCGCCTTTTGCTCAGGTGGCGATCAAAGGGTTCGTGGAGATGCAGGCTATAAAGACAGCAACGGCACCCATCACCTCAACGTGCTGGATCTTCAAAAAGCGATTCGATCATGCCCTAAACCCGTCGTAGCAATGGTGGCGGGATATGCAATTGGAGGAGGACACGTACTTCACTTGGTTTGTGACCTAACGATCGCAGCTGACAATGCTATTTTTGGGCAAACAGGCCCGAAGGTGGGCTCCTTTGACGGCGGGTTTGGAGCGAGCTATCTCGCCCGAGTGGTAGGCCAGAAAAAAGCCAGAGAAATATGGTTTTTATGCCGTCAATATAGTGCCGATAAAGCACTCGATATGGGGTTGGTTAATCACGTGGTGCCTTTACCGGAACTGGAAAAAGAGACTGTAGACTGGTGCTTGCAAATACTCCAGCACTCGCCTCTTGCATTACGTTGTCTGAAATCCGCTTTTAACGCGGATACTGATGGGCAGGCCGGGCTTCAGGAGCTTGCCGGAAACGCGACCATGATGTTTTATATGACGGAAGAAGGACAAGAAGGCCGCGATGCCTATCTTGAGAAAAGGCCGCCTGATTTTGGTAAGTTTAAACGCCAGCCATGATTCAACGCATCAGTGTCTGGCGCTATCTTCTGCCGTTAAACAAACCCATTATCACCATTCATGGGCAACAATCTGAGCGTTCAGGGCTCATCCTCCAGTGGCACCATGACGGTGGTAGTGCATGGAGCGAAGTGAGCCCTCTTCCCGGCTTTAGTCACGAATCACTAATGGGAGCACAGGCGCAACTTCTGGGTCTGCTTGCGGAAGGTTTTATTGGTCTTGCGAATAACGCGCGACAGTCGCACTTAACAGATCGATTAAGCAACCGATTATACCCCTCTGTTAAGTTTGGTTTAGAAATGGGGCTGACAAAGCTATTCAGTCCGCTTCCGCAACAACCAGGTACGCTATCAATAGTGGGGCTGATTGATGAAGCGCCCTATGACGCCAAGCGCTATGAGTTGAACCCTATCGTCAAAATTAAAGTCGGTAGACATAGCCTCGAACAAGATATCGTAAGCGTCAACCAAATTATAAAAGAGCTCAACGGCACCAAAGATATTCGCTTAGATGCCAACCAGTCCTGGTCGCTCGATCAAGCCGAGTACTTTCTCTCGAAAATCCCCTTAAAACAGATATCCTTTATTGAAGAGCCGCTGGCAAATAGCAACGACTACAGCGATTGGCATAAAAAAATCAGCGTACCTTTTGCATTTGATGAACAACTACAACAGTCGACATTCCCGGTTAAGCGTATTCGGGGGTTAGGCGCGCTGGTGATAAAACCAACACTAATTGGGCTACAGAGGTCTATCAATTTGATTAATGATGCAGACCGCCTTGGCATCCAGTCTGTTATTAGCGCATCCTACGAGAGCAGTCTCACACTGAACTTTCTGTACGCTCTCGCGCTGCGCTACACACCTCAATCACCACCGGGTTTGGACACCTATCGCAACTATCAGTATGATCTTATCGAGCCCTTATCCCTCCCTACCACGTTAATTAACCTGCCACTCGCACCTGAGTCCGCAATGGTTAAGGTAGCTGACTATGAATACTAAGCCTGTGACAGCAAAACAAAAGCGAGCTACGGAGAACCGGGAGCCCTTACTGATGCTTCCCTGCCTGCTTGATCAGGCATCGATTCGATATAAAAATAAAGTAGCGATTATCACACAGGATCAGCAGCTTACATATTGTGAGCTTGAAGCTCGAGTACAGAGGCTATCAGCGTTTTTTATCCAGAAAGGTATTCGCAAAAGCTGTCGAGTTATCATTGCAATTCCCTCAAGCATTGAATTAGTTATATCTATACTATCCCTTATACGTATTGGTGCTGTCGCCTGCCCTGTCAATTATAAGTTTCCTCAGGCTCTAAAACGCAGGGTTAGAACTCAGTTAGATTCAGAGTGGTTAATCTGTCTTGATAGCGAACATTGTGATCAGGGCAACCATATCACGCAGTCATCAATTAAGTGCCATTTGGAGTTTAGGTCATCGGCACAAGATGGCAACAGGATATACTATTCGTCAGACGCTCCCTGCAACATCATACTGACGTCAGGGTCAAGTGGCACACCTAGATCCGCCGTATTTGGCTACCAACAGCATTATTTTAGTGCCCTGGGTGCCAATACATTGGTTCCGCTCAAGCCCGGTGACCGCAATTTGATATCGCTGCCCATATTCCATATCAGTGGTATAGCGATTATTTTCCGCTGTTTAATGGCTGGTGCTACCATGGTTCTACCTGATGGCAACGATCTACCAAGCAATATCGCAAGATTCCGCATCACACATGCATCAATGGTCAATACTCAGCTAAAACGCTTTCTCAACCAAAATTCAGGGGCATCCACGCTTAAACATGTGTTGGTAGGTGGTGGCCCCGTTGATCATACGCTGTTAGATCAAGCCAAAAGAGTGCACATTAATTGCTGGCATACCTATGGCCTAACCGAAATGGCCTCTCAGGTGTTTACCCACGATCCAAATGGATTTGGCACGACTCTTCCGTACCGCGAACTATCGTTAAGTAACCATGGTGAAATACTTGTTCGGGGTCCTACGCTATTTCAAGGATATTATGACAAAGGAATGCTGAGACTGCCGTTGAATGATCAAGGGTGGTTTTCAACAAAGGACATAGCAGAACTTAGCGATAGCAGGCTCAAGATAGTGGGGCGAAAAGACTGTCAGTTTATCAGCGGTGGTGAAAATATTCAGCCCGAAGAAATTGAATGTTTTATCAACCAACTGGAGGGTATCAACCAGTGTATTGTTGTGGCCAAAAAAGACCCAGAGTTTGGGTTCGTTCCCGTTGCGTTTATTGACAGCGACCGTCAACTCAATACGGGACGGCTTCAAGGGTTGCTGAGACAGCAGCTGCCAAACTTTATGATACCAAAAGAAGTTTACGCATGGAGGTTTAATCAAGGCATAAAGCCAAATCGTGCTGAACTTAAAGAGGTTGCAGCCAGCACAGAATTTTGAACGCCCTCAACACAAGGCCACGAGAATAAAACACACTCAAGTCAGGTTACTCGCTGAGATAAGTTCTATGCTGTTATCCGTTTCAAGCCTATTGCTTTAAGCGTTAGCAATTCCTTCTATAGATCGTTCAGTGTGCGCCCTCCACTATCACAGCGCAGGCTTTGTTTACTTAGGAGATGTAAACTAATAGAGGCGTGGAGAGCCCCTATCAATAATTTACTTGCTGGTACTGGTGCGCGTGGCGCACCGGTAGCGAGTGAAGATTAGTGAAAAGGTCTCTTCACAAATATCTAATGTTGGGTTGGCTTTTTCATATTGCTGTCTTTATTATCAACTTAAGTACAACACATTCTTAACCTGCCAATAGGTAATTTCATGCAGCTTTCTCAATCGACAAGGCCGACCCGCCATTTACGTCTATTTTGTGGTTTAGTCACGACAGGATTACTGTTAACTCACAACACACTATCAGCTCGTCCATTAGCAACACAACCGGGCTGGGGAGCTGACATTGCCATCGCAGCGGGCTACTCAAAATCGCAGTCCCAATTTAACGTTGATAGTGAAAATAGAGTAACCGATGACTTAAACAACTCCGGTCAAGAAATAGAGCAGGCAACCGTTATCCCTCTTGCTCGACTGGACTATACGCTGGACAGCCTGAAAACGCAGTTTTTCCTGGGTAATAGCAGAGAAAATGTTGCTAAAGGTGAAGTACAAATTGAGTTAGGTGTAACACATCAGTTCGAAGACCACTCACAACTTACCGTTGCCTATTTCCCCGAACTTCCCATTATTGGTGATACGTGGAAAGATCCTTACGTAACCGGGCAGCAACGAGAAGAGACAGAAGAAGTTGCACAAGGCGGCCGCATAGAGCTGAGCAACATTGCTGGAAGCCTGTTTGATGTGCAATACGCATTCGCCGATAGCGACATTGAGGATGAATTAAGCGGCAATAGCCTGAGTTTCCTTACTGATGCTGATCGTCAACTATTGCATAGAGACGTTTTCTTTCAGCGTCTGAGTGTAGATCGTCTAGTGCCAATAACCTCAAACCTAATGCTAAAGCCAGGCCTGCTATATACCCGCGCCGAAGCGAAGGGTGACGCCAATAGTTCAGATGAGTACGCTGTTAGGCTTCAAGTCGTATATCAGCAAGCTCGCCACCTCTTAACAGGGACGGCCCTGTACGGTCGACTAGAGGCAGACGTAGACAACCCCATATTCGATAAGCGCGAAAAGAACAACCGACACTCACTCTTTGCTTTATACAAATACCAAAAACCCTTTAATTGGGAAAACTGGAGCTTATTAGCCATTGGCTTTTGGGGAGAGACAGACTCTAATATCTCTTTTTACAACAGCAGCGGTCTCGGGATAGGGATTGGTGCCGCTTATCAGTGGCGCTAAAAAAATCACCCACTAATAGAGCCGACCGATAAGATCCATATGAGTCAGATATAGCCTCATATCTAACTCAAGCTGGTGATAGCTCGGCTCCATATGCCTGCATAGCTTATAAAAAGCCTTGTTGTGCTCTTTCTCTTTTAAGTGCGCCAACTCATGAACGGCGATCATTCTCAAAAACGGTTCTGGTGTGTTCTTAAATACGGATGCAACTCTAATTTCATTCTTAGCCTTGAGCTTACTCCCCTGTACTCTTGACACAAAAGTATGTAGGCCTAATGCATGATTAATCACATTAATTTTGTCATCGTAAACAACCTTGCTTAACGGCTGAGATTTTTTTAAGTAGTCATTTTTTATATCCAGCACATAGCTATAGAGCGCTTTATCAGTACGAATGTGGTGAGACTCCGGATATCTCTTCAGCAAAAACGCCCCTAGCCTATCCTCATCAATCAGCCGCTCAGCCTGAAGCACGATCGTTTCAGGATATCCAGACAGGTATTTTAAATGTTTAGTCACGCGCTTTATGCCTTAGTTTTAGCAACCCATCCAGCCTTTCCGGGTGGCTATCAATCTGCCTTAGTGCTCGTTTATAACTGCTTCTTAAGTGCTTTTTCAAATGACCGGTAGCAATAGTGCCTGAAATATTTTTCAGTCTGCAATAGAGCGCCATTGAGAATATTACTTCACTCTCGGATAAGGTCGCCTGTCGATTAGACTGTCCGTTGTAACAGCTTCCGCACCCACCACGAAAAGTATAAGCAGAATTGGCAAACATCACCCCGAAGCCCATAAAAATGGCCAATACCTCGGTACCCTCAGCAAAGTAGTCAGCGCCTCCGGGTGGAAACTGCTGAGACTGTATAACAAGATACTGAGCAATAAGATGAGCAAAGCTGGCTGAAAGGTCTTCTGGCTTAAGGGTCTGCTGAGGGTTATAGGTTATAAAAAGAGGTTCAGCGTTCGCAATAACTGGCGCTATTTGAGATGACGAATTCCTCGGAACATCAGCACAGCCATCTTGAAATAGTTGTGCAGACGGCTTGTATTGATAAACATCCGGCGACTGTAACAGAAAAGGCCAATGAGCCACGCCTGCATAGTTAACGGTGTGTTTAAATACCGTTTCAGCCATTTCATGGATACTGGCAACGCTGCCAGCGAAATACTGATTAGTAGGCTGTACAAGCTTGCTGCGAGTAAAAAACTCACCACTATCAAAATGAGTTAAAGCCCATTCATAGGCATCAAATATCCAGTCAGCACTGGAAGTATCTATCAATGGTTTAAACTTAAAGAGGCTTAGCATAATTGGTCTAAACTAATTTGTAGAATGGGTTATAGTTTGTCGAGTATATCAGGTCGAAAAAGCAAATAGCGTGCTGCTGTAATAACCAAAAAGATTTGTAGCATATTTGGCTCTCTTACGCGCATATTTCAATCAGCTTTTAATAGCCTTGTATAGCTAGGGCCAGAGTAACGATTCTAAAGCCTGCCTGTATGCGCCTCTCCTTTCGGTGGCCATACTAAAAACAGAAAAGCCAAGCTAAATTCTGCAATTAAATAGATACTTGAGTAAAGTCCAGGCACGCCATCCACAAGCATTGAATATACTTTCGCCAACCCGGCAAATAGTAATATCAATCCTAACGCCCGCACCAGTTGACGCTTGTCTTGGAGGTTAAAACAACACCAGAATGATATTGCCCCCACCGCCGTCACCATCCCATTTAAAGCCCGCATTTGGTTTCTAACATCTACCCCTATCGTTAAGGGGGTTCCTTCCCATATAGGAGAAAGGATAGACATCAACCCAGGAACCAACAGGCTTCCCCCTAAGAAGATTAGCGCTATATACAAAATAATATGATGATAATTTGCCATATATGATTTCCGTTGTCTCAAAATATATAGCCAGAGGGGAAAGCTCAACGTTTCTTAAAATTTTTATGGTCGCGGGTTTCATCTATCAATTGCCTTAGCCAATGCATATATGGCGTTCCTCCGGTCCCCCTAGGATCTTTCACGTGCTTATTAATGTATTCGGATGCCCATTCAAAATGCACCTCCCTAAACTGGGCCATCAGCTCTAAGACCTGATCAAACAGTTCAGGTGCCGCAAGTGGCTTCAAGTCAGGTAAAAGTGAAGTGCTCGTTATAAAATCCCTGTGGCTTTGAGGCATGTATTGGCGGATTTCACGTAAGTGATCTACTAGTGCTGACGGCTTATGGTCAATTTTTAATAACTGTACCAGCACTGGCATAATTGAACTCTGCGCCCCCGTCTCTCCACGATAACTCATCGCCTGACGCCCGACTCCCTCATATTCGACATTTTCAAAAAACCTTATATAAGGTCGAAAGGTTTTAAAATACAGCTCTGGAGACATTCTTTCGGGAATGCGCTTCAATACCCGCAACTGCTCTACCAAACAGTCAGCAATTTTTTTCAATTGAGTATTTATCACCTCAACCGGCAGCTTTCCGGACACTCTAATCTCTTGAACAAAACGTTCAACTGCTGCCAACAAGGCAGCCGCTTGCGACTCTATCTCTACATGAACCAAAATAAACCAGTGCTCATCATATAAATGGACAAAATTTTGGATGGTATCGATATTTCCCAAGACAATATCTCGGGTTTGATCAAAACGTTTCCAATTGTAAAGAGCGTACCCTGCATAATTTAAAATGGGCGGTATCGCTAAGACTTCCGCTACCTTTGTTAAAGGCACAGCAATATTCGCAGGTAAACTAAAAATAGCGGGTTGACCAACTTGATTAATATAAGCCGATGCAAGAAACGATGTTCTTACAAAATAAAGTCTAAGTTCGGGGAGGTGCTCTATGGGGGATAGATTATCAGGCCATTGAGGGATAGTTAACGACTGGGCATATCGGCGAAAATCTGACTCTAATAGCCTACTGGGTAAATCACGCCCAATGTCATCCAGAACACTAAATTCACTTTCCGGACTAAAGTGTGTTAATGGATCTGACGCCGGTAGAAAACCTCTATTTTCAAAAGAGTCCTGCATTGCGTTCAATTAAGGCCTCCTGTTCGTCTAACGACAAAAATAACCTGGATACAGAAAGTATAGCTTCTTAGCCAGATACACATCAAAGCAATTGATAGGCAGCCCAGCAGAAAAGAAAAAGTGGCACAAATCAGAACGAATTTAGTCAAGTAGGCAATGAAAAAATGCTTACACTTTAGGGTATATGAGGTTTGTTATATGAAGATTATTTTGATAAATGGTGCCTGGAGCCGGGGTCGAACCGGCACGCCCTTACGGACACGAGATTTTAAGTCTCGGGTGTCTACCAATTCCACCACCCAGGCTTTAGCTTTTGCTATGTAAACCGAATGAGCTTCGGCTTCTAAAATGTGGAGGCGCGAGCCGGAGTCGAACCGGCCTACGTGGATTTGCAATCCAGTGCATAACCGCTTTGCTATCGCGCCTTTATGCTGCTTTTGATCTACTACGCGAAACTAGATTGTAGTATAACTAAAAACCCCAGCATTGCCGGGGTTTCTAAAATTTGGAGCGGGAAACGAGATTCGAACTCGCGACCCCAACCTTGGCAAGGTTGTGCTCTACCAACTGAGCTATTCCCGCTTAAGTGGCGCATATATTACTTGAATAACGTTTAGTGTCAAGCGTCAAAATGAAGATAATATCGCACAGTAAGTGATTGACTATTAATTGTACATTTCTTCAGTCAAATCAGGCCATGCCGCCTTTAAATAAATAAACATTGACCATATAGTGAGCACTGAAGCCAAATACAATAGACCAACACCTATATTTGCCACCATTTCGCCCGGTGGAGAAAAAAGCATTAGCAATATCGCCCACATCTGCGCACCGGTTTTAACCTTACCAATGTAAGATACCGCGACACTGGCCCGCTTCCCCATTTCAGCCATCCATTCGCGCAATGCCGAGATAACAATTTCACGCCCGATAATGATAATGGCAGGAATGGTAATCCACATTGAGTCAAAGTCTTCAACAATCATCGTTAATGCAACAGCAACCATTAACTTATCAGCCACGGGGTCGAGAAATGCGCCAAAGCGAGTAGACTGGTTCATCTTTCTGGCAATGTAGCCATCTAGCCAGTCAGTAAAACCTGCCAGAAAGAAAACGCCCGTCGCAATGATTCGATGAGATTCACTCGGTACGTAAAAAGCAAGAACAAAAACCGGAATTAATATGATTCTGGATATAGTTAAGATATTAGGCAAAGTCATAAATAAAAAGCGTCGTCTCGTCAATCTAAATGGAGGTGGTCATATATTATGACTGCTATGGTTTTCGATATTCCGGGCACTTTGGCAATCTCTTCGGCACTTGCCTTTTTTACCTCTTGTAGTCCGCCGAAGTATTTTAGCAACTCTCGGCGCCTTTTTGGCCCTATTCCGTCAATATTTTCTAATGTTGATGTTTTTCTCGCTTTATCCCTTCGCTGCCGGTGACCCGTTATTGCAAACCGGTGTGCCTCATCGCGTATATGCTGAATAAGGTGTAATGCAGGAGAATCCGACTGCAAGTTAAGCAGTTTATCGCCATCCTCTCCAGGCAAAATAAGCGTTTCAAAGCCTGCTTTTCGGGTTACACCTTTGGCCACACCAACTAGCTGGATGCCGGTCAATTGGAGTTCCTCAAAAACATTAACGGCAACACCTAACTGCCCTTTGCCCCCATCTATTAAAACGATATCGGGCCACTTTCCTTCTCCCGCCTTAAGCTTTTTATAGCGCCTTGTTAAGGCTTGCTTCATTGCAGCATAGTCATCGCCAGGAGTAATTCCGTCTATATTGTAAGTCCTATAATCTGCTTTAAAAGGCCCCTGATCATTAAATACAACACATGAAGCGACTGTTTTCTCACCGGAGCTATGACTAATATCGAAGCACTCAATCCGCTTGGGCACTTCTTCCAACTCAAGCCCTACCCTTAGCGATTCAACGCGCTGAAAAACGTTCTCTTTTTTCGATAAGAAGCTGGCGATGCTCATCTCGGCATTTGACTGGGCTAACTGCTTCCATTTTGCCCGATCCGTCCTGACATTATGATTAATTTTTACACTTACACCAAATGAAGCATTTAACGCCTCCGACAGTAAGTCAGCATCATCCGGGATACAAGGCACTATGATTTCACGTGGGTAGTCATTAGAGCGAGCACTGCTTAGATAAAACTGCGCCAAAAAACTACCAAGAAGCGACGCCTCCCCTTGCTCCAATGCAAGCTTTGGGAAATAGTTCTTGTGCCCCAGCACCCGCCCCCCTCTTACAAACATAAATGACAGGCAAGCCGCCCCAGCTTTAATGGCTAACCCAATCACATCAATATTGCCGGCACTGGACTCAATAGACTGTTGCTCCTGAACATGCCTCAGAAAGTCAATTTGGTCTCGGATTTCTGCTGCTTTTTCAAACTCCAGATTCCGGGACGCTTCACTCATTGCATCAACAAGCTCACTGATAACCTGAGGATTTTTGCCCTCCAAAAACATAGCCGCACGCTTCATATCCTTTTGGTAATCTTCGGGGGATATCATCTTTACGCAAGGCGCACTGCAACGCTTTATCTGGTACTGTAAACAAGGACGCGCCCTATTTCTGAAAAAGCTTTCATCACACTGCCTGATCTTGAATATCTTCTGAAGAATATTCAGACTTTCTCGAACCGCACCAGAGCTAGGGTACGGCCCAAAATACTTACCTTGTTCTTTTTTTGTTCTCGCTCGTTTAAACGTTAATGATGGATAATCTTTGTGCTTGGAAAGGTAAATATAAGGGTAGGATTTGTCATCTCGCAATAGAATATTGTACGGCGGTTTCAGCTCTTTAATGAGGTTCTGCTCAAGTAGCAATGCCTCTGTTTCACTATCCGTGACTGTTATCTCTATATTCTCTATTTTGCTAACCAACGCTTTCGTTTTAACGTGCAGCCCGGTCGAGCGAAAATAACTGGAAAGGCGATTTTTTAAGTTACGCGCTTTTCCAACATATAAGATATCGCCACCGGCGTCGTACATTCTGTATACACCGGGGCGAGTCGTAAGCTGTTTGAGGAAGGGTGCTGAATCGAAAGACACTAATCTATATTTTCTGTATCAAGTATACCGTGACGAACAGCAAGCAGAGTCAACTCAACATCACTGGTTATGCCCAGTTTTTCGAAGATCCTGTAGCGATAACTGTTTACGGTTTTTGGGCTTAAGCAAAGCTTGTCTGAAATATCCTGAACCTTGATGCAACTGACAATCATCGTTGCTATCTGCATCTCCCGCTCAGAAAGCTTATCAAAGACAGTCCCCTCTTCGGTTTCTTCAAAGGGTTTTAAGGCAAGTTTCTGAGCTATTTCAGGACTAATATAGCGCTGACCTGAATTAACAACACGTATCGCCCGAATCATCTCTTCAATATCAGCGCCTTTGGTAATATAGGCAGAAGCACCAGACTGCATTACCCTTGCCGGGTAAGGGTCATCTGCACAGGCAGTAACAACAATCACTTTGATTTCATCATCGAGGCGCTTGATTTTTCGGGTAGCCTCAAGCCCCCCAATGCCGGGCATTTTTAGATCCATGAGAATAATATCAGGGTGAACAGTTCTAATAACCCCGACTGCATCCTCTCCTGAGCAAGCCTCGCCAACAACCTCTATACCAGACTCATCAGACAACATGCGAGAAATACCAGCCCTCACCAAGTCGTGATCGTCTACCACGAGCACTTTAATCAAGCATCACCTCAAATAATAAAATACGATGTCTTGCGAAACAAAATGTGCCATTCCGAAGCATTAGAGCGAATAAATGGATTACCTGTAACCATTAGAATAGAAGCAAATAGCCGTCAGACTCAATTCTATGACCCAAACTGCAAAACGCCAAACTTTTCAGTTAATAGCTTTGCCTTAAAGCCCCTCAGCCTCAGCCAGGAGTCTGCTTCCTCGTTGGTTCTGAAAACACTCGTTTGGAATGGTAGCTTACCTTTAAGAATCTCTTCAAATTGGAAAAGTAAATGATCACGATTGTCATGACCAACAATAATGGCCATCGCCCCCATACCTTTTATAAAGCTCCACGTATTCAAGGCCTTAAATGTTTCAATTTGGAAATCTTCTTCAATTAGCATTTCCAGATCAGACAACTGCATAACACAAGCCCACTCCTGGGCAAAGTATTTGCTCACCTGGCGCTTATAATCGGACAAAAATCGCAAAGTATCATCTGGCGACCAAGAGCCAATCAAAGAAACATAAAGAATATCGTGCGCGGGTCTTATCTTGTACTTTTCGTTTGATACTTCAGACACAACCCTCTCCCTATAATGAGTGTGTTATATTTAAAGATAACATATAGACAAAATTTGTCACATTCTAAAACATCGAACTTTGAGAAGTTTTTAGCCACGAATATAGCTTGCAGGCCTTGCAACCACCCAAGAACGTTATTACTACAAGACAATAACAGCTGAACGTCATGCAAACAGAACATGCCGGGTAATTCTAAGTGCTCAGTGCGATGTTAATTTACGGGGTTTATTTGAGAAAACACTCGATTTGAGGAAATACTTTATTTGAGAATAATAGTTGAGAAAATTTAGACTGGATGGATATTAGGTATATAGACGCTTGTCGAAAGTGGCGGAGGAGGAGAGATTCGAACTCTCGGTGGGCTATGAACCCACGCCGGTTTTCAAGACCGGTGCATTCAACCACTCTGCCACCCCTCCGCTATACCCCTACCAGCGCTTTTACCACTCGTTTGGGGCCGCCTTGTTCGACAGCGGGGTGCATATTACCTGATTTATAAAAAGTGTCAACGGTTATTTCCATTGAATTAACAAGGAATAAAATAACACAAGCACGCCACATATTAATGCAGCATACCCGTTGAGTTGCTGTAATGAGAATCACTATTAATTTTAAGTAACAAAGCTTGTATTTCCCTCTTTCGACATTATGATAACAACTATAAAGGCAAGCATTGTTGCCGTGTGTTAATTTGACCAATTAATGGAGCAGTTTATGCAGGATAATCGTTTCCCTGGCGGCCAGCCTCAAGGGATCACTCAAACGCAAACAGGCACATCACTGGATAGCAGTGCAGCGTCGGTTTTGAAAAACACCTATATGCTGCTCGGGCTTACCATAGCTTTCTCGGCTGTGGTCGCATTCTTTTCAATGAATATGCCTCGCCCACACTTCCTAATCATACTTGCAGGTTTTTATGGGTTATTTTTCCTTACTGCAAAACTTCGTAATAGCCCTTGGGGCATCGTATCAACATTCGCTCTAACGGGCTTTATGGGTTATACGTTAGGCCCCCTAATTGGAATGTTCGCAGGTGCCGGCGCAATGGGCATTGTTACTGATGCGCTTGGCCTTACAGCAATGGTATTTTTCGGCTTATCAGCCTACGCCCTGGTTACCAAAAAAGACTTTAGCTTTTTAAGCGGTTTCTTAATGGCTGGCTTTGTCGTATTGATTGGTGCAATGGTGCTTTCGCTGTTTACCGACATCTCGGGGCTGCATTTAGCAATATCCTGTGGCTTTGTGTTGTTTTCTTCTGCTGCAATCCTCTATGAGACTGGTAATATTATTCATGGTGGCGAAAGGAACTATGTAATGGCAACGATCGGCCTTTATGTGTCAATTTACAATATCTTCGTCAGCCTACTAAGTATTCTATCCTCGCTGAGTGGCGACGACTAATCAGCATCTAACCAGCAGGCTCCGGGAACACTCTGTTGCCGGAGCCTTTCATCTATAATTTATCTCCCATCCTCGCTATACTTCACCTAATCAGCCTGTCATATAAAACCAACGCGGCGAAAAATGGAATATTCATTAGTAGTTCTTGGAGACCCACACTCAACAGCTAGCGCTACGACTGCACTTAATTTCGCCCGCTCGCTATTGAAAGGGGGGCACGATATTTTTCGAGTATTTTTTTATCACGGCGGAGTGCAGTGCGCCAATGATCTAACCACCCCAGCTCAAGATGAGGCAAGACTCCCTGATGAATGGGCAGCCCTGAAAAAACAGCACAATATAGATTTAGTCGTCTGCATTGCTGCCGGCATTAAGAGAGGTGTGTTAGATCAGTCTGAGGCAGAGCGTCACGAGAAGACTTGCTCAAACTTACATCCGGCTTTCGAGCTGTCAGGCTTGGGACAACTTGTTGAAGCTACTGAACGCTCTGACCGAATCATTACTTTCGGAGCTTAGGGCTAGCAAGCCATGCCCTTTTGTAGACTAATTATATGAATTCAAAAAACCAGGCAAAACAGATACTCGTTACTCTCTCGCAAAGCCCTTATGGCGGAACCCTAGCTCGGGAGGCCATCGATTACTGCCTCGCGGCCGCCGCATTTGAGCAAAATGTTCAAGTTCTATTTACTGGCGACGCCGTACTTCAATTGATAAAAGACCAACACCCAGAAGCCATTAAGCAAAAAAACATATCAAAAACGGCTTCCGCTCTTCCGATCTATGGCATTGAAAACGTTTATGCCGATCAAAACAGTCTGGATCTATACAACCTGAAACCAGAAAACCTTTGCCTACCTGTAACCGTTGTGTCAACCCGCCAAATAGCTGACCTATTGGCTAACTCAAGCTCAACACTCAACTTTTGACCCTCATTATGAAAACGCTGCACATTCTTAACAAATCCCCAAAGACCCCATTCCCTGCATCCCAATGCGCGCGCTTTATCTCAGAACAGGATTCGGTTCTATTAATTGAGGATGCCGTCTATTATGCACTACCCTCCACCATTCCCTTACTCTTGAGCACATCACTGCAATCAGAAACCACAGCCATATATGCTCTGAAAGAAGACCTGGAGGCAAGAGGAATCTTGGCATTAGCACACAAGGGGGTTCAATTGGTATCATATGACGGCTTTGTCGAACTCACAGCATCTCATGACAAATCTACAAGCTGGTACTAGCGAACATTGCTCACACTCTTTTAACCATAGACCTGCATCGCACGCACAATGACTATAGATATTGACGTTGATAAAGAAGGCTTTTTAAAGAACCTTAACGACTGGACACCAGAGATAGCTACAATACTGTCTCAGCAGGAGGGCATAGACTTGACGCCCGAACATTGGGAAATAATATACCTGCTAAGAGACTTCTATTTGAAATATGATATCGCCCCTGCTATGCGCATTTTAGTCAAAACAGCGAAAGAGACTCTGGGCGACAGCAAAGGAAACAGCATTCATTTATTAAAGTTATTCCCCGGCAGCCCGGCAAAATTAGCAAGTAAAATTGCCGGGTTACCGAAACCAACTAATTGTTTATAGTTGTGCAACATAAAGAGAGCAACGTCGCACTAAATTCCCCATTCAACAGATACGCCAGACTACTAAAGAGCCTATGACCACAAATAAAGCTAAGCCTTATGAAGAACATCCCTTTGCAGAATACGTTCGCATACTGGGAAAAGGAAAGAAAGGAAGCCGCTCACTAACAGAGCAAGAAGCATTCTCTGCAATGTCCATGATTCTCGATAACAAAGTCGAAGATTTACAGCTTGGGGCATTTCTAATGCTGTTAAGGGTGAAAGAAGAATCGCCTGAAGAGTTGAGCGGGTTTGTAAAAGCTGCAAAAACTAAAATTGATGCACCAGACGATCTTTCAGTCGATCTTGACTGGTCATCATACGCTGGTAAGCGCCGCCACCCTTCTTGGTACCTGTTTTCCGCCCTCTGCCTTGCGGAGCATGGCATGAAGGTATTTATGCACGGAGCCAGCGGCCATACGGCAGACCGCATGTATACCGAAGACGTACTAACTGACCTTGGGCTACCGGTATCTGGAAACTGGACTTCAGCAGCCAAGACAATCAGTGAGTCAAACTTCTACTATATGCCGTTAGCCACGCTGCTACCAAGAATGAACGAAATGATTAACATGAGACCAATATTGGGCCTTCGCTCTCCTGTTCATTCTCTATCTCGCTTGATAAACCCACTAAACGCCAACACCGTCTTGCAAGGCATTTTTCACCCCGCTTATAGCACTATGCACCAGGAAGCAGGTCAACTCCTGGGCTACAAGAACATAGCCGTAATCAAGGGGGAAGGCGGAGAAATTGAAAGAAACCCAGACAACGCTTTGGAACTACTATCGTCCGGCGACCAAGGTCTAAGCAGAGAAGTCTGGCCAAAAATGTTTGAGAAACGACACGTCAAAGCAGAACAGATGTCAGTTGACTACATGAAGAACGTATGGAGAGGCGATCAACAAGATGAGTATGCTGAGGGCGCCATCATTGGAACAATGGCCATAGCTCTAAAAGTCACTGGGCGAGCAAAAGACCAGCATGAAGCCTTTTTGCAAGCAAATCAACAATGGGCAAAACGAAACAAAGAGCGCTTTATTTAAGACGCACCATGGGTATGAGCAGGCACTCGGGAAGTTTGCTGCTCATACCCCATCCTGTTCATACCCCATTACGACAAACGCCTCAGGAAAACATTAGCATCCACTGCACAACCCCTGTTAAAGCACCCAAAACCCCACCTATGAGCATTAACTGAAACTCCTCTTCCTGAAACGCTGGCCTAAGCACATCCTGAAACTCTGCTGGCGATAATGCTCTCATGCGATCCGACATCACGGCAGCAACAACACCGGAACGGCTTTTATTAAAGGATTCATCATGAAATGGCTCTACCGATACTTGTACTGCCTTATCATTCAAGGCGCGCTTAAGTTCAACATAGCCAGATGCCCCCACAGTCAGCTGGGCAACGACTTTCAGAATTCCGGCCTGATCCAGCATCGGCCTGATATGTTTTTGTATGATCGCTCTCGTTCTATCAGCATGACGACCAAACACCATGGTATGCGCTGCGCGTTCTACCGTTATTAGCTCTTCCGCCAACAACCGGCTCCAGACATCAGACACTTCATCTTGGCGCTTTAAGAACAAACCCTGCACGTTAAACCCAAAAAAAGAGCGCGGGTACAAAGGCCTGAAAATAACATTAAGTGCTAACCAATTCGTTGCAAAACCGACAACAAAGCCAAATAAAGGCAGCATCCAAAACTCACTATTCTGAAGCCAGATTGGAATTTGCACTAAACCAAAAAGCAATCCAAAAAGCAGGCCACTCTTAACAATAAAACTGAACTCCCTGCCCCCAACTTCTTGAAATATGCGGACCATTAAGCCCGGATTTTTCTTCAACTCCTCAACGAACAACTCTTTGACATCAATAAGAGAACTTAACTCTGAGCCAAACTCAGCGACCAGCCCTTCTATACGCCGGGGTATCTGATTGTGTGCCCACTGGTAGACTTTTCTTTTAACCGTATATGGAAGGTTGTCCCAAAGCACCGCCTGGCGCTCATACATAATCTCATCAATATACTCCTCTATACGCGGCTCTATTTGCGAGATAATATGCTTAGTGATCTTTTCGGGTTCCAGTTTTCGGAATACGTCATCCATATTCCCGAAGCGGTTGATAGTTCGCTCAACAACAACAGACGCCATCTTTTCAGCTTTCCGAGGAATAACCCCCTGCCACCCTAATATAGGAGACACACCTTGAAAGTGGAGTGGATAAAAAGTCATTTTGATTGCTAACCAATTGGTTGCCCAACCGATCAACGCTGCCATAAAAGGAAGACTGGCGTACGTCATCCAGCCAGCATCTTCGAAGAGTTGTGAGAGTTGCAGTTCCATTTAGCCTACATTCAGAATTAATTTGCTACCGATTGTAAACGAAATTAAACGCAATAACTGTTCTATTGTACAAAATCAGAATGATAAGGGTTATTTTTGTACAATAGATCACAAAATAATGGACCTACTAGCCTACTATCAACCCATTATTTTTAACGTTTGGAAGGCGACGCGCAATTAATTGAGCACTCGCATCAAAAAGAATGAAAACTACTGAAAATAGGCGTTATCAGTAACTGTATGATCGGTAACATCCCTCACACCACCAAGCTCAGGTATTCGCTCTTTTAAGGTTTTTTCTACACCTTCTTTTAGCGTGATGCTAACAGCACTGCAGCCCTGACAGCCTCCACCAAATTTTAGAACAGCAACATTACCTTCAACAATCTCCACCAACGAGACATCCCCGCCGTGCGCGGCCAAACCAGGATTTATCTCTGTCACCAGATAGTACGTAACCCTTTCATCAAGCGGCGAGTCATCACTTACTTTTGGCACTTTTGCATTCGGTGCCTTTATCGTAAGCTGCCCTCCCATTTTATCAGCAGCGTAGTCGACCAATGCATCCTCAAGAAACGGTAAACTTTTTTGCTCCAGATACAACACGAAACTCTTGAGCTGTATCTTTTCATCATCAACAACAATCTCATCAGGCTTACAATAGGCCAAGCAGGTTTCAGCCATTTTCGTTCCTGGCTGAGTTACAAACATTCTAACACCCATATCACTAGTATCCTGCTTATCAAGAAGCGTTTTTAGATAATCTTGAGCAGACTCTGTAACCGTGACCATTAATTCACCACTAATATTGCGAAAATTGATTTACCACTATTTTACGGTATATTTCTGCATTGTAGAAGACCTAGTATTTTAGTTGGTTTTATTTCTGTGCTCCTGCCTTTAGTGATATATCGCATAAAATGAGCTGTGCGCAGCCACATCAATAAAGACTAGCCCTATTCTATTTGCTATAGTAGCCGCCGTTTCTTTGAATGCCTGCAATGCTATTGAATGCCGCGAGATTCATTAACACCCACTACAACATAATGAACACAGAAGGTTAGCCTAAGCCATGACTGATCGCCAAAACAGAATTGAACAGCTATACGAAACCCTGAAAGACCGTATTCTAATTCTAGATGGCGCAATGGGAACCATGATCCAGGGCTATAAGCTATCAGAACAGGACTACCGTGGTGAACGCTTTGCAGAGCACCCTTGTGATGTTAAGGGTAACAACGATCTTCTGAGTATCACCCAACCAGATATTATTAAAGAAATTCACAATCAATACCTGGAAGCGGGTGCCGATATCCTGGGTACCAATACGTTTAATTCAACAGTGGTGTCCCAAGCCGATTACAACATGGAAGAGCTTGTTTACGAGCTTAACTTTGAATCTGCCAAACTAGCGCGGGAAGTCGCAGACTTAAAAACGTTGGAAACCCCGAATAAACCACGTTTTGTTGCAGGAGCGGTAGGCCCTACATCCAGAACGGCGTCAATTTCCCCCGATGTTAATAACCCGGGTTATCGTAACGTTACCTTTCAGGAACTCGTTGACAACTACTACCTTGCAGTTAAAGCACTTAGCGAGGGTGGCGTTGATATCATCATAATCGAGACAATATTCGACACACTTAACTCAAAAGCAGCTATTTACGCAACGCAACAATACTTTATTGATAGCGGAACAACACTGCCCATCATGATATCTGGCACCATTACAGATGCCTCCGGTAGAACATTGTCAGGGCAGACTGCGGAGGCATTCTGGCTCTCTGTTTCTCATGCCAACCCCCTCAGTGTGGGGCTTAACTGTGCACTGGGTGCTGATGCACTTCGGCCATATGTTGAAGAGTTATCCAACAAGTCCAACGTCTTGATAAGTGCCTACCCCAACGCAGGACTACCTAACGAATTTGGTGAGTACGACCAAACGCCCGAAGAAATGGCTGAAATCGTTAAGTCCTTTGCTGAAGATGGTTTTGTGAACTTCATTGGCGGGTGCTGCGGCTCCTCTCCTGAGCACATTAAGGCTATTGCCGACGCCGTCGCACCTTTCAGCCCTCATAAGATTCCTGAAGCTAAACCCGCACTTAAACTATCAGGCCTCGAAGCATTCACTTTTGACGAGAACTCCCTTTTTATCAATGTCGGTGAACGTACCAACGTAACGGGCTCTGCCAAGTTCCTGCGACTTATCAAAGAGGAACATTTTGAAGAGGCGCTGGATGTCGCAAGACAGCAGGTTGAAAATGGCGCTCAGGTGATCGATATCAATATGGATGAGGGCATGCTCGAATCCAAAGAGGCAATGAATAAGTTTCTTAAGCTCATCGCTTCAGAGCCAGACATTTCAAGAGTGCCAATAATGGTTGACTCGTCAAAGTGGGATGTAATCGAAGAAGGCTTGCGCTGCATCCAGGGCAAATCAGTCGTAAACTCTATAAGCTTAAAAGAGGGTGAAGAAGAGTTTATTGAAAAAGCAAAATCATGCATGAGGTATGGCGCTGCCGCTGTTGTCATGGCATTTGATGAGGAGGGTCAGGCTGACACTCTCGAGCGGAAAATTGAAATTTGCAAGCGATCCTACGAAGTATTGACGGGCATTGGTTTTCCTCCACAGGATATCATCTTCGACCCAAATATATTTGCGGTAGCAACGGGCATTGAAGAGCATTCCAACTATGCAGTTGACTTCATCGAGGCAACTCGCTGGATTAAGCAAAACCTTCCTTACGCCAGTATCTCTGGTGGCGTCAGCAACGTTTCGTTTTCTTTTAGAGGCAACAACGCAGTTAGAGAAGCCATACACTCTGTATTTCTATATCACGCGATAAAAGCAGGCATGAATATGGGGATCGTCAACCCCGGCCAACTTGTTATTTACGATGATATTGACCCTGAATTAAAAGAGCGCGTTGAAGATGTTATTTTAAACCGCCGGGATGACTCCACAGATCGACTTCTGGAGATTGCCGATAACTTCAGAGGTGATGGAGCACAAAAACAACAGGAAGACCTCGCGTGGCGAGAGCTCCCCGTTAGCAAGCGACTGGAACATGCATTAGTTAAAGGCATCACGACGTTTATCGTTGAAGACACCGAGGCTGCAAGACTAGAGGCATCCAAGCCTATAGACGTTATCGAAGGCCCCCTCATGGACGGAATGAACGTGGTAGGCGACTTATTTGGCGAAGGTAAGATGTTCCTTCCTCAAGTCGTTAAAAGCGCACGCGTAATGAAACAAGCGGTCGCCCACCTACTACCATTCATAGAAGCAGAGAAAGGTGAAAAGACACAAGCCAAAGGTAAGATCCTGATGGCGACAGTCAAAGGCGATGTTCATGACATCGGAAAAAATATCGTCGGCGTGGTACTTCAATGCAACAATTTTGAAGTCATAGACCTTGGCGTAATGGTGCCCTGTGAAACCATACTTAAACGCGCCAAAGAAGAAAACGTAGATATCATTGGCCTAAGCGGACTAATAACGCCATCACTCGATGAAATGGTGCATGTAGCCAAAGAGATGCAGCGGGAAGGTTTTGAGATACCTCTGATGATTGGTGGAGCAACCACATCAAAGGCGCATGCAGCGGTTAAAATCGAACCTCAATTCAAAAATGACATCGCCATCTATGTTTCTGATGCATCTCGAAGTGTTGCCGTATCTACATCCCTGCTAAGCGACACGATGAAGCCTGACTTTGTAAACGGCATCCGAGAAGAGTATGAAGGCGTTCGAGAGCGTAGGAAAAACCGAGCGGCCAAAACACCGTTATTAACATACAAGGAATCCATTAATCGCGGCTTCCGGACTGACTGGGAGAGCTATCAGCCACCTGTACCTACGTTTACCGGCCTGAAAACCTTTGTCGACTACCCTATTGAAGAGCTCATCGACTACATCGACTGGACACCATTCTTTATTTCGTGGGATTTGGCCGGTAAGTACCCAAAAATACTAAACGATAAAAAAGTAGGTGAAGCAGCAACTAGCCTCTTTAATGACGCACAGACAATGCTTAAAAAGATGGTTCAGGAGAAGCTTATTGCAGCTAGAGCAGTGATCGGCTTTTGGCCCGCAAATACCGTCAACTCTGACTCAATTGAGCTATATGAAGATGAGTCCCGAACAAAGTGCTTTCAAACCCTGCACCACCTAAGACAGCAAACGGACAAAGCGACGGATAAACCGAACTACTCACTTGCCGACTTTATAGCCCCAAAGGAAAGCGGCAAAAAAGATTACATCGGCGGTTTTGTAGTGACTGCAGGCCTTGGCGCAGAAGAGCTCGCAAAACAATACGAGGATAAGCAGGACGACTACAACAGCATAATGGTCAAAGCACTCGCAGACCGGCTTGCAGAAGCTTTTGCAGAAAGAATGCATGAACGGGTAAGAAAAGAGTTCTGGGGTTACGCTCAACAGGAATCACTGGATAATCAAGAGCTGATTAAAGAACGCTACAAAGGCATACGCCCTGCTCCAGGCTATCCTGCTTGCCCTGAGCACACAGAAAAAGGCTCACTATTTAAAATTCTGGATGCAACAAACAACAGTGGCGTTGAACTTACCGAGCACTTTGCAATGATGCCTGCAGCATCTGTCA
This sequence comes from Alkalimarinus coralli, assembly GCF_023650515.1. Taxonomy (NCBI): domain Bacteria; kingdom Pseudomonadati; phylum Pseudomonadota; class Gammaproteobacteria; order Alteromonadales; family Alteromonadaceae; genus Alkalimarinus; species Alkalimarinus coralli. The sequence goes on from NZ_CP096016.1 coordinate 1,876,553, forward strand.
GCGGGTTCTACTACTCTCACCCGGAATCCAAGTATTTTGCAGTCGGTAGAGTCAACAGAGATCAAGTTGCTTCATATGCCGAGCGCAAAAACATGTCACTCAAAGAAACTGAGCGTTGGTTATCACCCAACCTGGGCTATGAGGCTGACTAATAAACACACTTCGCATAAACGCTTATAAACCTGCCATCAGGGATTTTCAACCTGATCGGCAGGCCACCTTTTATTCTTTTTCATTCTTAATATATTAATAAATAATCATTTTAAGAATAAGGGTAAACTGGTATCTTTACCCTCTTAAAATTGGCCATTTTAAACTCAAAATGGCCAACAAGGATTTCTGCTCAGTAACTGAATAGGCTATATCATCACAATGTACAAGTACGACGACTACGATCGCAATATCGTTCTTGAGCGAGTAAAGCAGTTCAGAGGACAAACTGAACGTTTTTTCTCTGGAGACCTCTCTGAAGACGAGTATCTTGCTCTACGACTACAGAACGGGCTATATGTGCAGCGCCTTGCGCCTATGTTGCGAGTGGCAATCCCCTATGGAATGCTATCTTCAGCTCAACTTAGAACCTTGGCTGACTTATCAAGAACCTACGACAAAGGCTACGTTCACTTTACCACTCGCCAGAATGTCCAGTTTAACTGGCCTGAAATAAAAGATGTTCCAGACATGCTGGAAGCGTTGTCCTCGGTAGAAATGCATGCCATCCAGACAAGTGGTAACTGCATACGTAACACCACTACAGACCAATTCTCTGGCGTGATTCGAGATGAAGTGACCGACCCTCGCCCGTACTGCGAAATTATTCGCCAATGGTCAACATTCCACCCTGAGTTTGCTTATCTCCCCCGTAAATTCAAAATTGCAGTCAACGCAAGCCCATCAGAAGATCGCGCGGCGATTAAAGTTCATGATATTGGGCTGGAGATTGTTAAAAATGAAAAGGGTGAAATCGGTTTCAGAGTATTTGTTGGCGGTGGCCTGGGCCGTACACCGCTCATAGGCTCGGTTATTAACGAGTTTCTGGAAGAGCAAGACCTATTAACCTATCTCGAGGCAATTGTACGCGTATACAACCAACACGGTCGACGCGACAACAAGTACAAGGCTCGAATCAAGATATTGGTAAAAGCGCTGACACCAGAGGTGTTTGCCAAGAAAGTTGCAGACGAGTGGCAACACATTAAAGACAGTGAAGCTAAATTAACAACTGACGAAATTGGTCGTGTAAAACAGTTTTTTGTTGCGCCAAATTACGAAGACAGTGTTTCGCTTGGTTCATTTGAGGAGCAACTGGCCTCCAATAAGGCATTTTCCAACTGGGTTAAACGCAACACCAACGAGCACAAAGTTGACGGCTACTCAATTGTGACACTAACGCTTAAGAAGACAGGGATACCGCCAGGTGATGTCAGTGACAAAAAGCTTGAGATAATTGCTGATATGGCAGATCAATACAGCTTTGGCGAAGTTCGAGTCGCTCATGATCAAAATATTGTTTTAGCGGATGTTAAGCAGTCCGACTTGTTTGAACTATGGAAAAAGGCTCAAGCAGCCGGCTTTGCAACCCCTAACCTGAACATGTTGACTGATATTATTTGCTGCCCAGGGGGAGACTTCTGTGCGCTCGCAAATGCCAAATCAATTCCCATAGCAGAACAGATTCAAAAGCGTTTTGACGACCTGGATTACCTGTATGACCTTGGCGAGCTTGAGCTCAATATTTCTGGCTGCATGAATGCCTGTGGTCATCACCATGTTGGAAATATTGGTATATTAGGCGTCGACAAAAAGGGCCAGGAGTTCTACCAGGTATCCCTCGGAGGCTGCTCTGGAAAAGATGCGTCAATTGGAAAGATTCTCGGGCCATCTTTTGCACAGGAAGAAATGGCAGATATTGTCGAGAAAATTATCAACGTATATGTCGAAAACAGAACAGACGAAGAGTTGTTCCTTGATACATATCGCCGAATTGGAATGACCCCATTTAAGGAGCGTGTTTATGCCAAAGCTCATTAAGGACAACCAGGTTATCGAAGATAACTGGATTATCGTTGAAAGCGACTTTCAAGGCACTCTCCCTGAGCAGTCAGTCATCGTTCCACTGGATTACTGGCTAGAAAATAGAGATGCTCTTCTTGCTCGAAAAAATGTAGGCGTATGGCTTGATAGCCACGAAGAGCCTGCTCCACTCGAATGTGATGTAGATGCACTACCAGTAGTAGCCATTAATTTCCCTAAGTTTGCAGACGGTAGAGGTTACTCTTACGCTCGACTACTGCGTGAACGGTATAACTACCAGGGCGAGCTTAGAGCGATTGGCGACGTATTACAAGATCAGTTGTTTTATATGAAGCGCTGTGGATTTAACGCTTTCGCAGTAAGAGCTGACAGGGACATTGAGATAGCACTTAGCGGTCTAAGCGACTTTTCCAATAGCTACCAAGCCGGGTGCGACAACCCCACCCCATTGTTCCGCAGAAGATAATCTCCTACCTAAGCAGCAGGTTAAAAGACAACGCTATAGTTCAGCCTTTTAACCTGCTGTTTCGATAACGCTTTTCCCTCCGCCCCACACCACCAAGAACATTGGCTAACAAATAAGGGCATTTTATGATCAGACAAGTTAGTTCACTCAAACAAATTCAACCACATTAGCGCTACTAAAGCTCAAGTTGCATATTCTATACTAGAATAATGGTGTACCATTAACTGGAAAACTACTTCTCATTCTGTTTGTTTTCAACAAACCCGTCGTAAATGGATGTATTAGTTTTATGGATAGCCAGTCTATAGTCACATCTTTCTTTCTGATATTTTCGGGTGCCGCCGTTCTGGCATCAGTCGTTCTTTACACCAGGCAACCCTTGCTCGTTGCCTATATTGCACTGGGGGCCATCCTGGGGCCTTATGGGCTTCACTTGGTAACTGATGCACACTTGCTCTCAGAAATAGCAGAGATAGGCATTATCTTTCTATTATTTCTTTTAGGGCTGGATATGCAGCCAAGCAACCTTGCCCGCATGCTTAGGAAAGCCACTGTTGTCGCGATTGGAAGCTCAATAATATTTGCAGCCTGTGGCTACATCATCGCAAAGTTGTTTGGTTATTCCCAAACAGAGAGTATCGTCATTGGCGTAGCCATGATGTTTTCAAGCACAATCATTGGCATAAAATTATTGCCTACAACCGTGCTTCATCACCGTCATACCGGTGAACTTGTTGTAGGGCTTTTATTGCTTCAGGATTTAATTGCGATCATCGTTCTACTAATGTTGGGCGGAAAAGAGTCAGAGTCCACCTGGCAGCAATTCCTGCAAACACTAATTATGCTTCCAATCTTGGTACTGGTAGCATTTCTAGCCGTCAAATATATTATCGTTAAGCTTCTTCAGCATTTTGACCGATTTCATGAGTACATATTTCTTCTTGCCATCGGCTGGTGCCTTGGTATTGCACAACTAGCTGAACTTTGTGGTTTGTCACTTGAAATCGGCGCGTTTATCGGCGGTATCAGTATTGCTACCAGCCCTATATCTCAATACATAGCGGTGCACCTAAAACCGCTTAGAGATTTTTTTCTTATATTGTTTTTCTTTTCGCTAGGGGCTAGTTTTAATTTGGGACTTCTTTCAGAGGTCATATTAGCGTCCACAATACTCGCCATCTGCATGCTTATTGTGAAACCCATCGCTTTTCGTTATTTACTGGGCTTTATTAAGGAGCCTGCTGACCAGTCTTGGGAAGTGGGATTCAGGTTAGGGCAAATAAGCGAGTTTTCTTTGCTTATTGCCTTTTTAGCAACGTCTACCGCCATCATCGGAACGAATGCATCCCATGTGATACAGGCAACTGCGATAATTACGTTTATATTGAATTCTTATGTGGTTATTTTCCGCTTCCCAAGCCCAATTGCCGTAAGCGATAAATTAAGAAGAGACTAAAGCAGAAGGAGAAATGAGGTTTCAGATAGCCGCATCTAAAACCTCTATTATATTACGAAATAAAGCGACTCTGCTGTGCAGTACTGATTAGCTTTTGTATAGCCTGTTCAACACCAGCAGCAATTGATAACCCCAGCTTTTCCTGAAGGGATTTCTTCTCTTTATATTTTACTTCAAATACATCCAGCGATTCGCAGGCCTGAGAAATATACTCATCAGATGTTTTAAGTTCATCAACAAGATTTACATCCAGCGCACGCTTACCAAACCAAACATCACCGTTGGCCACCTCGGAAATATTCACAACCGGCCGGTGCTCTCTGACAAATGACTTAAACAGCTCATGAGTATCTTCCAAGTCGTGTTTAAACTTTTCCCTACCCTGATCAGTGTTTTCACCAAACATAGTCAACGTTCGCTTATGCTCACCCGCGGTCAAAAGCTCTATATCAATACTGTTTTTCTTTAATAGTTTATTAAAGTTCGGCAGCTGGGCCACCACGCCTATTGAACCAAGCACCGCAAAAGGAGACGCCAGGATTTTATCCGCTACGCACGCCATCATATAACCACCGCTGGCAGCCACCTTATCGACACAAACAGTCAGAGGGATATTCGCATTTTTGATGCGATCCAACTGAGCAGACGCCAATCCGTAAGAGTGAACCATACCACCGCCACTCTCCAGCCTTACCACCACCTCATCATTTTTGGGGTCGGCAACAGATAGCACCGCAGTAATCGAATTTCTGAGCGTCTCATTTTCAGACGCTTTAATATCGCCATCGAAGTCGATGACATACATTCTCTTGGCTGGCTTACTATCCCCTTTGGCGGAACTTTTACTCTGGTTTTTTTTATCCTTCTTAGCGGCCTTCTCTTTTTCTTTTATTTCATCCTTGTCTAATATTTCGCCCTCAAGCGCATCCTTCATGTTCGAAATTCGCTTGTTCACCTTATTAACTTCAATAACGCCCTCAGTAGCGTGCTTACCCTTCGCCGATACTGCTACAATACCCGCAACCGCCAACACAACAGCAATCACTACCGTTATTGCCTTAGCTAGAAAAACGCCATACTCCGCCAAAAATTCCAAGCAACTTCCCCTTTACTAATAAGTTTTAGATATATTAAGTGTAAATCTCAAAAACAACAGAGCATTCGGCAATTTTCTGCTCCCGGACGATCTTTGCTATAAATTCATTAAGTCAACGCTCGAATATGAGGGCTTTTAAAACAAATACAAGCCTTCTTAAACAAACTATCACGCCACCAAGCTTTATTGATTTGGCGTTCATTTATTTTCAAACAAGCGTTCGATTGGCTATTGACATACTGATCAATTACACATAACCTCACTTTGCTCGATTAATTATCGACTCATAAATTAAGAAAGATACAGTAACATCACATGATATCTAAAGTCTAAATTAGAAAGTGTGAGTTAATCTAAACACGCAGAAGGATATACAAATGCCTGTAGCAAAAATCTTCGAGACATTAAAAGACAACTTTAACGCCGATGCAGCAGCAGGGGTAGACCTAGTATACCAATTTGAAATCGAAGATGCCGATTCTTACCACTTGGTTATCAACGACGGCACATGTGAGCTGATTCCTGGTGAGCATAACGATCCATCTGTAACGCTGATCATGAACAGTGAGACACTTCAGGGAATCGTAAGTGGCGAAACTGACGGTATGCAAGCATTCATGGCAGGTCAACTTCGTGCAGAAGGTGACATGATGCTGGCAACCAAGCTAGGTGAGCTTTTCGACATCAGCTAAGCTTCTAGCAGATTAGAGTAAAAAAGGCAGAATATCTCTGCCTTTTTTATTGCCGCTACGTTAAGACACAATACCGACTTCCTCCGCGACGCAGCAAATCGCTCCCTCAATGGTTTACGGAATATAGAACTATTGCCAATTATTAACAGCTGACTCGGCCGGTTCATTCAACGGTTTTGCATACGGCCCCTGATTGTTCAGCAATACCGCATACAACGCACCATCCTTCATCGGCAGATAGGTTGCACTGCCATATTTAGCCTTAACCCAAGGTAACCAAGCGTTATTATTAACCGCTGACCACACATCTGCGACAGATGTTGCACCGCTAATATCATAAACTGTTCTCGCTTCGGCACGCTCATCCTCCAACGAAATATATCGCCCACTTAACCGGTCTAAGCGATATCCGGGCTCAAGGCCTAACATTGCCAGCGGGCCACTCCAGGTAATCATTCGTACATCAAGCTGCCACTGATCACCTTTAACTGAATACTCGCCCTCCTCACCTTCAGGTAACGCAACAGTAATTTGGTATTCCTTATCGGCGACCTCTTTAACTGCCACCGTAGCAATCGTTTGATCGTCTGAAATAACGCCATAGGATAAGAAGTCCCATGCGATGGCAATAAGTACAAGTGAAAAGGCAATCGCCAACAGTGAAGCGGTTCCTCTCAACCACGCCATAATCCATCGACGACCCAGCAGGGTCTTTAGAGCAACAGCCGTTAGTAGTACGGCGATAAGGGCAAGCAACAGACTGAGAATGATGTATAACATAGGAATAACTGCACTAATCAATTAATGTAACGATGAATAACCGTTATCCTATTTTACGCATTCACGAAACTGGATAGTTGATGGACTTCAGACTTTCTTCAGCAAGGGATAATAAGTCCGTATTAACAGACTCTCTGCCACTAATGGTTTCAATATAGTATTCGAGTGAGGTCAGAGTATCAGCAAGCGTGTCTAATACCGACTCTTCTGGTCGACTATCCTTTTCGAGCAACTCATTATCTATACACTCAGCGCTTGCAGCTAACGCAGCAGCCAACCGCTCTTCGCCCACCATGAACATACTTCCGCGAACGGCATTCAACGTTGTTTTCACATTGGCTAAGTGCATCTTATCCCAGTTGGACTCAACAAATGCTGTAATCGCCCTTTTGGTAAGTGTAATCCCCGACTGGGCTTCATCTGTTACAACAATCATCGCCTCAGAAAGGTATGGGCTGTTTTCAACGCCCTGCTCAACTTTAATACTGTTATCGAGCTCTGGCGTTATCCCTGTTTCTTCAAATCGCTTAATAGCCTGCTCAATAGTCAATACTGCATTCGCAACGGCAATTAACTCTTCTTCAGTTGGTGTTTTTCCACCTTCAGACCAGGTTTTAAGCGCTTCATTTTGACTTGTAGCCAGTTCAGCTAACTGGGTTAAGTCCAGCATTACAAGGGTGCTAGCAAGCTTCTCTAAACCTGAAGATATAACGCTAAAGTCGGTGACGTCGGGATCGATCCCCCGTTCAATAATATCCAACTTATCTTTAAGCTGAGATATTTCTTCAATCAGGGCACCGGACAATGAGCGCAATACATCAACACCAGGGCCAAACAGTCTCTTTCGATGAGAGACCAACTTTTGCTCATCCAGTGCCAGTGGTTTTACATCGTATGCCTGTAAAATATCCCTCACCTCCTGGTTGTTAGAACCACTGAGTGACAGGATGTATAGCAACTCTTTAATGATTGAATCTGGTGCCGTTTTTGACGTAACCACCTTTCCGACATACACGAGCTCTTTCGTGTAGCGTTCAATTCTCATCAATAGGCGCTTACGAGACTGGGTCGCCTCCATTTGCCGATCATTAATTGCCTGCCCGGCGATTGCCAGCAAACACCACAAACCAGACAAAGGAGAGTTACCACATAACTTGGATAACCCTAGTGCAGATCGAGTCAGAAGCTTAGTACTAACTGATAAATTTTGTTCACGAATAATACCCAGCAACGCTACTTGATACATATGCCTCAGGCGTCTCGCCCGAAGATCAAAGTCGGTGATCTCAGAAGCGTCAGCGATATCAAGATTAACGCAATGGTCTACCTTGCGCTGCATATCTACATCAAAAAAGTGCGAATCTGGAAATGGCTTATTCTTAATTGCGACTCTTAGCTCGTTAATGATTGGTAAGAGTAATTCAGGATGGTCTTCGCGCCGCTGCTGGTAGTATTCAATATAGCGCCTTAAAATAAACAATGCGTTATTGAGTGAAGTGAGCAAGTTGTTTTTGTCGTCAGTTGCCCCCACAGGTACTTCATTAGCAAGAGAGACGGCTTCATGGCACAACAAAACCCCGCCTTGAATTTCAACAAGCACGAATATGCCGCGAAGCTGGTTAAGGAAGTCTATACAGTTCTGTAAATCTTCGCCGCTTTCTCTGTTTTCCTGGAATCGCTCCAGGTTTTTCTCGGCCTGTTTAACGGTTGTTTCGATCTCTGACTGAACGAGTTCAAACGAATTAGCCTTCGCCCCTACTGAAGCTGCAGTCATACACTACCAATTCCTAATTTTAATTGGACACCCACTTTTGGCTTTATTGCCGCGCCTGTAAACCTCGTAAATCGTGTACCTTACAACTTAGAGGATCACTAATAATTTTTTATTTAACTTTAACTTATAACACATTTTTCATGTGATACAAGAAATTGACTGTATCAAAGCATTACTTTTAGTAACTTTGTATAAATTGCTTTTTAGCCTACCTATTTCGTTTATGTCTGCGGGAAACACCCCGTTTATTTTGTTAAGGATAGACTAAAACGAAACACTTAACCCAACAGGCAAGCGTAGCTGGTTTCAGTTCACTGATAGCATGATAAGGTTAAGTACATTGATGGCTTTCAGACTGAACCCTTCCCCCATCAAAACATAGTGTTAAAATCTGAGACATTAAGAAAAGGAGCACGGGGGAGAAATAGGCAATCAGGCCCTTGCAAATCGCTCTGAAAAGATATGATCCAAAAGCATATATCGAAAGAAAACGCTACTGAGCCCTCCATATAGCGCTTCCAGACTGTTTTTCTATAGCATCCAGGCGACTTTCGTGATCCGCCAGCTCTTGTGCAGATGCCCTCAAAATCTGCAGGCTTGGGCGGTCTGAAGGCAAACGCTGTACGCCTGTAATTTCCTCAGAGGCATTATCTCCACCCAGTGAGAGCATCGTCTGCCCCCCAGTCATGATTAGATAAACATCGGCCAGGATTTCAGAATCCAGCAATGCGCCGTGCAGGTCACGCATGCTGTTATCGATACCATAGCGCTTGCAGAGTGCATCCAAGCTATTGCGCTGCCCCGGGTGCTTCTTCCTCGCTAACGCAAGTGTATCGAGAACCCCACAATACTGTTCTACTTTTCCAGGGCTATCTTGCAGCATCAAGAATTCATGGTTGATAAACCCAATATCAAACGCCGCATTATGTATCACCAGCTCTGCCCCATTGATAAACGCCAGGAACTCTGCGGCTATATCTTTGAAGATTGGCTTATCGGCCAAGAATTCATTGGTAATACCATGGACTTCAATTGCACTACTTTCAACTTCTCGTTGAGGGTTAATATATTGGTGATAGTGATTCCCGGTTAATTTCCGGTCGATCACCTCAACACAACCGATTTCTATTATCCGGTGACCCTGTGATGGCTCCAGGCCGGTTGTTTCTGTATCTAGAACTACCTGTCTCATGCGACAAACTTTCCTCAACTGTTCTTATCGTGACCTTTGCCCAACGCCTGCGTTTGATGCCTAATTGCTTTTGAGCACGGCATTAACACCCTTGTTCGCCAGTGCATCTGCCATTTCGTTCCCAGGGTGTCCGCTATGCCCTTTAACCCAGTGCCAATTCAGCTTATGGCGCTGCACTTCTGCGTCAAGCGCTTTCCATAAATCATCATTCTTAACCGGCGTTTTCGACGAAGTACGCCAATCATTCTTTTTCCACCCGTGTATCCATGTGGTGATTCCTTTACGCACATATTGAGAATCAGTATAAATATCAACGTCACATGGACGGTTAAGTAACTGAAGCGACTTTATTGCCGCCATTAACTCCATTCGGTTGTTCGTCGTATTGGGTTCTCCACCATAGATATGTTTTTTGTGTTGTCCCGACTTCAAGGCAGCCCCCCAACCTCCAGGCCCAGGGTTCCCTTTACATGCACCGTCGGTATAAATTATCACTTTGTCGCGCTGTAACCCCATTTGACGTTAACAACCTTAATGCGCTCAAAATTGGACAGGCACACTAAATCATTTAACGATAACTGGCAACCTCGCTTGAAGCAGGCTCAATTTATGGTTTCATTCGGTTGGCAACGGGTAACCCTATCACTTTCGCTTTTTTCCAGTCAGGACGTCTGGCAATCGAACAACCTACCTGTTTCTTCGCAAGAACCATATAATAAGCGCCCAAAGGCACCCCACCTTTATCAAGCTGGTCTATGTACGAAAAACGCTCTAAAAAACGGTAGCTTTCAATCGGCGGCCTTAAGAAGTGGTAGTGAGTGCTGCATATTTCAAAATCAAGCAAATTTAACCAGTCTTCTATTCGATAACCCGAAATAAACCGCCCATTCCAAGGCGCTTTCTTTTTTCTCGACAGCAGCTTCCGCACTCCCCACATACTTAACGGGTTAAAGCCAACGATAAGAATATGTCCACTTCCTCGTACAACTCTTGAGACTTCTCTCAATGCTTGATGAGGTGAAGAAGCAAAATCCAAGGTGTGGTGCAAAATAGCCAAATCAATACTATCGTGACATAAACCAAGCTCATGGCTTTCGGTCACCAGCACATTTTCTGGCATATCTGGCTGCCATTGAGGTACAGCCATGATAGTGTGGCCAAGGCTACTGCTATTACCCATTGGTAACCGGTGGCTAACCAGCATTTCTAACTGCTGATACCCAAACATTCGTCCAATCAGGCGTTCGATATTGCGTCTCTGGTCAGATAAAAGAACCCGGCCGAGCGGCGTCTGGAACCATTGTTCAAATGTTTGCTGTATATGAACATAGTCACATTGAGAGTCACCCCGTTTGCGTCCCATATAACCTCCCTTCCGCCATTACCAAATGTAATCTCAAACGAGCAGAGTTAATAAGCTTATTTATTATAGTAGAGCTACTATAAACCTATACGGTTTAAAATCCATTCTTTAACCATTAAGATTGAGCTTATTTGAGTGGGAAGCAATCCTCTTCACAAATTTTAAAACGGACAAACTTATGTTAACAGTACACCCCATCAAAGCATTCTCAGACAACTACATCTGGTGTATTGAAAACCCCGCAACAAGGCAGTGCGTAGTGGTCGACCCAGGCGATGCGAAGCCCGTAGTTAAATACATGCAGGACAATCACCTGACACTTCATAGCATATTGGTTACTCATCACCACTATGACCATACTGATGGAATTGACCCGCTGCTGAAAGAAGCGGCAAAAACAGCAACGTCCGCTATAGATGTGTATGGGCCTGCGAACAGCAAAATCTCGCAGATTAATAACCCACTCACACAGGGTGATGAAATATCAATATTTAACACTCAATTTAGAGTCAGTGAAGTGCCAGGGCATACACTTGACCATATCAGTTTCTTTTCGCCGTCTGACCCTCAACACAAAAGCCCTTGGCTGTTCTGTGGAGACACGTTATTTTCAAGCGGCTGCGGGCGCCTATTTGAAGGCTCCCCCAAACAAATGCTAACGTCACTGAAAGCACTTGCAAAACACCCAACTGATACAAAGGTATACTGCACCCACGAATATACACTAGCCAATTTGGCATTTAGTGAAGCCGTAGCGCCTCATAACCAGAAAATCAAAGACTACGCCCAAAGCTGCCAGAAGAAGCGAGTAAATGGCTTACCTACCTTGCCAACATCCATTCAAACAGAGCTTGAAATTAACCCGTTCCTTAGATGTGACAAAGCGGAGATTAAAGAATCTGTATCGCGGCACTCAAATTTAGAAATGTTGTCAGAACTTGAAGTATTCACAGCACTTCGATCATGGAAGGACTCATTTTGAGAGACTTTTCACGACGATCGTTGTTACAAATACAGCCTGCAAAGGCCTCTTTAGCAATATTGATCAATCAATTCACAAACCCTGTCACTGAGTCAGGAGTATGTTAAATTAAAAATAATTAATTACTCAGTGTAAGCTATTGACCCATTACGAACAGGTCAATAGACTTTGCCATCGTCGGGAGCTATCGATTCAACTAGCAGTTCTCTCGCCTACGCAGTGCTTTTGCACGACTTAAAGTACCGACTTTTTCTCAGATTGTGCGTTTTAATGATTCGAATTTCACTTTTTATCTTACTGTTCTGTTCAATATCTGCATGCTCCACTTCCCCTACTAATGGGGACAATGAGAGTAATACTCACAACGAGCCACAAGCTGAGTCCACAGATAAGCCATTCTCCTCAATATTTTCTCTGTTTGAGTCGCAAGACTCAGCCGTTCAATCTGAAGAGATAGTCATTGCTGCCGAAGAAGGGAGTGAAGAAGCCAGCCAACAAAGCACTCACGCCAACCGCAACACTAAAGAGCTACTCATCAGCGGATGTTACGACGTTGACTGTGCACCAGTAACAACCAGGTTTGCAGACCGACTGGTTGAGGCCGAAATAAACAGCCCGCTGGATACAGCATCAGGAAGTCAGGATCTTTGGTTAAGAATGCGTAGTGGGTTCAAGTTAGACCTTGACCTGAATAACCCTCGCATTGAAATGCAGTTAAACTGGTATAAGAAACACCAACGTTACATAGATAGAACAACGGCGCGCTCTTCACGATATCTGCACTACATCGTACAAGAAACCGAAAAAAGAGGAATGCCGCTGGAGCTTGCTCTTCTCCCCGTCGTAGAAAGTGCCTTTGATCCATTCGCGTACTCCCATGGCAGGGCGTCGGGTATATGGCAGTTTATACCCGGCACAGGCAAAGCGTTTGGCCTGAAACAGGACTGGTGGTATGACGGCCGACGCGACATTGTCGCATCTACTGACGCAGCCCTGACTTACCTTCAAGCCCTGGCCAACCGCTTTGATGGTGACTGGCTACTGGCATTGGCGGCTTACAACTCAGGTGGCGGTACGGTTTCAAAAGCCATTCGATATAACAAAAAAAGAGGCCGAAAAACTGACTACTGGTCTCTTAAACTACCAAGGGAGACCCGGGCTTATGTTCCTAAGCTACTAGCGATCTCCAAGCTTATAAAAGAGCCAGAAAAGTATGGAATAACGCTAAAACCTCTACCAAACGAGGCCTATTTTGACATTGTTAAAGTCGGTTCTCAGATTGACCTGGCCCAAGCGGCCAAAATGGCCAATATATCTGTAGAAGAGCTATACCTTCTGAACCCGGGTTTTAACCGATGGGCAACCTCACCCATCGGCCCACATCGCCTGCTTATTCCCATAGCGAATACTGAACAATTTAAAACGGCGCTGGCATCTATTCCAGCAAACCAACGACTCAGCTGGCAGCGTTACAGCGTAAAGTCCGGCGACTCCCTGATACGAATCGCCAAAAAGTATAACACCACCCCATCAGTCATTAAGCAGGCAAATAACCTTCGTTCCAATTTAATACGTCAGGGGCAAAAACTGCTTATTCCTGTGGCAGCGAAGGGGAACGCTTATTACTCATTCAGTTCTGACAATAGAATTCAGAAGAAACAAAACGCCGTTCCGAGAGGAAAAAGCAGATCCAAACTTGAATACACTGTTCGGGCTGGTGATACCCTTTGGGATATTTCGAGAAAGTACAAAGTAGGCGTCAGAAGCCTCGCCAAATGGAATAGCATGGCACCGACTGACCCGTTAAAGCCTGGCAAAAAGTTAGTCATCTGGACAAAAGCGGCTCCAGCAACGGTAGCAAGAGGTTTCTCCCCCCCTGGGCGTAAAAATATTCGAAAGATTGGCTATAAAGTGAGACGGGGCGACTCTCTGGCGCGTATTGCAGGTAAATTTAACGTTACAGTCAAACAAATAGTTACCTGGAATAATATTGACCCAAAAAAATATCTTAAACCCGGCCAACGGCTTAAGCTGCATATTGATGTAACAAACGGCTCATAACGGCTGCGTAAACAAAACGCTGACAACGACAAACCTAACGCCTAAGTAGTAGATATAACAACCCTTAGCTCTTGTTTGCCAGCACAGCCAGGCACATATTGACTTGAGCACAGAAATGCTTGAATCCATTAAAGTAAGCCTCGTTTAACGCCCGCTTACTTTCACCCAGGTCAGCATATAGGAAACCAATGGGCTTTCTGTTGGCCTTTATAGGCGATATCAAGAATTGACGAACCCCTGTTACGGCAATATAGCCGGGCGTGACGGCAGCCGTCAGCTCTTTGAACTGTGGATTGCCAATCCAAGTGGGTTTACCGGCGCTAAACAGCTGGAACAAAAAGCCAGATCGGCTTTTAACAAAATTGAATTTAAATTTACTGCGCCACTCATCTGTTCCCTCACCTAAAACATATTTGGCAGAAATGACTTCACGTCCTTTATCAAATATGGCTAAGCAAACTCTTTCTAAACCGACCCCCCGATGCAGTCCTTCAAGTATCATTTGAAAAAGCGAGTTCATATCAACCCCCTCCATCATCATACTCGTTAGCTCCTGCAAGATTTGGAGCTGTAGTTCCGGGTTTGGCTCATGACTGCTTTTTGCTTCAAGGCTTGCGTCATCTGCTGCCTCAATGGAGCGACTGCTGGGTATCATTGCAACAAGAACATCGCTACCATAATTGGCTGCGACCTCAGCGGCCTCATTAGCACTTTCCTGAACCATTGCCTCAACATCTTTTGCGCCACTATTGGTAAATGCTGAAATTTTCTTAATCAACGCTTTCATTTCGGGTGAATCCCACCCTTTTTTCGATGCCTGGCTAACTTCTTCTCCAATTAATACCGCATCGGCTTTACGAGACATCTTAGAGGAAGGCTGCAAAGACTCCTGTAACACGCCCCCAAGCCTCCAGTTTTTTACCAGCGCTAGCGCCAAACGTTTAAAACTGACACCAATAACTCTTTCTGCAATACGGTCACGCTCTTTATCTGTCGCCCCCTCCTCGACTTGCTCATTAAGTTCTGCGACTTCGCTCTCTCCACTAGACAGCACTAACATTTCAGCCAAGTGCAATAACAGGGTCGCGACAAAGACCTCTTCTTTGCCGTCCGCAGACATTTTTGTACAGATGTTTCGCGCCTGTATAGCAGCATGTATAGAGTCAGCCATCAATTCGAAAAGCCTGGTTGAGGGCTGCCCCTGGAGTATACTCTCAAGCACTTTGATCGTAATACATATGCTTTTGATGGTATTGAAGCCGACCGTCAGAATAGATCGACTGACCGTCGTTACCGGGCTACCGGTTGGGTTAAAGTGGACAGTATTTGCAACCTTCAGCACCTGAGTGGTTAATGAGGCGTCTTTTAAAATAACCTCAGCCAACTGATTAGCTGATGTTTCATCAGACGATGTCAGCTCATTGAGTTCTGCAAGAACAGATGTAAGTACAACACCTTCTTCGCTGTCCAGGCGCTCGACCCATGCCGCCAACCCCTTTTTATCCACCAACAACCTCCAGTTGCACTGAATTAAATGAAATATTTTTAAGTTAGTTTAACTTTAATATAGCTAATGATCCTGATAAGGTATTGATAGTTTGATATTTCGCCCCAAAAAATAATAACTTCCGGACTCAAATGCGCGATTTTATAAGGCCGTTAATGGTGCGTTTTTCACCCTTATTTGTGCTTACCTACCTTATCTTAAAAACATCGACTATTAGCGCTGAAAGTATTATTGAGAGCCACGGTTTTGCACTGTATGGCGACCTGAAGTACCCCTCTGACTTTTCTCACTTTGATTATGTTAATCCAGACGCGCCCAAAGGTGGGCACATAAGGTTGATGGGGTTCGGAACATTTGACACCTTAAACCCTTATACGCTCAGAGGCATCAGCCCGATAAATACCCCTGGGCAATACATGTATGGCTTTTCTGAAGAGACCGATACACTATTGTCGGGCACTGACGGCACAACACGCTCCGGAGACGAACCTCAATCTGCCTACGGCCTTATTGCAGAGTCTATTCGCTACCCCGCCAACCTCAGTTGGTGCATATTTAAGATCAGAGAAAGTGCACGTTTCCAAGACGGCCACTCGATAGACGCTGAGGATGTGTTATTTTCATGGCAAACACTAATCAACAAAGGGCACCCGCAATTTCGCCAAAACCTAAATGGCATTAAGGACGTTGTTGTTCTGGATAAGCGGGCTGTCAAAGTTCTTTTTAAAGATGAGAACGCTGGCTCAGACCTCCTAAGGTTCGGCGAGCTTCCCATCCTTCCTAAACACTATTGGCAAGACAAAGATTTCACCAAGACAACGCTGAAGCCTCCCGTTATAAGTGGTCCATACAAAATAAAGGCTTTGTCCCCGGGAAAGTTCATCACCTTTGAGCGTAACATCAACTACTGGGGTAAGGATCTTCCGGTTAACAAAGGAAGGTATAATTTCGATACCATTCAGTTCGATTACTACCGGGATCAAACCATTGCTTTTGAGGCGTTCAAAAGCGGAGAGTTCGACGCATTTTACGAATACACCGCCAAGAATTGGGCTGCCGGTTATAACTTTCCAGCACTGAAGAGCAAAAATGTCATTAAAGAAGAGATTCCTCATCAGATTCCAGCTGGTACACAAGGCTTGTTTTTTAATACCAGGAAGCCCCTTTTTCAGTCAGCAGAAGTTCGTCAGGCGATAGCTCTGCTCTTCGATTTTGAGTGGACTAACAAAAATATATTTCATGATGCATATACCCGAAACAGTAGCTACTACCCAAACTCCATCTATGACTCATCACGATCCAAACCTGACGCGAAAGAACTTGAGTTGCTAGAACCGTATCGCAACCAACTGCCCGAAAGTTTGTTCTCAACTCCTTTTTCGCACAACCATTTATTAACAGCCAGCGCGTCCCCTAAAAGCAGTTCAGGCAGAGCAAGCTCGGGAAGAAAGAGTTCAGGGCGAGGAAGTATCAGGGCAAGACAAAAACAAGCGCTTAATCTATTCAAGAGTGCCGGTTGGCAGCTCAAAAACGGGATGCTTTATGATGCCAACTCACAAACCCACTTCAAATTTGAAATACTTATTAGGCAGGCTGGATTAAAAAGAGTGATTGAGCCGTTTATTGAAAATTTAAGAAAAACAGGTGTCAACGCTTCAGTCAGACTGGTTGAGGCAAATCAATACAAAGTCAGGCTTGATAATTTTGACTTCGACATGACAACATTCGTGCTGGCTCAAGGCCTCTCTCCAAGCCATGAGCAACGTGAATATTTTCACTCTTCAACCAGAGAAATAAAAGGAAGTCGAAACTATGCGGGAGTCAACCATTCGGCCGTTGACCACTTAACTGAATCAATTGTTAAAGCGAAAAACCGTCAACAACTTATAACCGCGACGAAAGCACTTGATCGTGTGCTACTATGGAATCACTATATAATTCCAAATTGGCACTTGAATTATCACCGTATTGCCTACTGGGATAAATTCAGTAAACCCGATCAACAACCGCCTTATAAGCTGGGTTTTGAAAATTGGTGGATCAAATAATAATATCACTCGGTATATACAATGATTTCTATGCTTCTCACTTATATTAAACAGCATTCAACGTCTTTCTTCGAGACCGCAGCACGCCAAAAACTTGTATGTTGTACGGTGTTGTTAACGCTCTCAGTTGCAACGTATGCATCAGAGAAAAGCTCTGTCAGCAACAGCCAAAAAACAACACCTCGGCATGCCGTGGCCATGCACGGTGAAGTGAAATACCCGGCAGATTTTACTCACTTTGAGTACGCTAACCCCAAAGCCCCCAAAGGTGGAAAAGCACGACTTGGCGTTGTCTCGAACAGCTATGACAGCTTTCACCCCTTTGTACTTAAAGGTGTTCCGGCAGCAGGCGTGAGCCACTATTTATACGACACCTTAACCGTACAATCTGAAGATGAGGCGTTTAGTCAATACGGGCTAATAGCCGAAAAAATAGAGATGCCTGAAGATCGCAGCTGGGTTGTCTTTCATATAAACCCGAAAGCCCGCTTTCAAGACGGCAAGCCGGTTACACCGGAAGACGTTATTTTTACATTTAACAGCCTTATCGAACATGGTGCGCCCTTTTATAAGGCCTATTATGGTGATGTGTCGAATGTGTCAAAAGTCGCACCAAATCAAGTAAAGTTTGACTTCAAAAACAATGAGAACCGCGAGCTTCCGCTTATACTTGGTCAACTTCCAGTACTACCAAAGCACTACTGGGACACACGGGATTTTTCAAAGTCGACGCTCGATGCACCAATAGGAAGTGGCGCATACAAAATCAAGTCTTTTAATACGGGGCGATCCATCACATACGAACGAGTTAAAGACTATTGGGCAAAAGACCTTCCCGTTAGAAAAGGACACTATAATTTCGATGAAGTTATCTATGAGTACTATGGCGATCAAACAATCGCTCTAGAGGCCTTTAAAGCGGGTGAATACGATTTTAGAGTGGAGAACACAGCAAAAAACTGGGCGACAGCCTACACCGGAGAGAAGTTTGATAAAGGCATTATCGTTAAGGAAGAGGTCAAGCACCAACAACCTGTCGGTATGCAAGCATTCATCTATAACACGCGACGTAAGATTTTTAGTGACCCTAAGGTTAGAGAAGCATTAGGTTACGCATTCGACTTTGAGTGGACAAATAAACAGCTGTTTTTTGGCCAGTACAAACGCACTAACAGCTATTTTGAAAACTCAGAGCTGGCGTCAGAAGGCTTACCCAGTGAAGCAGAGCTAAAAATACTTAACGCCTTTAAAGACCAACTACCTGCCAGCATATTTACCACGGCAAATGAGGTACCTAAGACTGATGGTTCGGGCAATATTCGTAAAAATCTGCGTAAAGCATTAAAGCTACTTAAAGAAGCTGGCTGGTCCATTAAAAACAGGAAACTGGTCAACAATGCGACATCTGAGCCATTTACATTTGAAATACTGCTCTACCAAAAAAGCTTTGAGCGCATAATTCACCCCTTCACAAAAAACCTTGAGAAGCTGGGTATCGACGCAAAAATTCGCCTGGTTGACACCAACCAGTATATCGGTCGTATCAGGAAATACGATTACGACATGTTTATCATGACGCTGGCGCAGTCTAACTCACCAGGTAATGAACAACGTGATTACTGGTATTCAAGCAATAAAGATATTCCCGGCACTCGTAACTATATTGGTGTATCTGACCCCGTTGTAGACCAGCTGGTCGATATGATCATTGCCGCACCTGACAGAGATTCTCTTGTGACCCGAACACGGGTACTAGACCGGGTGTTGCTGTCAAAACACTATGTAATTCCGCAATGGCACCTCCCTAAACAGCGTATTGCTTATTGGAAAACACTAAACCACCCAAAAGTCTTTCCAAAATCCGGTGTTAATTTTGATACCTGGTGGACAAGAATCAACTAAAATAACCTTGAGGCCTTGATACGACGTTGTGAGCGAAGCAAAGACCAGGCAAAGAATGACGGAAAAAGCGCAGTTTATATGTAATAAATCCCGGTCAACCCCGGGGGCGCGCACAATCATGAGTCATTTTTAACACCGTATTTGCGAGCGTAATAGTCAAACAAAGGCCCCAATCTTATATTAACCATCTGACAGAACCCATATATGTCTGTTTACATTTTAAGGCGCATACTTCTGATGATTCCAACGCTTTTTGGAATCATGCTGCTGAACTTCATTATTATTCAGGCCGCACCTGGCGGCCCGGTAGAGCAAACTCTGGCCAAGTTGCAGGGAATGGACTCAAGCGTTCAAAACCGCATGGGCGATAGCATGTCTGCTGAAGTGTCTTCCTCAGGCGGCGAAGGTTCTGCCTACCGGGGCGCTCAAGGCTTGGACCCTGAGCTGGTTAAAGAAATAGAAAAACTCTATGGCTTCGACAAACCTCCCCACGAGCGCTTCTGGTTAATGATAAAAAGTTATCTCTATTTTGACTTTGGGGATAGTTTTTTCAGAGACCAGTCGGTCGTGGATCTGGTTGTTGAAAAAATGCCGGTGTCGATATCCATTGGCCTTTGGTCGACCTTAATTATCTATCTGATTTCGATACCGTTAGGCATTAAGAAGGCCGTTTACGACGGCTCCAAGTTTGATGTCTGGACCAGTAGCCTAATTGTCGTTGGCTATGCAATACCCGGGTTTTTATTTGCCGTTCTGTTAATCGTACTGTTTGCTGGGGGAACCTATCTAGACTGGTTCCCACTCAGAGGGTTAGTTTCAAACAATTTTGATGAGCTAACGCTATTTGGTAAGGTTGCAGACTATTTCTGGCATCTGGTTCTACCCATAACCGCAAATGTCATTGGTGGATTCGCGACCCTGACACTGCTGACTAAAAACTCATTCCTTGACGAGATTCGTAAGCAATATGTCATTACTGCACGCGCCAAAGGGCTTGAGGAAAACAAAATACTCTACGGCCATGTATTCAGGAACGCAATGCTGATTGTTATTGCCGGGATGCCGGGGCTTCTGATGGCGCTATTCTTTTCAGGCTCACTCCTGATTGAAGTAATATTTTCACTGGACGGGCTTGGGCTGTTAGGCTTTGAATCTGCTCTGAATAGGGATTACCCCGTTATGTTTGGTACGCTCTATATTTTTACACTAATGGGCCTATTTCTAAAATTGGCAAGCGATATCACCTATGTACTGGTCGATCCGCGTATTGATTTTGATAGCAGGGAGGGCTAAGCAATGAGTCGAAAGCCCTCAATAAACCCCATTACGCAAAGAAGAATTGATAATTTCAAAGCAAACCGAAGAGGCTATTATTCGCTTTGGGTATTTCTTTTTTTATTTTTGTTTACCCTTTTTGCAGAGTTCGTTTCGAACGACAAGCCTCTCCTGGTTTATTATGATGGCTCTGTATATATCCCCATTTTCAATACTTATACCGAAACCGAGTTTGGCGGCGACTTCGAAACTGAAGCCGATTATCGTGACAGCTATATTCAGGACTTAATAAATGACAAAGGCTGGATGATATGGCCCCTCATTCGCTACAGTTACAAAACCATCAACTACGATCTGCCCGTTCCTGCACCGGCGCCTCCATCTAGCGAAAACTGGCTCGGAACGGATGATCAGGGACGAGACGTTGTGGCACGTCTTATCTACGGTTTCAGAATTTCAATTCTGTTCGCACTCAGCCTTACCTTTCTCAGCACCATTGTTGGCGTTATTGTAGGCGCGACACAAGGCTATTATGGAGGAAAAGTAGACCTTGTTGGCCAGCGGCTCATCGAAATATGGTCAGGTTTACCAGTGCTGTATCTGTTAATTATTCTTTCCAGCTTTGTGCAACCCAGTTTCTGGTGGCTACTGGGAATTATGCTTCTTTTCAGTTGGATGGGGTTAGTCGACGTTGTAAGGGCTGAATTCCTAAGAGCCCGTAATTTTGAGTACGTGCGCGCAGCCAGAGCACTAGGGTTGAGCAATCGAGGGATTATGTTTAAGCATATGTTGCCCAATGCAATGGTCGCAACACTGACATTCATGCCATTTATACTAACCGGCGCTATTGGAGGGCTCACCTCATTAGACTTTCTAGGCTTTGGTATGCCCTTGGGCTCACCTTCTCTGGGGGAACTCATTGCTCAGGGCAAGTCGAACCTCCACGCACCATGGCTTGGAATATCGGCATTTGTGGTGCTATCGCTAATGTTAACGTTACTGGTGTTTATTGGCGAAGCGGTTCGGGACGCTTTTGACCCTAAAAAGGCATAATCAGAGATGGATAATCATTCACTAATTTCAGTTAACAACTTACATGTTTCCTTTTCTCAAAATGGTCAAACCATTAATGCAGTAAAAGGTGTATCACTTGAGATTAAAAAAGGGGAAACGCTGGCCATTGTGGGTGAGAGTGGCTCCGGAAAATCAGTGACCGCTCTATCTATACTCAAGCTGTTGCCCTACCCGAAAGCATTTCACCCGAGTGGAGAGATCATCTACCAAAATAGAGACCTATTGAAGTGTGATGAAAAGTCGATGCGTTCAATCCGCGGCGATAAAATCAGTATGATTTTTCAAGAACCCATGACCTCTTTCAACCCCCTTCATACAATCGAAAAACAGATTAGTGAAACACTGTTGTTGCATAAAGGGTTAACTGGGAAAAAAGCACGAGATAGGGTTATAGAGCTGCTGACACTAGTCGGCATACCCTCCCCTGAATCCAGGCTCTCTTCATATCCACATCAACTATCTGGTGGCCAGAAACAAAGGGTGATGATTGCCATGGCGCTGGCAAACGAACCAGAGCTTTTAATCGCTGACGAACCCACTACGGCACTTGATGTGACCGTTCAAAAACAGGTTCTTGAGCTCCTTAAGGAACTTCAAACCAAATTGGGCATGGCTATATTGCTCATCACACACGACCTCAACGTCGTTAAGCATTATGCTGACCGGGTCATCGTCATGCACCTTGGCAAAGTCGTTGAAAAAGGAGAAACACAGGCGCTTTTCGAATCCCCTAAAGCTGACTATACCAGAACACTGATAGACGCAGATCCAACAGGAACACCAGAGCCCGTTGCAGATGACTCTCCTGTTTTGTTAAGCACTGACGATTTAAATATATGGTTCCCATTAAAAAAGAACTTTTTCGGTAAAACAACCTCATACTTTAAAGCCGCCAACAACATATCCATCTCCGTGCGTAAAGGGGAAACACTCGGCATTGTAGGAGAAAGCGGAAGCGGTAAAACAACACTCGGGCTTTCATTAGTCAAGCTCTTGCAAAGTAATGGCAGCATCAACTTTAAAGACCACCCGGTGCATACCTATAACCAACAGCAATTCCGACCTCTCAGACGCGAAATTCAAATTGTATTTCAAGACCCCTATGGCAGCTTAAGCCCAAGAATGTCAGTTCAGCAGATCATCGAAGAGGGCCTGGTGATACATCAACTAGGTGATCAGGACGAAAGAGAAGCTAAAGTCATACAGGCATTAAAGGATGTTGAGCTGGATCCCGAAACCCGCCATCGCTACCCCCACGAATTCTCGGGTGGCCAGCGACAGCGAATCGCCATTGCCAGAGCACTGGTGTTACAGCCCGAGCTAATTATTCTCGACGAGCCTACTTCTGCACTGGATAGAACCGTGCAATCTCAAGTAGTCGAGCTGCTTAGAAACATACAACAGAAATATCAGATAAGTTATCTATTTATAAGTCATGACTTGGCGGTAGTGAAAGCGCTAAGCCACCGGGTGCTGGTGATGAAGCAGGGAGAAGTCGTTGAGTATGGAGATTGTCATCAAATTTTCGATAATCCCGATAAAGTCTATACACAATCCCTGATTGAAGCTTCATTTTATAACGCTCAGGAAGCATCCAGGTAATTCAACTTATTCACTACCAAGTTCAACCGTACTCAAGGAGTATAAAATGGGGTTATTAACAGGCAAAAAGGCATTAGTGGTAGGCATTGCAAGCAAGCTATCGATTGCTACCGGTATCGCCCGTGCGCTACATGAACAGGGTGCCGAGCTTGCGCTTACCTATCAAGGAGACAAACTTAAAAAGCGTGTTGAAGGGTTTGCAGAAGAATGGGGAACCGACTTGGTATTGCCTTGTGATGTGACGGACGATCAGCAAATAGAAGACCTTTTTTCCGCCATCGCCGAGAAATGGGATGGTATCGATATCATCATCCACTCCGTTGGCTTTGCTCCAGCAGATCAACTCGACGGCAACTTTGTTGATATCACGACCCGAGAAGGGTTCAAAATCGCGCATGATATCAGCTCCTATAGTTTTATCGCGCTGGCAAAAGGTGGCCGTGAACTCATGAAAGGGCGCAACGGCTCGCTATTAACCCTCACCTACCTGGGTGCCGAAAAAACACTGCCGAACTACAATGTTATGGGGCTGGCAAAAGCAAGCTTAGAAGCCAATGTCAGGTATATGGCGAACAGCCTTGGCCCGGAAGGTACTCGAGTTAATGCGATTTCAGCGGGCCCTATCAGAACGCTCGCGGCATCCGGTATCAAAAGTTTTCGGAAAATGCTCTCGGAAACCGAACAGCGAACCCCGCTTCGCCGGAACGTAACAATTGAAGAGGTCGGCAATACTGCGGCGTTTTTAACTTCTGACCTCGCAAGCGGCATTACAGGAGAGATTACCTATGTCGATGCGGGGTTTAATATTACAGCGATGGGAAACTTAGGCGATTAAGGTCTACTTTTTCCAATAATTTTCGACTGTGTCACTGTAACGTTTTGTAAAAAGCATTACCTTCTATTGGCCTCATTACCCGCGTATATGGGGCCTATATCTCACAACATTTAACGAACGTCTATTTATACCAAGACGACCTAACCTACCCGTTAGAGTCTAGACTGCCAAAGCAGCCAGTACGATTAACCAGGTGATTTCAGTGCAACGATTTTATTCTCACATTATAGTTTTATTTTTTTTAGCATTCGGTATTAGCGGCTGCTCAAGTATGGGCGCGGCGATGAAGGCCAGCCCGTCGTTTGCAAACTCGATTGGATTCGCTGAAATTCCATATGACGACCTCACCGAGCGTTATACCAATGAATATTCAAAATGGGCAGATGTTAACGGCCTTAAAATTCACTATCAGGACGTTGGAGAAGGCCCAACAATCGTTCTTGTACATGGTATCATGTCCTCCCTGCAAACCTGGGATGACTGGGTTATGGAGCTTAGCAAGTCTTACAGAGTCATCAGCCTTGATGTGCCAGGGTTTGGCTTAACCGGGGCCCCCGAAGCGATAGATGACTTCAATGAGGATTATCTACTGAACACGTTTGCGAAGTTTATCGATGTTATCGAACTGGATAACTTCTCAATAGCGGGCAACTCATTGGGCGGATACATTGCAGCCCAGTACGCATCAGATTACCCCGACAGAGTCGACCACTTGATTCTGCTCGATCCAATCGCATACCCTCAAGAGGTGCCTTGGGTAATGGATTTTGCAACCACTCCTGTAATTTCAACGATTGGCAATTACTTTCAGCCGCCTGTATTGGTAACCATGAATGTTAAGCAGGTTTATGGTGATCACCAGCGCATCGAGCGAAGGCATATGGATCGGTACGTCCATATGGCACAGCGCTCGGGGGCCAAAGCCTCTTATATAAAGATAATGGAAATTCTTAAAAGCCGAAGTACTGAAGAAGCACCACTGCCCTTTGCGCAAATAAAAGCACCCACTTTAATCATGTGGGGCGAGAAAGATGCCTGGGTTCCGCATGAATTATCTCAGCGCTGGAATGAGGACATAAGAAACAGCCAAGTGGTTATCTACCCGGGTGTTGGACATATGCCGATGGAGGAGATACCCGATAAGACCGTAATGGACGCAATCGCATTTCTCAATGGTGAAAAAGTGTCCCAACCCGCCCCCATATCAAAGGGTAAAGCGTTTAGTCAGCCAGGGGCGACTGAACGCCAGATAGAGGCAGTATCAAACTAACCTTTAGACCGATTACCCTTTACGCTCTGCACCGAGCTATTTATGGTGAGTACTTGTTATGATGAGAACTTGTTATGGTGAGTACTTGTTATGATGAGTACTAACTGCCAGTGTGATTCCTTCTAGTGGAAGGAATCACATACTTGAACTGTAACTCTTCTGCCACTAAAGGCTCAGAAAAATAGAATCCCTGAACATAGTCGCACCGCATCTTTTGAATAATTTTCAACTGTTCTATTGTTTCTACACCTTCAATCGCCACATCAAAAGAGAGTGCTTTCGCTAACTCTATCATCGCATTAAGTACATCCCTATCGTTCAGGCTGGTTTCTATATTCTCTATATATGATCTATCGATCTTAATCAGCTTAACAGGAAACTTGCGAAGGAAAACTAATGATGAGCAGCCCGCCCCAAAGTCATCGAGTGCGGATTCAACGCCCATCATGTTCAGCTGGTTTAACAGCTCAACGCCATTGTTAACATCGGCAATTAATGCATCTTCTGACAGCTCGATTTCTATATTATCCAAGCTTTGGCTGTGCTTACTAAACGTCTCGCGAATATCTTCAAGTATTCCATTTTTCATTAGATGCAAGGATGAAAAGTTAATCGCAATTTTCGTTGAGCCTAAGCCTTCGTTTTGCCACAAACCAAGTTGCTGACACACTTTCTCGATGACCAGCCGGCCAATGTCGATAACCATTCCGGAGTCTTCTGCAACAGGTATAAATTGCGCTGGTAACAGCACCCCCATTTCAGGGTGGTTCCAGCGCACCAGTGCCTCAAACCCAACAACTTCTCCATCTTTTAGGCGCACTTTAGGCTGATAAACCAGAAAAAACTCATCGTGCTCAATCGCATGTCGTAGTAAAGACTCAATCTCCAACCGCTTGGCAACGGCCTCATTAAGTGCTTTTGTAAAAAACTTATAGTTGTTGCGGCCTTTTTGCTTTGCTTCATACATTGCAAGATCGGCACTTTTAATCAGGCGATCAGCCGTTGTGCCATCAACCGGGTACATCGCTATACCAATACTTGCTCCGATATTAATCTCTGCCCCTGCTATTTCAAACGGGTGCGACAATACGTCCACAACTCGCTGGGCAACCATCGACGCCTGATGAGCCTGTTCTATATCAGTCAGAATTATCGTGAATTCGTCTCCACCCAAGCGCACAACAATATCATTCCCCCACTCGGATGAAGTTTCGACCTTCCTTGAAACAACATCTGCACCTCTTAAGCAGCTCTCTAGCCGAGTGGCCGTTTCTTTAAGTAGCTCATCACCCGCCTGGTGACCATAAACATCATTTGCTGTCTTAAAGTTATCCAAATCAATGAACAGTAATCCCAGAACCGATTGTGTGCGTTCGCAGTGATTAAGCGCTTTTTTAAGATTGGCATTAAATGTAATACGGTTTGGCAACCCTGTTAAAGAGTCATAGTATGCGAGGGTTTTGACTGTTTCAGTGCTTTCCGACAACCCTTTACTCAGGTCTTTAAAGTCCTCTGCAAGCAATGTCAGTTCCTCAGAACCCAACGCACTGACGTCGTGGTCATATTCCCCCTTTTTAAATTTAACAAGCAACTTTCGAAGGATATCAATCGGGGTCGTGATCAGGCTATTAATCTGACTGCGCAATAAGATGTAGCTAATCAACATAGTAACGACTAAAAACCATGTAACGTATGTTTTAAACATGGCAGACGAAACGACCATATCGCTCTCGGCAATCATCCCCACAAGATATAAATCCTGTATAAGACGCTTGTAACCACCGTAATACGTGCCGCTTTCACCGTTATATTGGTTGATAGAACTCGATCTGGACGAGATAATTTGTTTAATCTGTTTCTTTAATACCTCCGACGACTCGGCTTCTACTGAGCTATTCGCACCAACGGGTGTGAAAACTACTTCACCCAGCTGGTTACTTAGAAAGTAGGCAATGCCCTGCTTTTGAACGCCTTCTTTAATTAAGTCATGGAGAAAGCGCATATCGACACTTATGAACAAGTAACCAATATTTTCTGATCTGTTTTTTATATATTGATTCCCCGCATCGATGCGCTTGATTGCATGTGCTATGAGGTAATATATATTACCGTCCTGCTCAGGAATCCAGACCCCTTCATGGTGATCGAGCCTTGCTTCAATCATTTGACGTATAAACCGAGCTTGAAAATCATGCTGTTCGAACACATCACTTACACTTTCGAGTAGCCGGCCATCTTTTCCAAACAGCGCTATTTCCGAGTAGTTGGGGAACGCTTTAATAAACTCTGTTAATGCATAGGTGACCTCTCCCGCTAAAGCAGGACTATCACTCAGTTGATCTAAAGAGACGTAAGCTTTTAGCTTATCTGCATTAGCAAAAAGCGAAACATTTGAGACGGCTAATTTTAGCCTTGCGTGGGTGTCACTTCCCAATTGCAGTAGGGATGATTCCAGCTGGACGATAGAGAGGCGATGAGTTGCGCCTTTTAAATAAACGTAAGAAAGAGAGCTTGCTATCAACAAGGGCAAAAGTATCATTGGCAATGTAAATAGCAGGAACTTCGATCTCAGTTTCAAACTAAAGCACTCGAATCATTCAGTTAATCATTAAGCCAATTTGCAATCGCTAGCTTCCAGTCAATAATTTCCGTTCCTTCTGAATCAAATAACATTATCCCTGCAATGTACCCTGAGCCATCACTTAGCACTCGAACCCAGCGCACCTCTCCGGTCAATTCAAATCGATCACGACTATTAGGGAGCTCCAGTGTCATTTGATGGATCGCACCTGCGGTAAGTGCCTGATCCATTTGCACCTGCAAACCATTGGCAGAGAAGTCCAGCGTATTGCAAGCAACAACAACGGGCCGTTCACTGCTACCTGGAGATGGAGAGACCGTTTCAACATAGAGCATGGCTGTTCGTGTGATTCTGGACTCTTCACGCCTTTCGTCGTCGGCAACAAGATTGTTTATATCAAAGTTTTTCACCTACCCCCCTTTTTATTTTCCCACTCTTAGACGCCCAACAACTCTGGACAATGTATCGTCAAACTCAGCCCCGCCACTAAGCAGTTCTATATCCCCTGAGATCATACGCTGCATTAGTTCGGGGGTTTTAATTTCAAACTTTTTAAGCCCCATTTTATCAACAAAAATGAGTTTATCTGTTGCATTGATTTTGACTACAAGTTTGTATTTCTGGTTTTCGTTCGCCTCAAATACCGATATCCACGACCCTAACGACATTTCAGAAATTAATTTTAGTGTGAGCTTCTCCTGCTCCAGGCGTTTTTTTTCAGCTGCTTTCAGCCGTTGCTCTTTTATCAGCTTAGCAGCTTCTGCCTCCTTCAACCGAGCAAGTTCTTCAGCTTTTTGCTTCTCAAGCTTCAAACGTTCTGCTTCTGCCTCAGCCTTTTCTTTCGCTTTTACTCTCGCAAGATGTTGAGCATTGGCAACCTTGCCAAGCCCTTTCAGGGTCTCAGTGAAAACCTGACTCAATAAATAACATGCCGGAATCTCTCGTATACGGCCTTGCTTTGTGGCACTCATAAATGATTCATAAGGCATAACCATAGACTTCATACCTGCATGATTCAGCCACAGGATTTCCCTTGAGTCCTCAAAATATGTTGAAAATTTGAGCCGCGTAGTGCTGCTCTCATCTTTGATCAGGTACCACTTGCCCGATAATTTTTGAACTTCGGCTACCGTTGGGCAATACTCACTATCAAAATTAAGGGCCGGCTTTTCCATTTTTGCTTGCACACGCTCAATCTCGGCCCCCTGTAATACAGAGATTAGCAGCTGCTGAATAGACTCCCATTCATCATTTTTGATCACAACATCATAATGACTGGCTTCGGCTGCCAGCTCATCTACCACACCCTCTGCCATACGGTACAAAGACTCTTTTTTGTCACTGACCGAATGAGAAAAGACCAGAATTATTTTCTCCGTCAGCTGCACAAGCGCCTGCCAGTCCACATCAGATACGCTTTTAAGAAGCGCATTTCTTAATACCCGTTGCCAGCTGGTGCTAATAAACTCTCCTATCTGCACCGGGAGCTTATGCGATTTTAGTAAACGATCTAATGTATAGAGGCTAAAATCAGACGCATATCTGGATTTGGCAGCCCCCTGTTCAGTCAGGACAAGCCGCTCAACCAGTTTAGCAACACGCAGGTCTTGCTTCGCTTGTGCTTCCGACCACTCAAGCCGTAGCTTATCGAATAAGTCTGGTGATTCTGAGCTAACTGTAAGCAGCTCTTCATGAACAACGCCTAAACGATCAATTACGGCCTGACTCACTCGTTTAGGTTCCGGTGTCCAACCGATCTGGCTGGCACATATTTCATCAATCAGAGCTAACACAGGGCTATCTTCAGAGCTAAGCAGTGTGGGATATTGAATAAAAATCCTGGCTAATACAAACCTCCAGCCACTCAGTACATTCTTTAGTTGATCATCAATGTTTGCCTTCCGATAAAAGACATCAGCAAGCCTGTCACACAAAAAAAGAGAATTATAAATACGGGGTGACAGGCCATAGGTTTCACTTTGCGCGCCGATTACTTTAATAAGCGATGACTCGCCCTTTAGCTGTGACCCACCTTGGGCGCATTGAATCAGAAGTTCACAGATATTTGATATGACTTCTTCGGTTTCCTCATTGTTGTTGATTTCATATTTTAACTCTGGAATTCTCAACGCTTTGGTTATGTTACCGATTGACACTACTCTAAATCCTTGTCATTTATTTCAATCAGGCACGATGCCTGATGAATGTCTCAGTACAATTATAGTCTCGTTTTTAAAAACAAAAATGTATTAGCATCAATTCTCTAATCTCAAAAAAATATGATAAATAAATAGCCACGGGCGTATAATGGAAGTGCCCGGTAAAACAGGGAGGATGCTATGTATAACTTAACCTTAGATCGTAGAAAGCATGAAAGGCGGTATCTCGGCACGTCAACAAAAGGAGCCAGGCCCTCATTGGACCGAAGGAATATAGAAAGAAGGTGCGATAACCGACCTCTAAATGAATTCCCTTATATACCCCAAGTAATTAGTTACTAGGAATTAAGAACCCGCTAATTTGCGGGTTTCTTTTTATTGATTCTCGTACACTTGGACGCTCCCTCGGATTTGTATCACACTTCAGCTTTGCCTATATCTTGTGTCTTTTAGTATCACATCCTTGACTTGATCCGTTGCAATATGTCATCGAATAACGCAACATAGCATCACCTTTTATTGACCGCTCAGCGTCATGCCTCATAAGCTGAAGCCTTACAAGACTAATTAGATAACGGTTGGATCAAACTGATGAGCATTTCTTCTCTCGACAACGTCAATGTTGCCAGTCAGGAAATTTTAATTACACCTGACAAGTTAAAACAGGATATTCCATTAACTGAACTCGCTGAAAAAACAATCACCGAGGGCAGAGAAACAATCAACAACATATTGGATCGAAAAGACCATCGCATATTTGTAGTTGTTGGCCCTTGTTCAATACACGACGTTGAAGCCGCCAAAGAGTATGCTGGCCGCCTGAAAAAGTTAGCAGAAGAAGTCAGCGATACGTTAGTTCTTGTCATGAGAGTTTACTTTGAAAAGCCAAGAACAACAGTTGGCTGGAAAGGATTAATTAACGACCCTCATCTGGATGACTCCTTTGAAATAGAAGAAGGTTTGCATATAGGCCGCCAGTTGTTAATGGACATTGCTGAAATCGGGTTGCCAACGGCTACCGAAGCGCTAGACCCTATTTCACCGCAGTACTTGCAAGACACCATTACCTGGAGTGCAATTGGCGCTAGAACGACAGAGTCGCAGACTCACAGGGAGATGAGCAGTGGCTTGTCAGTTGCTATTGGGTTCAAAAACGGAACTGACGGTAGCTTGGATGTTGCTACGAATGCGCTTAACTCTGTTTCGCACCCCCATAGCTTCCTTGGAATCAACCCCGAGGGCCAAGTTGCTATCATTCGAACCAAGGGTAACCCATACTCACATATTGTGCTGCGCGGCGGTGGCGGTAAACCCAACTATGATTCGGTGAGCATCGCGTTATGCGAGCAACAGTTGGAGAAGTCGGGCCTGGCTAAAAATATCATGGTTGATTGTAGCCACGCAAACTCTAATAAAGACGCCAACCTGCAGCCTTTAGTTGTACAGGATATTGCTCACCAGATTCTCGAGGGTAATAAATCAATTGTTGGGCTTATGATCGAAAGCAACTTGAATTTTGGCAACCAGTCTATCCCAAAAGACCTGACTGAACTCAAGTATGGCGTGTCTGTTACTGATGCCTGCATTGATTGGGAAACAACGGAAAAGACGCTAAAAGATATGCGCAACAAGCTTAAAGACGTGTTGCCAAACAGATAGTTATTGCGCCCATCTCAGGATGGGCCGACGTAAAAAAAAAGCGCCTGATACCTGGCGCTTTTTTTACTCAAGGTTGGAATATCGTTTAATTTAGTCCAACCATCTTAGTTTGCCTCTCAAACTAACCACTTCTCCGATAATAATCAACGTAGGCGCTTTTACGCTTTTTGCCTTTACCATATCCGGCATCGTTGATAGTGTTCCGGTTACCACCTGCTGTTCTCTGGTTGTACCTTTAGACACCAGTGCAATAGGCATGTCAGACGACATTCCATGTGCCATCAGTTGCTCACATATGATACTGAGACCAACCAAGCCCATGTAAAAAACGAGCGTTTGATTTTCCTGAACGTAGTCTGACCATGGTAGATTACATGTATCATCCTTTAGATGTCCTGTAATAAAGCGAACAGACTGTGAAAAGTCACGATGAGTTAAAGGGATTCCAGCGTATGAAGAACACCCAGATGCTGCAGTAATGCCTGGTACAACTTGGAAAGGCACCCCGGCATCACTCAGTCGATCGATCTCTTCACCGCCGCGACCAAAGATAAAAGGGTCTCCCCCTTTTAACCTTAATACCCGCTTGCCCTGCTTGGCTAACGTAACAAGAAGCTCATTTATCTGCTGCTGAGGGAGTGTATGGTTGGCTCTCTCCTTGCCGACATCAACACGCTCTGCATCTGCCCTGACCAAATCAAGGATCGGCTGAGATACCAGGCGGTCATAGAGCACTATATCTGCCTGTCTCATCAACCGAAGCGCCTTAAATGTCAGCAAGTCTGGATCACCAGGCCCTGCTCCAACAAGATAGACCTCACCGCCAGGTTCAAAATCCCCATTTCTCAATGACGACTCTATAACTGCTTGTGACTCTTCTTCATGGCCAGAAAATATTTTTTCAGCGAAAAGCCCTTCAAGATGGTGCTCCCAGAAGCGTCTACGCTGATTAATATCAGGGAACTTGTCTCTAACCTGATCACGATATTTCGCAGCTACTTCCGCCAAACGACCAAAAGAAGATGGAATCGCCGATTCAAGGCGACTCCTCAGCAACCGTGTAAGAACAGGAAGAGAACCACTACTGGATACCGCGGCAATGACGGGAGAACGATCAATAATCGATGGAAAGATAAAAGAGCTGTTTTTTGCTTTATTAACAACATTGACAGGCAAGTTACGCGCAGTAGCAACAGACGCAATAGAGTCATCGGTTTCGCTGTCGCCAGTCGCAGCAACAACAAGAACAACACTTTCAAGCAGCCTGGCCTCAAAAGTGTCGGCGATCAACGTTACCTTCTCATCATCAATTAAACGCTGTATAGACTTTATCGGTGCCGCAGCACATAGCTTTACATCTGCTCCCGCTTTAAGCAATAACTCCACCTTTCTTGCAGCGGCTTCATCGCCTCCAACTACCAGGGTCGATGCGTTTTTTAGATCAAAATAGAGCGGTAAAAAGTCCATAACTACTGCCATTAATTATGTAATGTGGAAATATAGAACAAAGGTCTCACTTTAAAATAGCGTCCGAAGCTATCGTCCAATCACTTCTTTGCCACCCATATATGACCTGAGAACGGTTGGAATAAGTATGGCCCCATCCTCTTGTTGGTAGTTCTCCATTACCGCAATCATCGTACGTCCGACAGCTAAGCCCGACCCGTTAAGGGTGTTCAGTAGCTGTGGTTTACCTGTTTCAGGGTTTCTCCAACGAGCCTGCATTCGCCTTGCCTGATAATCCCTCATATTACTACATGATGAAATTTCTCGATATGTGTCTTGCCCAGGCAACCAAACTTCCAAGTCATACGTTTTAGCCGCAGAAAAGCCAAGATCACCACCGCACAAGGTAACCAACCTGTATGGCAGTTCCAACTTTTGCAAAATGCTTTCGGCATGCCCTGTCAGATCCTCCAATGCCTGGTCAGACTCCTCAGGGGTAACCATCTGAACTAACTCGACCTTATCAAACTGGTGCTGCCTAACCAACCCTTTCACATCTCGTCCATAAGAGCCTGCTTCACTTCTGAAGCTAGGCGAGTGACACACAAACTTAAGGGGCAACTCAGACGCGTCAACTATTTCATCGCGAACAATATTGGTTACAGGTACCTCAGCAGTTGGTATTAGATAGAAGTCACGCTCTCCCGGCACTTTAAACAAATCTTCTTCAAACTTTGGTAACTGGCCAGTGCCGAAAAGTGATTCACTATTGACCAGATACGGAACATAAATTTCGTCATAACCATGCTCTGCAGTGTGAGTATCAAGCATAAATTGAGCAAGTGCTCGATGAAGTCTCGCTATATCACCTTTCATAACAGAGAAACGAGACCCTGCCAGCTTTACTGCTGCTTCGAAGTCCAATAAGCCAAGCCGCTCACCCAGCTCTATATGGTCCTTGACTTTAAAATCAAAAGACTTGGGTGTACCCCAACGGCGCACCTCGACATTGTCATCTTCACTGTCGCCTTCTGGAACACTTTCATCAGGTATATTGGGGATTTCGGCCAGTAAAGCGTGAAGATTGTCCTGAACCGTCTTAAGTTCCTTTTTAGCACTCTCTAACTCATCGCCAACAGCATTCATTTCAGCGAGTATAGGTGCAATATCTTCACCAGCAGCTTTTGCTTTACCAATGTTTTTTGACCGAGTATTTCGCTCACTTTGAAGTTCTTCGGTTTTGGTCTGAATAGCTTTACGCTGCTCTTCTAATACATTAAAACGTTCGATATCGAGTTGATACCCTTTCTTTTTAAGTTGAATCGCAATTTCTTCAGCGTTTGCACGAACAATTTTGGCATCTAACATTGGAGGTGTTCTTATCCTTTATTAATCTTGTAAACAGTTCTATTGTTGTTAAGCAATTAAGCGTTTCCAGCTGTAATACCGTCACATTAATTTGGCTAATGATATACCAGCCCATACTGCAAGTATGCATAGTATAACGGAGCTTACTATATAGGTAACAGCATTTAGCAACAGCCCTTGGCTAATAAAATTGAACGCTTCTAACGAGAACGTTGAGAACGTCGTAAACGCCCCCAAAAAGCCCACAACCAATATAGATTTGAGTTCGGGGGAAACGTGCATTTTTTGTACAATAACGATATATAACACGCCAATAAAAAACGAGCCAACGACATTCACACAAAGGGTACCAAATGGAAAGTCTTTACCTAACCAGTCAGTCATAACCCCGATAACAAAGTATCGGGATAACGCCCCTAAAGCTCCACCCAGAGCAATTGCAATTACCTGTAACATAATTATTAATACTTGATTCTACGCCTGTAACGACGTGTTTTCAGTTAATTTCGACTAATCTTTTGTAACCAGAGCACTATACGATACCGATTATTCAATACCGACAACACAATACCGACAATACAATACCGACAATACCGATAGCGCTTATTAGCCAGTATTGCTTGTTAACCACGGGCTTCATACTCCATTGACGCGCCAGTCTATGAGTACCGCTTATTATGGCTTAGCCTGTTTTGTTCCCTTAGCCAGCTTAGCTTGTCCGATATTTTCTTTTCCATGCCGCGCTCTGTAGGGTTGTAATATGTAGTTCCGCTCATTTCCTGAGGGAAGTAATCTTCTCCGGCGGCAAACGCATTGGGTTCGTCGTGAGCGTAACGGTATTCCTCTCCAAACCCAAGCTCTTTCATCAATTTAGTCGGTGCATTCCGCAAGTGTTCTGGAACGTCATAGGCAGGCGACGATTTCACATCAGCTTTGCATTGATTATAAGCACTATAAACCGCATTGCTTTTTGCTGCTACTGCAAGATAGATGATTGCTTGGGCTATCGTCAGCTCTCCTTCCGGTGCCCCTAGCCTTTGTTGGGTGTCCCAGGCATTCAGTGCTATTTGAAGCGCCCTTGGGTCTGCGTTGCCTATATCTTCGCTCGCCATTCTAACGACTCTACGCGCTACATACAGTGGGTCACAACCGCCATCAATCATTCTTATGTACCAATACAACGCGCCATCTGGGTCTGAACCGCGAACAGATTTATGCAAGGCAGATATCTGTTCGTAAAAGATATCTCCCCCTTTATCAAACTGTTTCAAGCTGGACTGCATCACCTCCTGTAAGACAGGCTTGGTAATGCGTTTTTCCCCATCTGATTCCTCTGCTAAATCTGAAGCAATTTCGAGAATATTAAGCGTTTTTCTTGCATCGCCATCCGCGCTCATGGCAATAAGCTCTACTAACTCAGGAGCAATTTTTATATTTTCATGAACAAGCCCACGCGCATCGCTAAGGGAGTTGTTGATCAACCCTGACAATGACTCAACCGAAAGTTTTTTTAGCGTGTATACGCGAGCACGAGACAACAGTGCATTGTTGAGCTCAAATGATGGGTTTTCCGTTGTGGCCCCGATGAAAATAACGGTGCCATCTTCTACAAAGGGTAAAAACGCATCCTGCTGGGTTTTGTTAAAGCGGTGTATTTCATCAACAAACAAAATAGTATCTTTTCCCGATACAGCTCTCTGATGCTTAGCTTGTTCTATAGAGGCCCGGATATCCTTAACGCCGCTTAAAACAGCAGAAATGCTCTCAAAGTTAGCATCGCAGCAGTCTGCTAACAGGCGCGCGAAACTGGTTTTGCCAACACCAGGAGGGCCCCATAAAATCATAGAGTGCAGCACACCCTTTTCAACGGCGACTCTTAACGGCTTATTTGCACCAAGTATATGATCCTGACCGATATATTCATCCAGATTTCTGGGCCGCATCCGTGAAGCTAAAGGCTGATACTGATTTAAAGAGCCTCGTTCCTGTTTTTTGGGGACAGGGTGCTCTCCCTCAAATAAGTCGCCTGAAGCAGAACACATTACTGAGTTAACTCACGGATAATGTCTGTACCCTCTGGTATAACAAACTCAAACTGTTTGTCAGACAGGCCTGTATTGATTTTTGCGTCATTAAAACCAATAGTGCTCTTCTGCCCAAGCGAATCTGTAAGCCGCATCTCAACCAATATATCTTTATCAAATCTCAACCGTAGAGACTCAAACAGCGAGTCAGCACCTTTGGGCATAAGCACATATTGATCGACTGTGTTGTCCCACTGTTTATGGTGAACCAGGTAACTCTCCCCCAGCTTTTTGACATCACCGCTAAACAATAAGGCCGGTGTATTTGATACTTGCTCAGACACGGGCTGAACCGTGGCCTGCTCAAGATCCGGGTCGTAAACGATAATATGCTGGCCGTCTGATACAATCACTTGCTCCAAAGGGGGCTCTGTATGCCAGTAGAACAATCCTGGACGCTTTGCCTTTAACACTCCGCGACTCTCTTGCACAGAAGCACCCGCCTTATCAACCACAAACTGAACAAAGTCAGCTTCAATGGATTGCAGTTTCTCAAGTCTCTGAATCAGAGAGGCTGTGGCTTCGCTGGCGGACACAGTGCCAGACGTAGAAAGCGTGATAACCAATAACGCTCTAAATAACCGACTGAAGAAGGGTGTTCTGTTTATATTCATATGTGACTGTTTCCTTTATTAGTCCTTGGGAGGAGGGGGTGCAAGCACTTCTCTTGCGCCGTTATGGCCCGCCTCGCTCACGACGCCGGCTGCCTCCATCGCTTCAACAAGATTAGCCGCTCGGTTATAGCCAATTTTAAGTTTGCGCTGAACAGACGAAATGGACGCACGCCTGGTCTCTGTAACAAACGCGACCGCCTCATCAAATAGTGCATCCTGTTCGTTATCACCTGAGCTTTCTCCCGACAACCCCGGGATGGGTTCAGATGTATCGCCACCAGTTAGTATTTCCTCAAGATAATCGGGCTCACCGCGCTGTTTCCAGTCATTGACCGTGCGATGCACCTCATCATCTGACACAAACGCACCATGAACTCGAATAGGCATACCCGTACCCGGAGGCATATAAAGCATATCCCCGTGACCCAGCAGTTGTTCTGCCCCACCCTGGTCAAGAATAGTACGAGAATCTATTCTTGAGGATACCTGAAAAGCGATTCGAGTCGGCACGTTTGCCTTGATAAGCCCCGTGATAACATCGACCGATGGGCGTTGCGTAGCCAAGATCAAATGGATACCCGCTGCTCGCGCTTTTTGAGCAATTCGAGCGATAAGCTCTTCAACTTTTTTGCCGACGATCATCATCATATCGGCAAACTCGTCAACAACCACAACAACACAGGGCAAGGTTGTTAGTTCGGGCCTATCTTCTTCGCCGTTTTGTAAATGCTCATCGGGCTTCCAAAGCGGATCTTTAATCGGTTCCCCTGATTCAATCCCGTCTTTAACTTTACGGTTATATCCTCCCAGGTTACGCACCCCCAATGCAGCCATAAGGCGATAACGGCGTTCCATCTCTGCAACACACCAACGAAGGGAGTTAGCGGCTTCCTTCATATCTGTAACGACAGGCGTTAACAGATGCGGTATACCATCGTATATCGAAAGCTCAAGCATTTTGGGGTCAATCATGATCAACCTGACTTCATCAGGTGTCGACTTATAAAGCATGCTCAACAGCATTGCATTAACACCAACAGACTTACCCGACCCTGTTGTACCTGCAACCAGAAGGTGAGGCATTTTTGCGAGATCAACAACAACCGGGTCACCAGCTATGTCATTGCCAAGCGCCAGCGTTAACGGTG
The DNA here is from genome assembly GCF_023650515.1 of Alkalimarinus coralli. Lineage (NCBI taxonomy): Bacteria > Pseudomonadati > Pseudomonadota > Gammaproteobacteria > Alteromonadales > Alteromonadaceae > Alkalimarinus > Alkalimarinus coralli. The sequence goes on from NZ_CP096016.1 coordinate 1,915,021, forward strand.
ACTCCGAGTCATCAAAGCCTTTTGTCGACAATACCTCACTGAAACGAACCATCTGACGTTTCTCGTTCGGTATCTCAATACCCACAACCGACTTGCCAGGAATAACCTCGACCACCCTCACACTCAATACCGCTAATGAACGCGCCAGGTCTTTGGCCAGATTTGAAATTCGGCTCACCTTTACACCTGCAGCAGGTTGAATTTCAAACCTTGTAATAACAGGGCCTGGATTAACTTCTACAACTTCAACCGAAACACCAAAGTCAGACAGTTTTTCTTCAAGCAATCGAGACAAATGCTCCAAGGCATCAGTTGAATAGCCAGCTTCTTTGACCTTTTCGGGTGGATCCAGCAGAGTAATGGGAGGCAACCTTCCGGCCTCAAAAGCAAACAGCGATCCTTGTTTTTCCTTCGCCATTCGTTTGCTCTCGGATGAACTGCTTTTCTTAAGAAAAGGAGAGATTTTTAGGCCTTTACCTTTTTTATTTTCGCCCCCCTCAACCTGACTTTCTCCTGAGGCTGGTGAACGCGCTTGAGTTTGATTTGTGGCTGGAGAACCAATCACGGGGTCTACCCGGCCAGAACGTCCTGCTTCAGGCTCGCTCCTGGATACACCCTCTTCTTTTCGGCGCTGTACTTTATTCTTTATTTTCCCGAGTAACGTCTTTGATTCGCCGTTGTGATCAGTATCAGTTACCTTATCGACTTCAGTTATCTTATCAACTAACAAAGGCGGTTCAGCAAGTTGACGTGTTAGTTTTTCTTCAGAAGCATTTGTTTTTTCAGTTTTGCGTCGCTGAGCAGTCTCTGCTCTTTGCGCCACTTTCTCCTTTAACAGCCTACACCATACGGCGACCTTACCGCCCAGCTGGATAGTTTTTTCACCGATATAGTCCATCAACTTAAGCCACGAAAGGCCTGTAAATATCGTAATCGAGAAAAGGAAAATGGCTACAAGTAGCAAACTGCTACCTGACAGGTTAAACGCAGACAACATACTGGAGGATATTTCGTGCCCGAGAACGCCCCCTGAAGATATCGGGAGCCCTGCGATGGAGTAAATTGCAAGCAATCCAGTCGCACTGATGAGCACTAACACAAACCCCATAAAGCGGACTAAAAAAAGAGGCCAATGAAATTCCATTTTTTTATGCCTATTGTGAAAAATAAGCCAGGCCTTATAGGAGATAAGCAGAGGAAATAAATAAGCGACATAACCGAAAAAATAGAATAGAACGTTCGCGAACCATGCCCCCGTGCGGCCTGCGTAATTAGTCGCAACCAAATTATGGCCGGTGTTGGCCCAGCCTGGATCTTCCGGGTTATAGGAGAAAAGCGCCATAAAAAGGTAAACGCATAACGCAACAAGCCCTATCAAAGCGCCTTCTCTAAAGCCCTGAGAAACGTACGCCTGAAACCGACCTTGTTTGTCTACTTTTGATTCTGTTTCTTTCATAGTGCGTGGGGGTTTATTCAAATACAAAGAGAAAGTGTATCGTTTCTAAAGCGCTAAATCACCTGCGTGGTTCAACAATTGAAAAGATAAACTAAGGATGACGCAGAGCAATAGAATTATTCTGAAGAAACTGCGCTATATATATGAAATATAGCGCGATTCACACCATTATGCGAACTTAACATTCTGTTAACTTAGGCCTGCTGCGACAAAGCCTAGCTGTAGATCCTTTTTTATATCCTCTACAGATTCCAAGCCAACAGAGACTCTGATAAGGTTATCTGTTATACCACTGCGCATCTTGCTTTCGTCAGATAAGCGCCCATGTGTCGTTGTTGCGGGATGGGTTATCGTTGACTTGGTATCGCCAAGGTTAGCGGTAATAGACAAAAACTGTGTTCCATCTATAAACTTCCAAGCCTCTTCCTTTCCGCCTTTTATTCTAAACGATAAAACACCACCAAAGCCGCTCTGTTGCTGTTTTGCCAATTCATGTTGGGCATGCGTTTCAAGCCCTGTGTAAAAGACAGCTTCAACTGACGCCTTAGAACTTAGCCACTTGGCGATATCTAGCGCGCTTTCACTATGAGCTTTCATCCTTAAACACAGTGTCTCTAGCCCCTTCAGGAAAACCCATGCATTAAAAGGGCTCATTGTTGGGCCTGCTGAACGTAGAAAGCCAAAGACTTCTTCCATTTGCTGATTTTTGCCAACAACAACACCGCCTACACAGCGCCCCTGCCCATCAAGATACTTTGTAGCGGAGTGGATAACAATATCAGCGCCTAACAACAAAGGCCGTTGGAGTGCAGGCGTACAAAAGCAGTTGTCAACGACCAACAACGCATCGTGCTCGTGTGCGATACCGGCTAACAGCGTTATATCGGCAATTTCACACAACGGGTTCGAAGGCGTTTCAAGAAATAACATGCGAGTGTTATCTCCAACAGCACTGCGCCACTGGTCCATATCCGTCAAATCAACAAATGTTGTCTCAATGCCGAACTTCGCCATATATTTTTCGAAAAACACGTTAGTCGTTCCGAACACACTTCTGGAACAAACAACATGGTCTCCTTGTTGCAGCAATGCCATGCAAGTACTTAAGATAGCAGCCATACCAGAAGCCGTTGCGACTGCTCGCTCTCCACATTCCATTGCGGCAATCCGCTCTTCAAACATCTGGACTGTAGGGTTGGTAAATCTGGAATAAATATTCCCTTCAGCCTCACCACTGAATCGAGCCGCCGCTTCTGCCGCGCTATTAAATACGAAGCTAGACGTTGGAAAAATCGCTTCACTATGCTCTAGCTCGTGAGTGCGATGAACCCCTGCCCTTACAGCAATAGTTTCCAACTCAGCCCCGCTGATATCTGCAACAGGGATCGGACTGTCATTTTTTACGCTATTGGCCATAATAATTAGTCGTTGTTATGAAGATCGATAACAGCATTGTCATCATCAAATTCTTTGTTCTTTTTGCGTTTGCTACTTTCTTTACGCGCCAACTCAAGCTTCTCGAGATACTCAGGAGTAATTTCGCCCGTTATGTAGTCACCATTAAATACAGAACAATCAAACCTTTCTATGGCGGCATTGCCTTCTTTAGCGCACTCAATGAGATCATCAAGATCCTGATAGATCAGCCAGTCTGCACCAATTAACGCTTGAACTTCCTCTACTGTGCGCTCATGAGCAATCAGCTCGCTGGCGGCTGGCATATCAATACCATATACATTCGGATGGCGTACTTCAGGAGCCGCTGATGCAAAGTACACTTTATTGGCCCCTGCATCCCGCGCCATTTGCACAATTTCCTTACACGTAGTCCCCCTAACAATTGAGTCATCTACCAACAGGACATTCTTTCCTTTAAACTCAAGTTCGATTGGGTTCAATTTTTGACGAACAGACTTTTTGCGCTGACTTTGACCCGGCATGATAAAGGTACGACCAATATACCGGTTTTTGATAAAGCCTTCTCTAAACTTGACCCCTAGCCTGTATGCCATTTGCATCGCCGAGGTTCGACTAGTATCGGGAATGGGCATCACGACATCAATGTCATTGTCAGGACACTCTCTCATCATCTTTTCAGCTAGCTTCTCACCCATTCGAAGCCTGGCCTTATAAACCGAAACACCATCAATGATAGAGTCTGGCCGCGCAAAGTAGACATGTTCAAAAATACAAGGGTTCAACCGGGGCGACTCTGCACACTGCTCACTATATAACTGCCCATCAGTTTCAATATAAATTGCTTCCCCAGGGTCAATATCTCTAACCAACGTAAAGCCTTCCGCACTCAGCGCAACACTTTCAGAGGCAATCATATACTCAGTACCCTGCTCTGTTTCTCTCTTTCCATAGCAAACAGGCCGAATACCATGAGGGTCTCTGAACGCAACGATACCGTAACCGGTAACCATTGCAATGACAGCGTAAGCCCCTTTGCAGCGTTTATGAACCGCTTTAACCGCTTCAAAAATTTCTACCTGGGTTGGTACCAATTTGCCTTGCTTTTGCAGTTCGTGAGCAAACACATTAAGCAATACTTCGGAGTCAGAATTTGTATTGATATGCCTTAAGTCAGAACGAAGCAGCCCTTCTGCAAGTTCTAGCGTGTTGGTGAGATTGCCATTGTGCGCAAGTGTAATCCCATAAGGAGAGTTAACATAAAACGGCTGGGCTTCTGCGGAACTGGAAGAGCCTGCTGTAGGGTATCGCACATGGCCAATCCCTACATTACCCACCAACCTTCGCATATGCCTGGTTCGAAATACATCTTTTACCAGGCCATTGTCTTTTCTGAGAAAAAAGCGATCATCCTGATAAGTTACAATACCCGCGGCGTCCTGTCCCCGATGTTGTAAAACCGTCAGTGCATCATAAAGCATCTGGTTAACATTGGTTTTTCCAACAATTCCTACAATACCGCACATTAAAGCTACCTCACTTGGGCATAAACAAGATATTAAGTAAATCTTAACAGGTTTTAGGTAATAATTATGTCAACAAAACGAACACAATATTATAATCGATTCCACAAATTATATTCTTACCCATTAACTCATAAATACTGAGAATTGATCCTCGAAGACTGTCCGAGACCATTGCTCCAATACCTGGAGCTTAGTAATCATCACTGATTGCTGCCACCACGAATCTTCAACGACAGGTGTAACACGTAACAGTGCTATCGTAACAATAACGATTATTAACCCTCTAGCCACACCAAATATAACCCCTAACAGCCGATCTGTAGTAGACAAGCCTGTAATCTTTATCAGCAGTCCAATAAGATTATTGATAATGGCACCAACTATTAGCGTTCCAATGAACAATATCGCAAAAGCGGCAACCGCTCTAAGAACAACGGTATCTATCAGATCAATTAGAAGTGTCTGCAAATTTGGGTTGAATGTACGCGCAATAATGAAGGCGGCAACCCAGGTAACGAGAGATAAGGCTTCTTTAACAAAGCCTCGTTTGAGGCTAAAAAGGCTGGATAATACAATGATCGACAATATAGACCAGTCTGCCCAATTCAACATATAGATAATTCATCTAGGAACGATTTTAATGGCGCGCATTCTACCAAAGAAAAATTCACTTAACCAATGACAATCTAAACTACTTACCCAATCTTACGTCACGGTTACTTGAAATGAACAACTAAACTATTTAGCTTAAACTGTTTATCTAGCTGTTTCTTGATTTTGTCTGCATACCCCTTATCGGCATAAGGGCCACTAAACACGCGAACCATTTCTGTTCCATCTCGATCGATTTTTTTTGTGTGCCCGTCAAACCCTTTTTTACGGAGGGTATCACGAAGAGCATACGCATTCTTATGATTGCCAAATGTACCCAGCTGCACCATCCATACATCACTAAGCTCTTTTTCTTTAAACACAGGCTTGGGTTTATTGCTGGTAATGACTGGCGATTTTTGCTGAGTTTGGGTGTTATCACTCGATTTAGGGGCAGCCTCTGTTAAATCTGCCTCTGTAGATAGCAGGCCAGTTTCAGGCTTACTGCTCACAACATCAGGCTTTGTGTTTGCAGCCTGGCTTCCGCTTTCATTTTCTGATGACACAACAGAAGAGTCTTCCACCGCTACAGCAACAGAATCACCCTCAGAGGGCTCAACGATTTTAAAACTCGGCTTCTGAGGCGTCTTTAATGTAATAACAGGCAGCTCAGGCTGCACGGGTATCGGTATTAGTTGCGTTTTTGTTTTCTGGTGCGGCTTATCAAAAATCATTGGCAGAAATATAACAGCAAGTGACACTATGACCAGCGCACCAACGACTCTTTGCTTTAATCCATCCATATTAATTCTCTTTAAATCTCTTATTCTCAAACATTAGTGATCCAATAACTTAATATCAGATACAACATGAAAAGAGCCGAAGCAAATAACAATACCATCATTTTCCTTTGCGGCGTTAACCGCATAATGAAACGCTTCTTTAATCTCGGCACTTTCAGTATAGTGTTGGCCACACTGAACCAGCGCGTTTGATATGTCAGAAAGATTCATTGCCCGAGAGAATGATAACGGGGCAATGAACCACTCATCAATCAGGCCGTCAATGCCTTCAACTATACCGCAAACATCCTTATCTGACAGCGCTGAAAACACAGCGTAAACAGGCCGCTGAGATTTAATGTCTGCCAACCGACGCGACAAAAATCTTGCCGCATGAGGGTTGTGACCAACATCCAACAACACCAACGGGTCAGAGGCGTAGACTTCAAACCGGCCTGCAACAGAAAAGCCATCAAGGCCTTTCAAGCGATCATGGTCAACCCTAAAACCTAAACATACCATTGCCTGGATAGCCGTTAAAATATTACTTTCAGGTAACAAGCTTCGGGGCATTTTTATACGGTTAACGCCGCCATCGCAATTAGAAATATATGCCTCTAAACGGCTATTATCGTCAGAAACACCAGATTGAAAAAGCCAGTTAAACGGTTCAGGCGTATCGGAAGCTCGTGACAAACCAAAGTCTTGTTGATAGATATACAGGGGTACATCTTTTGCTAACGCTTGCTGCACCACACTGGATGGAGGGTTATCTTCTCCATAAATTGCAGGAGTGTTCTTCCTGAATATCCCCGCTTTTTCATAGCCAATACTTTCCCTGTTATCACCTAGCCACTCTGTATGATCGATATCGACTGAGGTAATAATCGCAAGATCCGCATCAACGATGTTGACCGCATCAAGTCGACCTCCTAACCCAACTTCAAGAAGCACAACATCGAGCTTTTCACTCTCAAGACAGCTAATAGCACTGAGAGTACCAAATTCGAAGTAAGTTAGAGGGGTTCTGCCTCTAGCACACTCGACTTTCTCAAAGCTTTCAACCAGGCGCCGGTCATCGATTTGCACACCGTTAACTCGAACACGCTCATTATACGAAGTAATATGAGGGGAACTGTAAACCCCAACAGTTTTACCCGCATCCAGCAACAGCCGCTCAAGAGCTGCAATGGTTGAACCCTTGCCATTTGTACCCGCAACCACCACAACCTGGCTGGCAATACGCTCTATACCCAACGTTGAATAAACCGAGAGCGTCCGCTCAAGCCCCATCTCGATTTCAGAAGGGTGATTCTTTTCAATCCTTTCTAACCAGGCGTTAAGCGATTCTTTGTATGATTCACCCATTGTCGGACTCGCCATCCTCAGCAGGCATTGGGCATCCTACTAACTTTGACAATAGAGAGGCTAATCTTGGCCTCATATCATGCCGGGATACAATCATGTCTATTACACCATGCTCTAACAAGAACTCACTTCTCTGAAACCCTTCTGGTAACTTCTCCCTAACAGTCTGCTCTATCACTCTCGGCCCAGCAAAACCGATAAGTGCATTTGGTTCGGCAATATTTATATCACCCAACATAGCCAGGCTCGCAGAAACACCACCAAATACAGGGTCAGTCATAACGGAAATAAAAGGAATTCCCATTGACTTCATTTTCTCAAGCACAGCTGCAGTTTTTGCCATTTGCATCAATGATGCTAAAGCCTCTTGCATTCGGGCTCCCCCACTCGCACTGAAACAAACCAGTGGGATTCTTTTTTCCATCGCGATATAAGCAGCTTGAGCAAACTTCTCACCCACTACAGCCCCCATTGAGCCACCTAAGAAGTTGAACTCAAAGGCGACTACAACGACGGGCAACTGCATAATCTCGCCCTGAAAACACACCAATGCATCTTTTTCGTTTGTTATCTTTTGGTTGGCTAGCAAACGATCTTTATACTTTTTGCTGTCCTTGAATTTTAGCCTGTCACTGGGTGCCAGTTCTGCTGCGATCTCGGCTCTGTTGTTAGCATCCAGAAAAATATCAATTCTCTTTCTAGCCGTTAGACGCATGTGATGCTGGCACTTAGGACAAACATCAAGGTTTTTTTCCAGTTCAGGGCGGTATAGCACACTTTCACATTTGGGGCACTTCTTCCACAACCCTTCAGGAACTGTAGTTCTTTGTGATGATTCAGACCTAATAACACTGGGAACGATTTTATCGAGCCAGTTACTCATCACCCCACTCCTTTTGTATTAAATTTAGCAAAACCATCAGCTACACCCCCTCCAAAATTGAGGGATCATTCAGAATCAAAAAAGTAAAAGAACCTATTTACTTTACTTGATGTTTCCATTTATTGAGCATTCATTGCCTTACGCATTGACGATACGATACTGAATATTTTGGATTTAATTTGTTCGTGATCTCCGATATTGTCAGCGATAGTATTGACTAAAACACTACCCACAATAACGCCGTCTGCAACAGATGACACTGCTGCTGCGGATTCAGCATCCTTTATTCCAAACCCGACCCCGACCGGAATTTCACTTTTGCCTCGGATAACAGCAAGTTTCTCTGCAACACTGCTCACATCCAGGCTTGCTGAACCGGTAACACCCTTAACTGAAACGTAATAAACATAGCCAGAACTGGCATCGCAAATGGTTTTTATACGGTCATCAGTAGTGGTAGGGGCAATAAGGTAAACAGAGTCCAGGTTATTGCTCTTCATCTCGACGAGCAGCTCATGCCCTTCTTCAGGCGGAAGGTCTACCACCAACACCCCATCAACACCTACTTCGGCTGCAGAGGAAGCAAACTCTTTATAACCCATTTTTACGATAGGGTTGAGATATCCCATTAATACAACTGGAGTATCGCTGTTTGTATTTCGAAATGCTTTTACCATCAATAAAATATCATCAAGCGAAACGTTATGCTCCAGCGCTCGCTCACAAGCCAACTGAATAACAGGGCCATCAGCCATCGGATCAGAGAATGGTATACCAAGTTCAATAATGTCAGCCCCCGCACTTACAAGCTCGTGCATCAGCTCCACCGTCAACCCGGGCTCTGGATCCCCCCCTGTAATATAGGGGATCAACGCACTTTTCCCGCCACGCTTTAACTGCTCCATCACAGCTTTAATTCGACTCATCAGATAATCCCCAAATAAAATCTATACGGTTATGCCGTCAATTTCCGCAATCGTATGCATATCTTTATCTCCACGTCCAGACAGGTTCACGATAATAACTTCTTCTTTATCCATCTGTTTGGCAAGTTTCATTGCATACGCAATCGCATGGCTTGACTCCAAAGCTGGAATAATGCCCTCGGCTCTGGTCAGCGTTCTAAATGCATCAAGCGCCTCATCATCTGTCACTGCTACATACTCTGCACGCCCTTCATCTTTCAACCAACTATGTTCGGGGCCAACCCCAGGGTAGTCCAACCCGGCTGAGACAGAGTGAGTCGCACTAATCTGGCCATTATCGTCAGACATTAAGTAGGTACGGTTACCATGCAACACTCCGGGCTCACCCGCACACAAGGGGGCTGCATGCTCTCCGGTTTCAAGCCCATGTCCTGCGGCTTCAACACCGTACATTTTTACCCCTTCATCTCCCACAAATGGGTAAAATAGGCCAATTGCGTTTGAACCTCCCCCTACACATGCAACCAACGCATCTGGAAGTCTGCCCTCTTTGTCCAAGCACTGCTGTTTCGCCTCTTTACCGATAACGGTCTGAAAGTCCCTGACTAACATAGGGTAAGGGTGAGGGCCAGCCACCGTGCCAATAATATAGAATGTATCATCGACATTCGTTACCCAGTCACGCATTGCTTCATTCATCGCATCTTTTAGCGTGCGAGTTCCACTCTCAACGGGGACAACTGTAGCCCCCAAGAGCTTCATTCTATATACATTCTGGGCCTGACGCTGAACATCCTCTGCACCCATAAACACTGTGCACTCAAGCCCAAGACGGGCTGCAACTGTCGCCGTTGCCACGCCATGTTGACCTGCACCTGTTTCCGCAATAATCCTCGGCTTACCCAGATGTTTAGCGAGTAACGCCTGACCTATTGTGTTATTTACCTTATGAGCTCCGGTATGATTCAAATCTTCACGCTTAAGATAGATCTTCGCGCCACCGACCTTATTAGTAAGCCTTTCTGCAAAATATAAAGGCGATGGGCGGCCAACATAATCAGCCAGATCGCGATAGAACTCTTCCTGAAACCTGGGGTCATTCTTTAGCGTATTGTATTGCTCTTCTAATTGAAGAAGAGAAGGCATAAGTGTCTCTGATACAAACCGACCGCCAAACTCTCCAAAATGCCCGCTCGCATCAGGTATTTTCTGAAGCATATCATCAGTATATTTTGTCGGCACTTGCCACCTCTTTCATAAATTGATAAATCTTGTCATGATCTTTGATCCCTTTGCTGCTTTCAACGCCGCCGCTAATATCAACAGAAAAGGGCCTCACAGCAGAAATCGCTTCTGCCACATTTTCGGAGGTTAGGCCTCCTGCCAAAATAATTTTAGATCTATATTCACTTGGAATCAGCGACCAGTCAAACAGGCTTCCGGTTCCTCCAGGTACCCCTGGAACATAACTGTCAATCAACACGCCAATAGCCCTTGCATGAGCATCTATTTCACTGAGAATGCTCTCTCTACTTTTAGCTCGTATCGCTTTTATATACGGGAGGTTAAAAGACTCACAGTAAACAGAGTTTTCGTTACCATGGAACTGCAAGAGGTCTATATTAACGCGCTCTAAAACATCAGTAACCACATCACGGTCAGCGTCAACAAACAAACCGACCTTTGTAACAAATGGGGGGAGCTTGCCACAAATCTCAGCGGCACGTTCAATGCTAACATACCTGGGACTCTTCTCGTAAAAAACAAAACCCAGTGCGTCAGCCCCCATTCCCGCTGCAGCCAAGCCATCTTCTTCCCTTGTAATACCGCAAATTTTTACTCGTGTTCGAATCATACTCTATTCCGCAACAGAACTATTGCCAACACCCATAACAGTGAATAAGGTTATTATACGACCCTAAGCCGTTTTTAGTGAGTCAACTGCCTACATAATAAGGCTTAAGTAAAGAAGGACCCGGTTCCGAAGAAGGGATATGCCCCCCATCATAACCCACACCCACAAAATAAAGACCATAGGGAGGCGCAGTAACGCCCCCGGCCGCACGGTCTTTCTCGTGCAATACCTCCTCTGCCCATCCCTCATGATGTTTCCCACAGCCTATCGCCATTAATACGCCTGAGATGTTTCTCACCATATGATGAAGAAATGCGTTAGCCTGGATATCCAAGATTACAAAATCACCAAATCGCTGCACATTTAGGAACTCAATGGTACGAACAGGTGACTTTGCCTGACACCCAGCCGCCCTATAAGATGAAAAGTCATGTTCCCCGACAAGGCTCTTCGCAGCTGTAGCCATACGCCCTTCATCCAATGGGCGATAGTTCCAAGTGACCGTCTCATTAAAGAGCGCGGGCCTGATTGGGCTATTATATATGACATAACGATAGCGCCTGTTAAGCGCAGAGAAACGAGCATGAAATGAGTCAGGCACATTACCAACCCAGTGAACAGATATATCCCCAGGCAGGTTCGCATTTGCTCCCATAATCCAGGAACGAAATGATCGAGTAGCTATGGTATCAAAGTGAATAACCTGATGAGATGCGTGAACACCTGCATCAGTCCTACCCGCACATATTACATCTACCGGGCTGTTTGCAACTTTGGATAGTGCAGCCTCTAAATGCTGCTGAACAGTAGGATGACCCGACTTCTGTGACTGCCACCCGTGATAACGACTGCCATTATACTCAAGTACTAACGCAACACGCCCAGAGCCAATTAAGGTTCCGGGCGTGTTAGATTCGACTAAACTCATTAAATTGATCTACACCATAGCATTGCAGGTTTTACTAAGTGGTATAGATTACCGATTTTGAAATATTAGTCCAACGTTTTAAGAAGATCTTGAGCCTCCTTCTTCTGCTCGTCACTTCCCTCTAGCGCAACTTCTTCCAAAATATCCTTCGCGCCATCGCTATCACCCATATCAATATAGGCTCTTGCCAAGTCAAGCTTGGTGGCAGCCTCATCAGTGCCCGCTAGAAAATCAAAATCTTCATCTTCTGTGAGGTCTGACTCAAAACCTTCGCCAGAATCTGCTTTTTCATCAGCCGCAATTGGCTCTTCAGCTATGTCAAGCACACTATCGTCAACCTCAATCTCTTGTGGTGTCTCAACATCACTTGAAGTGCTTTCATCTAAAGTACTCTCATCTAAAATACTTTCATCTAAAATACTTTCATCTACAGTACTGTCATCGATATCCAACTCAGATGCTAATACATCAGTTTCTTGCAACGGAGCGTCTTCTTCACCCTCAATTGCCAAGGTGTCAGCTATATCTTCCAAGTCTTCAACGACAGTTGAATCAACGTCCAAAAGCGTACTATCAAGATCAGTTTCATCTACCGCGTCGGCTTCTTCAACCGAGTCCACTGATAACTCGTCCGACTCAGTAGTACTGTCACCTGCCTCAAAGTTAACATCTAGCTCAGAGTCAATTTTATCCAACTCTAAATCGAGATCATCAAGATTCAGCGCATCGTCTAAATCTCCTCCTTCTAACGCTAACTCATCACTTTTTTCCTCAGGCTGAACTTCACTTGAACCTTCAATATCCAAGTCAATCTCATCCAACTCACTATCAATATCAGCCAGTTCCTGATCAAGCGACAAGTCTGGTGATTCAGTCAGCTCAGTTTCATCAAGGTCGATATCCAACCCTTCTTCACTAATATCCACCCCTTCTTCGCTGATATCCAAGTCAAGGTCTTCACTGAGTAAGCTATCTTCTGCTGAAAGGCTTCCATCTTTAGACTCAAAATCTAAATCCAGATCAAGATCATCTACCTCAGCCGCCACGTCATCCTTGGCAGGCTCTTCAATACTGATATCATCAAGCTCTAAATCCAATGGAGCAGTATCTGCTTCAGAAAGTGTTTCATCTGCCTCCAAATCTAACTCATTAATATCAAAGTCAATATCAAGGTCATCCTCCGCCAATTCAGAATCAGCACCCGCACCATCGATGGAAAGCTCACTCTCGAGTTCACTCAGATCTGAATCTACGTCAAGCACTTCGTCAGACACTTCTTCAACTTTTGTGGGCTCATATTCAATCACGCCCATGTCATCTTTTGAGTCTTCAGGCTCACTTTCTACATCGCCTGATAAAAGCTGGCTTTCCAAGTCGTCGATTGACACGATATCTTCAGCGTCAGGTAATCTGCTCTTAATCTCTGTTGCCTGCTCGATCGCATAATCATCGTTTAATGCGTTAATTTCATTAAATTGCTTATCAAAAGACTCAAGTTCATTCGACTCAGCATAAACTTCCAGCAACTTAAGGCGGATATCTGTTCTTTGTGGTTCTGATGATATCGCCGTCTCTAACAACTGTGCAGCCTGATCCAAACGGCCATATGCGATATAAATGTCTGCTTCTGCAATAACATCTTCAGTTTCAGGCTGAGCAGGTGCTTCGGCTTCATCAACAGCCGTCTCACTTCCATCTTCAGGCAAGATTTCATCTTCATCTGCAGGTTCTTCTACATCAAAAATATCACCTGGCTCTTCTCCCAACTCATTTCTAGTCTCGAAGAATTCTTGCTCCCTTTGTGCATTCCTGCGAGAGAGCAGCCAAACAATCAATAACAGTAGAATCACCAGCCCTGCAGCTATCGCCTGATATAGTGGGTTTTTCAGAACCATATCAACCACAGACTGCAACGTCATTTCTTTTTGTACTGGCTCTTCTTTAACCGGTACTGGCGCTGCTTTAGGCTTAACAGCAGGTGTTTCCACTTTTGCTGCGGGGGCGTCTTTGCTCGGTTCTAACTCGCTAGAGCTTAACTGATCATCGACTTTAGCCTCTTCGCTTGCTACCTCAGAATCAACCACCTCAGAATCAACCACCTCTTCGTCTTTCTCAGATGACTCTACAGCCTCGATTTCTGAAGCAGGTTCAACCTCAGCAGAAGGCTCTGCTTCATCTGCTGTGGCTAACTTTTCATCCTGGCTTTCACCCGCCAACCCTTCAGTCTCTTCTATTTGCTCTTTGCCCATTTGAGTCTGAAGATTAGCCAGCTGATCATCTTTCAGGGTCAGCAACCGCTGTAGCGTTTCCAGCTGTTCCTCAAGATCTTTAACACGACTATTAAGTTCTTCCTTTTCCAGGCTTGCTTGATCAAGCTTCTCAAGCGTAACGGCTAAATCGTTTTTAAGTGCTTCTGCGCTACCTTCAATGGCCGACTCTCCAGCATGCGCCCCCGACTGGTTATCAGCAGCGCTGCTTTTTTCTGCAACCACCAACTTAAGCTCATCACCTGTGCTTACTTCAGGAGCAGCCGAAGGTGTTTCAACCTTTGGTGTGGCATCAACAACATTCTTACCTAACGTGCGCGCTTCAAAGTCTCGATTCTGGGCAATAACACCTCTCACTGCATCTCTTTTTGAACGCTGCCTAATCTCGTTAATGCCAGGAAGTCGGAGAACTTGTCCTTTTTTAAGACTGTTAATGTTGTTATTTATAAAAGAATCAGGATTTAAATCCTGGATGGCCAACATTGTTTGCTGAGGCGTGACTGAACTATCAGGACGAACCTTTAGAGCGATAGCCCACATGGTATCGCTGTTGGTGGTCGGCCCATAGGTTCCACCACCCTGCTGACTGACACTGCTGAACTCAGGCTGCGAAGCGATGCTTTCAGTGACATTCTGCGATGAAGGCGACGACTCAATCACTTCAATTTCAGGCAGTTGATTGGTTGGGGTGGCCGTAGATGTAACCTGTCGAACCGGGGCAAGTGGTTCTTCTCCATATATTGGAGGGTCTATTAGCAGTGCATATTCTCTTAGAAGTCGGCCACTTGGCCATATTACTTCAACAAGAAAGTTAAGAAATGGTTCACGCACCGGTTTAGTCGTAGTCAACTCTACAACCATTTTTCCGTTTTCGTTGCGCTGAACCTCAAACCTGACATCAGAAAGGAAATATATTCTCTCCACGCCAGCATTCAAAAACTCTTCTCTTGACGCTAGACCGGGAAGTATTTCATTTTCTTCCAAGTCTCGAACATTAACCAATTCAATTTCAGCTTTGAGCGGTTGATTAAGGGTTGACTCTACTGAAGCCTCTCCCAGTCCTAAAGCCTGAACAACACCAGCACCTAAAACACCCGCTAGTGATAGAGCAACCGCAAGCTTGCGCATCATCTCTTCTTTCCTTTCTTGTTATACACTTTGCACTAAGTTTAAGAGCATTCAAACCATGAGCACTTTAATGTTAGATCATCAAATGAACTTTCAGGTTTAAAAAACTATTCCAGACAGTTGCTTTTATTCAATAATTTATGATTCGACACAACTAGGTAACAAGTATTGTTTATAAACGGTGATTTTTCAATAATTCTTTGTGTTTCTAATTGTTACCTGTGAGCTTGGGACAGCAGAATTAACCAGATTGACCGGTAATGAACGCGGCATTGCGTAAATCAGTCAACTGGCGTCAAGGCCATAAAATCAAAGCGAAGCTTGAAAAACACAATAGCGATGGGAATGAGGGGGAACAAAGAAGATAAGTGAAGTGTTAACCAAAGAGTGAAAGCCTCCACTCCTTGGTTATAAGACGATGAAATCAGTCGCGATTAAGAATGATTCTCAACATTCTTCTTAGGGGTTCAGCAGCCCCCCAAAGCAGTTGGTCACCGACAGTAAAGGCGGAAATATACTCAGGCCCCATATTGAGCTTTCTTATCCTCCCAACGGGTACGCTAAGTGTTCCTGTGACTTTTGCAGGCGTCAACTCATTAACCGTTGCCTCTTTGTCATTAGGAATTACCTTAACCCAGTCATTTGAAGCTGCCAAGATAGCTTCTATTTCGGATACTGGGAGATCCTTTTTAAGCTTAATAGTCATCGCCTGACTATGGCATCGCATTGCGCCTATGCGAACACAAAGCCCGTCAACCGGGATTGGAGCTGAAGATAAGCCTAGAATTTTGTTGGTCTCTGCTTCTGCTTTCCACTCCTCTCTGCTCTGACCGTTATCTAACTGAGAGTCAATCCATGGAATCAAGCTTCCACCTAACGCAACACCGAAGTTTTCTGTCGGCAGAGCGTCTGATCGTATGGTTTCTGCTACGGTTTTATCAATTTGTAAAATTGCAGAAGCCGGGTCATCAAGCAAGTCTGCCACAGACGAATGTATAGCGCCCATCTGGCTGATCAACTCTCGCATATGGCGTGCACCACCGCCAGAAGCCGCTTGATAAGTCATAGGACTTACCCACTCGACTAAGTCTTTTTCAAATAAACCACCTAAAGCCATCAACATCAGGCTTACTGTGCAGTTGCCACCGACGTAGGTTTTTACGCCTTGTTCAAGCGCCTTATCGATCACATTACTGTTTACCGGATCCAGAACAATGACTGCATCTTCATCCATTCGAAGCGACGACGCAGCATCAATCCAGTAACCTTGCCACCCGGACTCTCTTAATGAAGGATAGACAGATTTGGTATAGTCTCCGCCCTGGCAAGTAATAATAACGTCCATTTCCTTCAGAGCATCAATACTATTTGCATCCTGAAGCACAGACGTATTACTCCCTACCTCGGGAGCAGCCTGGCCCGCTTGGGATGTTGAGAAAAATACCGGATCAACTAAGTCAAAATCACTTTCTTCTCGCATTCTTTGCATCAGCACGGAACCGACCATGCCTCGCCAACCGACTAAACCTACTTTTTTCATGATAAATCTCAGTACCACATTTGAATTTTTTGCAATCGCGTGCCTTACGCTATCAAGATTAGGGCCTCACATCAATGACACAAGGCCTTTACCTGGAAATTTATTGAACTAATGTGCTTAAAGCACTAATTACTGCATCGCCCATATCAGACGTGCTCACTTTAGTTGTTCCTTCTGAATAGATATCTGCCGTTCTGAGCCCTTGATCAAGCACGTTGCTAACCGCTTTTTCAATCAACTCAGCCGCCTTGTTTTCAGCCAGGCTGTACCGCAACATCATCGCCACCGACAGAATCGTTGCCAAAGGGTTTGCAATACCCTGCCCCGCAATATCAGGCGCGGAACCATGACACGGCTCATACATTCCTTTACCTTCTTCATCAAGAGAGGCAGAAGGCAGCATCCCGATTGAACCGGTTAACATCGCGGCGGCGTCAGACAATATATCTCCAAACATGTTGCCCGTTACTACTACGTCAAACTGCTTGGGTGCACGCACTAATTGCATTGCAGCGTTGTCGACATACATATGACTCAACTCTACGTCAGGATATTCTTTTGCAAGATCATCCATAATTTCACGCCATAGTACAGTTACCTCAAGCACATTAGCTTTATCAACAGAACATAGCTTGCCGCCACGCTTTTGTGCCGCTTCAAATGCAACACGCCCTATCCTTTTGATTTCACTCTCATTGTATACGTAGGTGTTGTAGCCTTCGCGGTCACCGTTTTCAAGCACGCGAATACCTCTAGGCTGACCGAAATATATACCTCCTGTTAACTCTCGAACAATCAGGATATCCAGCCCTGAGACAACATCTTGCTTTAGCGTAGATGCCTCAGCTAGCTGAGGGTATAAAATTGCCGGACGCAAATTGCCAAACAGCTTTAGATTTGAGCGCAAGCCCAACAGCCCCTTTTCAGGCCTGATAGCCATATCCAACTCATCCCACTTTGGCCCTCCAACGGCACCAAGCAGGATAGCATCTGCGGCTTTGGCTTTTTCTAGCGTTACATCAGGCAAAGGCACACCAAATTCGTCAATAGCAGAGCCCCCCACTAAAGCTTTATCAATGGTGAGCCCCATTTCTAACGAGTCATTCAACAGATGCAGAACTTTTTCGGCTTCTGATACGATTTCAGGACCAATACCATCACCTGGCAATAACAATACATTTCTATTCATTTCTATACCTTAAAAACTAAATACTTAAAAAATATTCTGTGTAAGCAAAACCTAGCGGTTACAGCGACTATTCTATGATTCATAACAGGCTTATGAATCAAACAGGCAAAAGCTTAACCTATTGCATCAAACAACCAAGGTGACTCTTCCCTGCTTTTTCCTTCAAATGCTTTGATAGCCTCAGCATCTTCTAACGTTACGCCAATATCGTCCAACCCATTAATTAAGCAATGCTTTCTGAATGCATCCACGTCGAAAGAAATTGCATTGCCTTTAGGTGTTGTAATAACTTGTTTTTCCAGATCAATCGTAAGCTGGTACCCTTCGTTGTCGAATAGCTCTTCAAACAGTTGGTCAACAACTGATTCATCCAATGTAACGGGAAGGATGCCATTTTTGAAACAGTTATTATAAAAAATATCAGCAAAGCTAGGCGCTATAATGCAGCGAAAGCCATAATCCTCAAGCGCCCACGGTGCATGCTCTCTGCTGGAACCACAACCAAAATTCTGTCTCGCCAGCAGTATCGTTGAATTTTTATAACGCTCCTGATTTAGCACAAACTCTTTATTCAACGGACGGCCTTCACAATCTTGATCAGGCTGACCTTCATCCAAATAGCGAAGCTCATCGAATAAGTTTTTGCCAAAACCTGTTCGCTTTATAGATTTCAAAAACTGTTTCGGAATAATCATGTCGGTGTCGACATTGGCACGATCCAATGGAGCAACAACACCGGTAACCTGGGTAAACTTTTTCATCTTCTAATCCTCTCTCGATTCTCGGTGTTGCTATCAGCTCAAGTATTCTCTGACATCGACAAAATGCCCGGCTATAGCTGCTGCAGCAGCCATGGCTGGGCTTACCAGATGAGTTCGCCCTCCAAAGCCTTGTCGTCCTTCGAAGTTCCTGTTTGAAGTAGATGCACAGTGCTCACCCTGGCCCAATTTATCAGCATTCATCGCAAGACACATTGAACAGCCTGGCTCTCTCCATTCAAGACCTGCATCCTTAAAGATAACGTCCAGGCCTTCCTCTTCTGCTTGCTTTTTAATCAAGCCAGAGCCAGGAACAACCAGTGCCTGCGTGAGTGATTCTGCAACTTTTCGCCCCTTAACAACCTTGGCTGCCACTCTCAAATCTTCAATTCGAGAATTAGTACAGGAGCCAATAAATACTCTATCGAGTTTGATGCTGGTAATAGGAGCGCCTGCTTCCAGCCCCATATATTCCAGCGCTCTATTAATGCCTTCTTTTTGAACAGCGTCATCATGATCATCAGGGTCTGGAACATTATCATCTATGGCAACAACCATTTCGGGTGATGTTCCCCATGTTACCTGAGGCTTAATGTCAGCCGCATTTAGTTCGACCACTTTGTCGAATACGGCATCGTCATCACTTTTTAGATCCGACCAAGCCTCTACAGCCTTCTCCCAGTCGTCCCCTTTTGGCGCGTATGTACGACCTTTAACATAGTCGATAGTCGTGCTGTCTACAGCGATCATCCCAACCCGGGCACCGGCTTCGATGGCCATATTGCAAACCGTCATGCGGCCATCCATGGATAACGCACGAATAGCCTCTCCACCAAACTCAACAGCGTAGCCCGTACCTCCAGCTGTGCCTATTTTACCGATCACTGCCAACACAATATCCTTGCCGGAAATACCTTCCCCGACCTGGCCATTGACTTTAACCAGCATATTTTTCATTTTCTTCTGAATCAGGCACTGGGTTGCCAACACATGTTCAACTTCAGAGGTCCCTATACCATGGGCTAAAGCGCCAAATGCACCATGGGTAGAGGTGTGTGAATCGCCACAGACAACTGTCATTCCGGGTAGCGTTGCACCTTGCTCTGGACCAACAACATGAACGATACCCTGTCGCTCATCCAGCATCTTAAACTCTGTAATACCAAATTCATCACAATTATCATCCAAGGTTTTAACCTGGATACGAGAGACAGGGTCTACGATACCTTCTACACCGCTAGAACGCTCTGTGGTCGGCACGTTATGGTCTGGCGTTGCCAGGTTTGCATCGATTCTCCATGGTTTACGGCCTGCCAACCTCAAACCTTCGAAAGCCTGGGGCGACGTCACTTCATGGAGTAACTGCCTGTCAATATAAATCAACGCTGAGCCATCCTCGCGCTGCTTTACCATGTGGGCATCCCACAACTTATCATAAAGGGTTTTTCCTGCCATGATGACCTCTCCAACTCCAGATATATTTTAAGCATCAAGAAAACAACCACACTTGAGCCTTATGTTTGATTGAATTTTAATCCTCATGCTACGATAAAACAAATTCATATTTTTCATAACCAGCATAACCAAATAGAATACCAGAATTCGCTTACCGCTATTTGTGTAGTAAAGGAAAAGATTGTATGGGTATTGTATGGATATAGATTCGCTAAACGCATTTATAAGCATTGTTGAAACGGGCTCCTTTTCAAAGGCTGCTGATGCAATCTCAGTAACCCAACCTGCTATCAGCAAGAGAATCCGAACCCTTGAGGAGGTTTTAAACTGTAAACTCTTCGAACGGGGGCAAAGAGACATTCAGTTAACCAAAGAGGGCGAAGAGCTACTACCTAGAGCAACGTCAATTCTTAGAGAGGTTCAGAATGCCAAACAGTCAATTTTAAATATTTCATCCGACATTTCCGGCCAGCTAACCGTGGTCGCCAGCCACCATATTGGCCTGCACCGGCTTCCGTTTGTTATCAAACCATTCTTACAGAAATACCCCGATGTCGATCTGAAACTTCTATTTATGGAGTCAGAAAATGCATTTGAGGCGCTCGACCACAATCATGCAGATATTGGCTTCATAACGGTAACGCCTGGCGCTTACCCAAATTACGTAGAGCACGTGATCTGGAATGACCCAATGAGCATTGTCTGCGCGCCCGACCACGAGCTGGCAACAAGTCAAAGCACTTCTATAGAAAAGCTCTCTAAAGCAAGTGCCATCCTTCCATCCAAGACAACATTAACCTATCAAATCATTGAGAAACTGTTTGCCAGCCAGCAGCTCAAACTCAACGCGGCCATTCCAACCAATTATCTCGAGACAATAAAAATGATGGTGTCTGTCGGGCTTGGCTGGAGCGTACTACCCAATACGATGATTGATGAACATCTCGCCATTTTATCGACTCCTGAATATAGCCCTTCCAGAAAACTAGGCGCCGTAACACACAAACGAAAAACAGTAAGCAACGCTGCAAAAGCGCTGATAGAGCAAGCTGAGAAGGTATGGGGCAACGAAGGCTAGAACGAAAAAAGTCGCTTGCTGATAGCAAGCGACTTTTTGAAAGGTGGTGCGTGTATAAACCGCAACTAGTTTTTAATTGCATCTGCAATGCGAAGCTTCACATAAGAACCTGGCGCATCTTCGATAACAGTTAATTCCCGATCACCGGGTGTACGAGGCTCTACCTGTTCCCCCACATGTTGCTCTGACCAGGTTTTCCAATCATTCCACCAAGAGCCCTTGTTCTTAGTTGCACTGTTTAACCACATATCCGGCTCAGCTGGGCATTCATTGTTTGTCCAGTAGCCATACTTCTCTTGAGCGGGTGGATTAACCACGCCAGCAATGTGTCCAGACCCCGAGAGCACGAACTTAACGTCACCAGAGTGCAGCAAAGCGCCTTTATAAGTACTTTTCCACTTAGCAATATGGTCTTGAATGGTCGAAAGAAAGTAAGCGGGTGTCTTAATCTTGCTTATGTCAATTTTCACCCCATCAAGCTCAATTCCGCCAGGTTTAACAAGGTTATTCTCAAGGTACATGTTTCGCAGATAATAACCGTGCATTTTTGCAGGCAAGTTGGTGCCATCTGAGTTCCAGTACAAGAGGTCAAATGGCGCGGGTTTTTCTCCTTTTAGGTAGTTATTAATAATAAACGACCAAAAAAGATCATTTTCTCTTAGCATATTAAAACTAAACGCCATTGCGCGCCCATCATAATAGCCGACTTTATCCAACCGCTTTTCTATACTGCTGATGGAGTTATCATTAATAAAGACACCGATTCCGCCTGGGTCAGAAAAGTCTATAAGCGTTGTAAGGTAAGTGGCAGACTTAATCCGCTTCTTTCGCTTGGACGTCAGCCAGGCGAGCGTGCTGGCTAATAGAGTACCACCCACACAATAGCCGATTGCATTAACCTCTTTTTCGCCGGTTGCTTTCTCTATTGCATCAAGCGCATCCAGTGGCCCCCGCTTCATATAATCTTCAAAGCCTGTATCCCTTAACGCAGGCCCTGGATTAACCCAAGAGATGACAAAGACGGTATTACCCTGATCAACCAGCCACTTAATGAGCGAGTTTTTTTCTTTCAGATCAAGAATATAGTATTTATTAATCCACGGTGGAATGATTAACAACGGAACCTTATTGACCTTTTCGGTTGTTGGCAGGTACTGAATAAGCTGCATCATTTCATTTTGATACACGACCTTTCCTGGCGTCGTCGCAACATTTTTCCCAACCGAGAAGGCAGAAAAGTCTGTCATTGAGACATTTAGCAATCCAGGGTTTTTCTTATAGTCATCCAAAAACTGCTTAAACCCATCTAGCAGGTTTATCCCGCCTGAAGAGATGGTTTTTTTCAGAACCTCTGGGTTCGTTAAAGGGAAGTTGCTAGGCGACAAAGCATTCACTATTTGCCGGGAGTAGAACATAAACTGGTCATGGGTGTGAGTATTTGAATCTTCGAGTGAGTCAACTAATTCCATTACCGCTTTTGAATTTAACAAGTAGGCCTGCTTTATATAGTCAAACACCATATTGTCAGACCAGTCTTCACTCCCGAACCGATGATCTCCTTTATCTGGCATTACGATAGGGTCAGCCATTTTACCTACCAACCTATTCGCCGTAGCACCAATCAACTTTGCATGATTTTTAACCAGCTCGACTTCCGTATGAGCCAAACGAAAAGGGTGTAACGTAAGCTGCTCCGCCATATCTCTGAAGGAGCCAACCATATCAAACAGTGTGTTTATCTGTGAGTCATCAATAGAAGGGTTTTTCTGTAGGAATTCCTCAAGTGCCTTGCGATATTGACCGGTGACGTTATCAAAACTTGAGAATATCTTCTTAACCGCATTTTTTGCTATATTACTTTCTGTGTCACTCATACACCCTCCTGGTGGTATTCTGCTTGTTATTTAAAGAGAGTCTTTAAAAAGCTATCTAGATGCGCTGAAACTAGTGGTTTAATCCAATCAACTTAAAAGTACATGGATATTAACGAGTTAACCACCAGATAAGCAGTAGCACCCTTTAAGAAAAAAGAAGGGTGCTGAATGGTTTTAACTATCAGTTATGCTTTCGTTTCTTCTGCCTCAGCCTTATCTTCAGCACCCTCTTTTGGTGCCTTTGCCTGAGCAACAATCTCTTCTACCTGTGCTTTAAAGTCCATACCCATTTCACCAAGCGCCTTCATATCTTCAACAATTTTCTGGCTAAGCTCACTTGCGATTTCGCTCTGGTTTGAACCAAAGTCCTTCAGACTGTCGATATCACGAATTTCAGTTACCTGCTTCCACTGCTTCATCGCAAGCTCAGCGTATGACTTTACAGCCCCTAACTGAAACTCAGCAACTTTCTCAATATTCGAAACCATCAAGGCGTTAATTTTTCCCATAGGCTCATAAAAAGAAGTCGCTTGAGTCGTCAAATTTTCTATCAAATTGTCAGTCATAACATCCACCTGTATGTTTTAATTGTTGTGTCCCCTAGGAATGAGTGCTGGTCAGCTACCTCAAACCGCCATTCTATCTACTAGCAGCAAATGCGGGTACTAGCAATAAAGACAACTGCTATCTCTAAATACTACTTACCTTTTACTACACATTTATTACACCACCAGACACAAACATATTACTTGACAGGCGTCAAACATGCTATTAGTCGAAAAAATTCTTTCATGGGAAATACCAACCAACGCTCAGTCAACGATTATTCTGACTATGAATAAAACCGGCAAAAGCAATCAAAAGGGCAACCCCGGACGCAATAGCGGCCGCATTAAACGCGGTTGAGCTACCGTACTCGGTTACAATGATACCACTCAGTATTGCACCTAGCGCTCCACCAGCGCCAAAACTGACGCTGCTGTATATCGCCTGCCCTTGCCCCTGGTTGTCCGCAGGAAAATATTGATGCACGAATTGGATCGCAACCGCGTGCATTGCACCAAAGGATGCGGCGTGCAGGCATTGAGCCAGCACCAAAAAAACTAACGAGTTAGAGATGCTTCCCACCAGGAGCCACCTAATTGTTGTCAACAGCAGCGATGCAATAACAATACTCCTAAGGCTGAACGCTTTTAACAAATGATGCATGACGATAAACAGCAACACCTCTGCTATTACACCTATCGCCCATAAAATACCGATTGTTGCTCGACCATACCCCAGGTCTTCCATATAAATACTGTAAAATGTGTAATATGGGCCGTGAGACAGCTGCAGTAAAAAGTTAATTAACAGGAAGGCTATAATTAAAGGCGACTTAAGCGCCTCAATGAAACGGGCTCTTGAACGCTGACCGCCGTGATCTGGCTGCTCAAAACTAAAAAGACTACTCGCCCCGATAAGCGCAATGATGACCAGCAAAAAGCCTGGCAGATTCGAAATAGCAATATGATCAAAGGCTGCGCCCAGTAAAACAACCGACGCAACAAACCCCAGTGAACCCCACAACCTCACCCGGCTATAACGCTCTCGTCTGTCGCCTAATGAGTGTAGTGTTATGACTTCAAATTGAGGCAGAATCGCATTCCAGAAAAAACTGAACAGTGCCATTACTGACACATACCACCAAAATCCTTTGTCAATATAGAATGCCAGAAAGAATATAAACGTTAATAGAGCGCCATAGCGAACAAGTTCCAACCGCTTACCATAATGGTCACCAACCCAACCCCAAATGTTGGGCGCGACCACTTTTGTAACCATTAGGACTGACGTTATTTGAGCAATTTCAATTGAACTGAAGCCTGCATCTTCGAGGTACAAGCCCCAATAAGGGGCTAGCCCACCTAAAAGTGCAAAGTAGAAAAAATAAAATGAAGAGAGTTTGAGGTAGAGCTTCATATCACCTGAGTCATGAATATACCGCTCTACTCATCAAGGTCACCGCAACGTCCCCTATGCCATCAACTATTCCGGGGACGCTGGAACAACGGGGGTTAGCGGGTTAACATCTGCATTTTGAGCGCGATTGCGCATAAAGTGATCCATTACCACCAATGCCATCATTGCTTCTGCAATAGGGGTGGCCCGGATTCCCACACAAGGGTCATGCCGACCATGTGTCGATACTTCTATTGGGTTTCCTTGTACATCAATGCTTTTTCCGGGGAGGTGTAAGCTAGACGTAGGTTTTAACGCGATGCTGGCAACGATGTCTTGTCCGGTGCTAATGCCTCCGAGAATTCCTCCTGCATGATTAGACAGAAAACCGTCGGGAGTGATTTCATCGCGGTGTTCAGTTCCTTTTTGCGCGACGGACTCAAAGCCTGCGCCAATCTCGATACCTTTGACTGCATTAATGCTCATTAATGCATGTGCAAGCTCTGCATCGAGCCGGTCAAAAATAGGCTCTCCCAGACCCGGAGGAACATTACTGGCCACGACAACAATCTTGGCTCCGACAGAGTTCCCTTCTTTGTTTAGCGCCTTCATATAAGATTCCATTTCCGGAACCTTGTCCACATCAGGGCAAAAGAACGGGTTGTTTCTCACCTCATCCCAATCAACTTTATCTATCGTTATAGGGCCAAGCTGAGATAGGTATCCCTTAACGTCTATACCTAAGCGTTCTTTAAGGTATTTTTTGGCTATTCCACCCGCCGCAACTCTCATTGCCGTTTCACGTGCAGAAGAGCGCCCTCCTCCACGATAGTCCCTCACTCCATACTTATGCATATAGCTATAGTCTGCATGGGCGGGCCTAAACGTATCTTTAATATTGGAATAGTCTTTCGAGCGTTGATCTGTATTTTCTATAACCAAACCGATAGGAGTGCCTGTTGTTTTACCTTCGAACACCCCGGAAAGAATCTTTACCTGATCCGCTTCGCGGCGTTGAGTTGTATAACGGGAGGTTCCCGGTTTTCTTCGATCCAGATCTCGCTGGAGATCCTCCTCAGATAACTCTAGCCCTGGCGGGCAGCCATCGACGATACAGCCTAATGCCAAACCATGACTCTCACCAAATGTGGTGACACTAAACAATTTGCCAAATGTATTACCAGACATAGTATTGATTCTTTCAGTAGTAATCTAAACCTGTTCCAGGCAGATATGATTAAAATTTAGGGTTGTAAAAGTTGCGCCTTATACTGATCGAGCTCTGCGGCACTCATAATAAAGACACCATGTCCGCCATGCTCAAACTCAATCCAAGTAAAGGGCACCTCGGGGTAAGCTGCTTCCAGCGCTTCCCAGCTATTTCCTGTTTCTACAATTAAAATACCATCATCCGTCAAGTGGCGTCTCGCCTCAGCCAGAATCCTGCGGACAATATCCAAACCGTCCTCGCCCGCAGCTAACCCCAGCCGGGGTTCATTACGAAACTCTTGAGGCATTTCAGATATATCTTTTGCATCTACATAAGGGGGGTTTGAAACGATTACTTGATATTTTTTGGTTACGTTTTCAAATACGTCAGATTGAATGCAGCTGACTCGCCCTGCCAGGCTGTGCTTTTCTATGTTGATCGCAGCAACCTCAAGCGCATCTTCTGAAAGGTCAACAAGGTCAACCCTTGCCTCTGGAAAGACCAAAGCTGAGGCGATACCAATACAGCCACTGCCGGTGCATAAATCAAGAATGTCTGTGACCGGGTCTGCCTTTAACCAGGGCTGAAAGCCGTTTTCGATCATTTCAGCAATGGGCGACCTTGGTACCAGAACTCGTTCATCAACATAAAATGGCAGCCCCATAAACCATGCTTCACCAACCAAATATGCGGCGGGCGTTCGATTTACGACTCTGCTTTTGATTCTTGATAAAATGAGCCGCCTTTCAGTAAGCGTTAGACCACTGTCCATAACAACATCAGACATATCCCAAGGCAAGTGCACAGTTTTTAGGACTAATTGAACAGCTTCATCCCAGGCGTTATCAGTACCATGGCCATAAAATACATCAGCTTGATTGAAGCAGGATATAGCATAGCGGATATAATCCCGAATGGTCGTTAATGCACCAACTACATCATCAGCAAACAACGCTTGAGTACCCTGGTGTTTCTTATCAGCGGTTTCGATAGCCGATGCTCCTGTAGTGCTACAATTGAATGACTGCGGGGATATATTTTCTACTGACATTTTCAACCTAGTTAGACATTCGTAAAACGGTGCATTATAGCGCTATTGGTTCTGTCTGTCCTCATAGCAATAGCAGCGCTTAGTGGCGCAAATCATCCTCATAGACAAACTCAGTTGTTTATTTATGATTATCAATATTTAAGCTAAACACTAGCAAATACTTTGATCGGCACCAATGGAAGCCTGTTCTTCATGGGCTACTAGCGCTCTCTCAGTGAGCTCACGCCCGAGCCGAATCAACTCCGGCGCTTTGTGGTAGTCAAATGTTTTACAAGCTTCTTTGGGAATATTAACCAATACATCAGGCGGGTAACCCGCCAGTTTATACTGAGTAAGCGCACTCTGCATTGCCTCAAATGACAGGTTCATAATATCCACCATACCAAACGGTAACCTGTGTGAGGCCTGAACTATTTCAAATTCACGCTGGGCTGTACCGATATCATTGCTCTGCTCCACTATTGTTTGCTCAGCTTCCGGCTCCTCCATTGAGGCCTGTTCGCTGTGTGCGTCCTTATCAAACAATGACGATGCCTTACTCTTTACCTTTTCCATCCACTGGTCGATTTTTGACTCTTCTTGAGGCGTGTATACATCACGAAGTTTAATATTCAGCCCATCCTCCCAACCGAGGTTTACGGCAACAATTAAGTCAGCATGGGATGATATCGTTGGAAAGATCGGTAATGGATTTAGCAACCCCCCATCAACCAGTAATCGCTCGCGCAAAATAACCGGGGCCATTAAGCTCGGTATCGCGACCGATGCCCTAATTGCCTGATGCAGAGGTCCTTCTTGAAACCAGATCTCCTTATGGGCCAACAAGTCTGTTGCAACTGCGGTATAGGGTATAGGGAGTTCTTCAATATTTATTTCGCCAATCAATTCCCGAACAAAGGCAAACACTCTATTGCCCCTGATAGCGCCTGGAGATGTTAACGAAAGGTCGACAAGTTTGAGTACATCAAGCTGATCCAGGCCGGTTGCCCAGTCTTTGAACTCTTTGAGTTTATTCGCTGCATATACGCCACCGACCATCGCGCCAACAGAACACCCCGCAATAGCAACAATGTCATAGCCGCGTTCCTGCAATATTTCAATCGCCCCGATATGGGCATACCCTCTCGCCCCACCGCTTCCGAGTACCAATGCAACAGTTTTACCATGTCCGTTCATAACTGGTTCACGCCCACTTACTTACAAATTGAGATCTATGCACGACTACTGTGCTTACAAATACAGCGTTAAAAAATGACTCAAAATGCTCATATATTACATATATACTGCGCTTTTTCGTCATTTTTTGCCTTGTCTTTGCTTCGCTCATAACGTCGTGCAAAGGTCTCAAAGTTCTTATTGCCTTACTTATCGAGCACGATAACTTCTATTCTATTCCCTGACCGCTCCCCCTGATTAACAGGAACCAAGGGGCCTACACCGACTACCGAGAGCTTATTTGAATCAACGCCTCTTTTTCTCAATAGAGCCGCCATTATCTCGGCAGCTTCTTGAGATCTCGCTATAGCATCCGCACTGCTGGAATATCCATCCATTAAGTGCCCTACGATATAGATCATTGAACTGGGCGTTGCTTCTGAAAGCTCAATAACCTTATTAATATCAGCCATATCCGGGGTAATCGTGACAACACCACTTAACTCATAACTAAAAACGAATATAGCGTTCTTTTTACCGAATACCCCTTGAACGATATCGGATGAGGCGGGCGATCTTAGCCTTAATGTTTCAACGTGTGTATAAACACGCCTGTTGCCTCTTTCTACCGCATATACACTCACCAGCCATTGCTCATCCCCACGCTGAACAGCAGCCGCTAAATAGAACTGAGAGGCATCCTCACCGTATAGTTTGGCATTGCCAAACACATCTTGCGCCCAGCTGGTACTTCTTCCACAGTCGCGGCTCGCACATTGATAGATCACAGAGCCGCCTAACTGTTTTAATTCAGAAAAGTAGTGGTTAAACGCCTGCTCGGTGGTGTGCCCATCATTTACACGGTAAGTCTCTTTCTGGCCTTTAACATCAACCCTGAGTTCTTTTTCAATTCGAAGCTGGTTATTTATTCGCTTCGGTGCCGAAACCAGAACCAAGTAGTCTTTGTCATCAACCGAGTCAGATGACACGAGCCGAGAGTGTGTATAAGGTTCAACGGAAAATGGCTCAGCCATGGCTGGTTGAAATAGTAGCGCGAACAGCATTCCAGCTACTGCAAGCTGTCTGTTAAGACTAATAAAAACATTCATTCCAAGCTTACTATTCGCTCCAGGTCTAACCTTTACCATAGCCAATTCCTTTTTTATTGCCTGAACCAGATAATGTGATTAACCAGGCAGTTAAAGATAACCAATTTAAACCTATAACCTAAAACTGCGCACCTAAGCTTTGTTTATAAAGTTGCTAACAATACGCGCTGTTTGAGCAACATCACCATCCAAGTGAAAATGATGATGTCCTGAAACCTCATGAGTTTCAATGTTTGACAAGTAAGAGAGCCTTAAGTTTTTGGTTTCATCCAGTGATACATACCCTTTGGATGCTGCGATCAGGCACACAGGGCACTCAATTCCGGCCATAAAGCCTTTTACTTGCAACTCCGTTAAGCGAACAAGTGAAGGTTCCCTTAGTCGAGCATCTGTTGACCAAACATAGCCGCCTTCTTTTCTAACCAGCCCCCTCTTCAATAACACCTCGGCAGCCGAACGTTTTATTTTGCCAAACCCGCCTAGCCTAGCCTCAACGGCTTCATCAAAGGTTGGATAGACCGTCGGAGGACGAGAGCTTGATAGACAAATCTTGCTTATAGCCTTCTTTAACTGTTCTGCTACAGCCTCCTCTTTATCCACCATGGGGCCAAACGAGTCCAACAGTATCAGCCGATGCACTAAACCGGGCACTGCGGCGGCAGTAAGCATTGCAATGATGCCCCCTAGCGAGTGTCCAAGCAGGCTGAGCTTAGTCAGGTTTAACGACTTTATAACACCTACAATATCTACAATATAGTCCATCAGGTGGTATATTTGGCCTTCTGGCCGGCGATCACTCAAACCATGCCCCGGCAGGTCTATCGCTAACAAACGAATAGTTGATAAATTCATTTCTTCAGCCAAGCACTCAAAGGATGCGGCATTATCCAGCCACCCATGAATAGCCAAAACCGTCTCCCCTTGAGGGTTTCCCCACTCAAGGGCCGCTAATGTCATACGGTCAGTCGTGATTGATACTTCAAGCGGTTTCATCATTTTTTTGTATCTAAATTCATAAAGCGCATAGAGGCTAAAGAGCTACTGGGTGCGTTTAAACAGGGCTCGATAATTTTGCGACGTAGCCTCTGCTATGTGCTCGATAGACACTCCTTTTAACTCTGCAATACAACGAGCGACTTCTGACACATACTTGGGTTCATTGGGCTTACCTCTATATGGCACCGGGGCTAGATAAGGTGAGTCTGTTTCGATCAAAATTCTGTCGAGTGGTACATTTTTAACAACAGATCGCAGCTCCTCGGCATTTTTAAACGTCACAATGCCTGAAAAAGAGATGAAATAGTTAAGATCCAGCGCTCTTTTCGCCATATCCCAATTTTCAGTAAAACAGTGGAGAACCCCACCAATGTTGATATCTCCTTCTTTTTTAATGATCGCCAACGTATCATCCCTTGCGTCTCGGGTATGAACAATCACTGGCTTCTTGCACGCTTTTGAAGCATGTAGATGTATTGCAAAACGCCCCTGCTGTTCTGCTTTACGCTCTTCTCCGTAATAATAGTCCAGCCCTGTCTCGCCAATAGCTACCACTTTGGGATGGTCTGCTAATGTAAGGAGCCTTTCTACCGTAGGCTCTTCTCCAACATCAGTGCCGGGGTGGACACCGACTGACGCAAACACGTTTTCATAACGCTCTGCTGCACCAATCACCTTATCAATATTTTCAAGGTCAATGGCCACACATAGCATCTCAGTAACACCCGCTTCGCCTGCTGCGTCTATGGCACCATCAAGGCCCGTGTCGTACTTATCGAGTTTTAAGCGATCAAGGTGACAGTGAGAGTCTACGAACATTTATTTCTCCACAAAAAAAGGCTAGTAACACCAGTCTACCAGCCTTCTAACAGTTTCTAAAATACACTACCTATTACTTACATCGTGTGGGTTGGCCTATCGGAGTTTAATGATCCGGCAAGGTATGTTTCTATCTTGTTCTTAGCCGTTTCATCTTCGCCATTAAACTGAACACCAATACCCGCAGCCCTGTTCCCTTGTGCGCCTTTTGGGGTCACCCAAATGACCTTACCCGCTACTGGTATTTTTTCCGGCTCATCCATAAGGTTTAGCAATAGAAAAACCTCATCCCCGAGGTTGTAGCTTTTTGAGGTGGGAATAAACAACCCACCGTTTTTGATAAAGGGCATATATGCCGCATAAAGCACTGCTTTATCTTTGATAGTTAGGGTCAATATACCGCTACGAGCACCAAAGCCAGGTGGCATTACACATTCTTCCTGTAGTTTTATTTTTGATATCTGTTCATTGTAGATAAATACAAAAAATAATCCAGACTCTTCAACAAGATACCTGCCTAAGCAGTTCGCTTCTGCATTAACTCCCCCCAACCTACCAACAGGTTTTCTATCAGTATCTGATTATTAGGGTTTGTTTTTCGTGCCAGTAAATCGCTGGATGTCTGCACCTTATCTAGCAACCCATAAAAGTGGCTGGTCGGATGCTTGCCCGCAAGATACTGAATCATTTTGAGCAGTTTTTCGTCTTTTACCAGCTTAGGGTTTTGCGTCATGGAATAACGTATAAGCTGCTGAACCCATGTAATATTCCACGCAAGCACGACCTGAAGTTCATACTTTTGCCACTTTGCAGCCACCGAAACAGCCGTTGATTCCCGCTTAAGCACCTTCGCAAGATCAGCTATCATCGTCTGCTTTTGCGCTACCGCCTCACTTGCTGACAGTTGATATGCCTTGATAGGACTGCCCGCCGAAAGCTCCAGCAAGTCTTCATGAATGGAGCTATCAGGAAGTGCTGACTTAAGCCACTCAAGCGACTGGTTATAATTTGGCAAAGGAAAATCGATTACCTGGCAACGCGACCGAATCGTCGCAAGCATTCTTCCCGGTTGATCAACAACCAATATGATAAGCGATTTTTGCGAGGGCTCCTCCAACGACTTTAACAGGGCGTTCGCTGCATTATGATTCATTGCCTCCGCCGGATGTATAATCGCGACCTTGTATCCCCCCTGCTGGCTCGACTTAGCAATGTACTCGTTCAGCTGGCGTATTTGATCTACCTTAACAACGGTCGACTTTTCCTCTGGCGAGAAATAACGTATATCTGGATGAGCCTCTGCGCTGATCAAAGTGCAGTTTTTACATTTACCACAGGGGGCCGGGCTTTGCTGGGGAGCACTGTTTTCAAACGGCTGTTCGCATAACACCAAACTTGCGAGCGAGTTTGCAAATCGAGTTTTACCGGTGCCTTCTGTACCACTAAGCATTAATGCATGGGGGAGCCTACCGCTAGCAAACACGGCACCAAGCTTAGCCCACTGAGAAGATTGCCACGGGTAAAAGTGCTCACTCGTATTTGTTAAAGTGCTGTCATCGCTCACGCTACAGTTGAAACCTCTCTATGCTACCCGCTGTGGCTTACTTCGCTGATTTTTTAATTGCTTTTAACAACTTTCTGCTTTTAACTTTCATACTGTTTAAAAGCCTGAGCTGTTCATTTTTGTCATCTGTACGGCTGTACTGTAAGTAATTAAAGCAGCGGGAGATGTAAGCCAGGCTCTCTTTTTGCTCAGGAAACCTCTCCGCCAAGCGGTCAGTAAACTGATTAGGTGTTTCGCCTACCTCTCGTGTCATACCGCTTTTCTCAGCAGCCTTGCAAAAGCGCTCGAATTCTAACACGACTTTATTCACTGGGCCTCGTTTTTTATCCGCACTCAAAACCCAAAATGCAATGCCGATAACCAGGCCTGCCACTAGCGTCATAATTAGCGCCAGCGTTTGAAATGTAACCGCACCAAACCAGCGGCTTAAAAAGTTTAATTGTGTTTGACCATCATAGCCCACCACCCATTTTTGCCAATTGTAATTTACCGAATCCAGCTTCAATCTCATCCAGCGAATCACACCAATTTGATTATATCGCGCTGACGAGAACGCGCTGCCTGATAAAAAACTCCCCTCTTCCCGAACCGCTTGTTCCAGGCCATTTTCTATCCTTTCAGGCGCAACCATAGCAGTTGGGTCGTATCGAACCCAGCCAGCATCATCACTCCAAACCTCAACCCATGCGTGGGCATCATACTGATGCACTATTAGATATCCCTCTTGTTCATTTACTTCCCCACCTTGATAACCCACAACGACTCTAGAGGGTATTTTGGCAAGCCTCAGCATGTAAACCAGACTGCCAGCATAGTGAGAGCAAAACCCTTTTCGAGTGTTGAACAAGAAGTCATCAAAAAAGTCGCTATTCGTTAGCGGGGGTTTAAGTGTGTAGTAAAAAGGCTGCACTCTAAAATAGGACATTAGCCGTTGAATCAGGAAAGATTGGCTCACCCTTTGATTCAAAAGTTCCGTAACGAACAACCGTGTTTTGGGGTTACCCGATAATGGAAGCTGTAAATATCGCCTCCGTTCATCTCTACTCAAAGACCTGGCCTGCGTCTTGCCGAGGGGCGCACCTAGAGCTCGATCACCAATATTAGGCGCTTCATACGATAGCCTGTATCGCGTAGGCTGAATAATATTGTTCTTAAAACGAACAAAACCTCGTTCATTAATATAAATATTGTTTGATGCGACATCGGACGACGCAAGGGCATAACCCCACCTATTGTTCGTTGGCTCAATTAAAATATCATAGCTGTTTTTGCCTTTGGTGTTAGTCGTTCGCACCTCATCTAACCGCCCGAGGAAGCGCCCAGAAATAAGTTCACTGCTGCGCCAAGTATTTCCTTCCAGCAAATCCAGCTCCAGACCACGCCAATAAAGTTGGCTTCGCGGGGGGGCTTCTCCTGTAAACTCTATTCTGAATGCGCGTGCAGCAGACTGTGTTAATTCGGCAATTTCACCCGGAGACATCGAGTCACTGATACCAGTCTGGGCTTTTCCGGTTGATAACGGAATACTCCACAGCGGCGCAATTCGAGGGAAAAATACAAAGATGGATATAACTAAAGGCACAGAAATAACTAGCAACTTGGATAGCTCAAACACCCTCACCCTACTGGGTACATTCAATCTACCTTTATGCAGTGAAAACAAAACCGATAAAACAATACATGTAGCAAACAGTTGGTATAGCGCGGTCAAAAACGTTTGTGAGAATAAAAACTGACATGCGCAGAGGTAAAGCAAGATAAATACAAACAGGTAACAGTCTTTTGTGAACTTCACCTCTATCAGCTTGAGCGATACAGCAAGCACAAAAAATGCGACGGCACTCTCTACGGTATACTGTTGGCGATAAGTTAAATAAAAAGCGCCTATCGCAATCAGCACTAACAGCGTTTTAACGCTCGAATTAGGAAAGCTGAGCCAACCTCTGAAAATACTAGCCCGCCATAATGCAACGCCTACAGAACATACAACTAGCCAAGCCTCAATATTAGCGTAATGAGGCAGCATTACCGATAAAAAGGCAATCATCAACAGAAACAAAGAGCCGCGTGGTATAAGCGGAGCGTTGCCTGTTTGGTTTGATGTTTTTTTCTCAACCGAATTAATCATATTTACCTTTGCATGAGGCTTGCCTGCACGCAGTTTTAACTTATCACGGCACTAGCGCAAGCGCTCTCAAGCAGGACATTTTATGCTCATCTCCCTGTGAAGGCTCAATAACCCCACCGGGAAATACCATTCCAAAACTCTGGCCTTTGCTGCTATAACTGAGCACATCATGACATAGATAGCTCAGCCTTTGCTCCTTATCACCACTCACATAGTCCTTGTAATTTAGCCAGCGAGTCGATGAAGTTAACCCGTCAAACTCTTTCACATAGAGCTCTCCTTTTGCAGCATAGTGCTTCCAAGCTATTCGGCTGGGTGCATCGCCAACAACATAATCACGCAATCCTGCAAGCTCGTCTTCCCCTTTACAGTGTATGCCAGCATCGGTCTCGTCTCCCTGTACCGCGTCCGAAGGCGCTCTTATCCCTTCATTCGGTATAGGAAAATTTAATGCACATGTCTCAAACTCCAGCCACGTCCATGCCCTAATTAAACCCAAAGGGTAAACCGTCTCTATCTTAATCCGCCCCAGCGAAACAAGCCCCCTATGTTCAGATAGCTTGGACAGTACAAGCGATGCCACCTCGGCTGCTGATACATCAACTTTCTTCGTCGGCTGCCCAGGAACAACAAAACCTAAAGACTCACAGTACTGGCTTGGCTTGGTTTTCAACGTAAATGTATAAAATGAATCTTCATTAGCAAAATTCTCGCTCGCCTTTACCAGCGATACTTGAAGTCCAGAAAGGTTTTTAAAACACAAGATTATTGAAAGAATGAACAGCGCACCAAGGAAGAAAACAAAAAGGTAAATCAAACTACTCTGGTAGTTGATCGCAGTTAAAAGCAGCAGAGCCAGTAAACAGGCATAAAGCCCCCCTTCCTTAGTTGGAAATATATATACATTTTTGTGGGTTAGCACCTTCATATCTGATGGGGGGCTGCGCCTGGCGATCCATTGAAAGAACTTCGTTCGCCACCACTTTTTAATATTGCTACTCATTAATATTGCTACTCATTAATACTGCTACTCATTAATACTATTTCTCAATCTTATTACTCAATCCAATAAACATAATAAAGTCATCACTTTACTACACAAGCGTAGTTTCTTTACGATTAATAACAAAATATGATAAATGGGCACTTGAAAATCAATCAAATAAGCCAAATACTGATAACTATCGGGAGATACGTGATCCAAAAACAAAAAGCAGTCGGGCTGTTTAGCGGCTGTAGTGTCTCAAGTTACTCAAACCACAAAAAGAGAACTCTCATGACTATCAAAACATCATCAATCGCCACTCAAGCAAGACCAAGAGCGTTTGCTACTGGCAGTGCTGTTTTGAGTATCACAGCACTCGCGGCCCTTTTATCGGTCAATGTATCCGCTGATGTTAAGTCCCTTACCAGTTCTGAGCTTACTGAGACTTACATAAAAGACTCAACGATTATCGTAACCCCTAAGAAAAAGAAAAAGGAAGCGCAGAAAAAATCCTTAGGAAGCATTACCATTTCACCTGGTGAGCCCGAAAAAACAGAGGAAGAAGAACTGTTAGAGTTCGAACAAGCCGTTTATGAAAATGACGCCCAAACCATTGGCGCGATTCTAAACACCGAAGAACAGTTAAGAGAACTGGCTTTTTCTACTTCAGGCCCCCAGATAGAAGCCCTTCGGCCCAAGGTTCCTGACATCGAAATTCCATATAACACACCTCCGGAGTTTGAGTTTATTGATATCACCCAAAACTTCACTTACGCCCCGGTTGGCAATGATCTCGGCCTCAGCAGAAATGAAGACCAGCTGACATTTTCTATTGGCAATCTGCCAGGCGTCAATACCATCAATATCCCTCAAGGTATCAACGAAGGGCCAGTACTTCTGGTGCCGCGACAAGGCGGCGGGTTTGATCTGACGATTGATATACCGCAGAATTAACTAAACCCATAGACTATGGCCATGAACCAGCATGGCCAAATCCGCTCAATTTAAGGCTTTCCTTCTAACATTTTTCTCCGAAATACTCCCGGCATAACTAAACAAAAGCTCACCCCATCAGCTAATACGTTGCCACCAATGTTTTTTTTAATGTGAACCAATGTTAATTTCATCAATATATTGGTAGCTGAATGTAAGCGTATTTAATACCATTTTAATAAATACCCGTTCATATGCTTTATATTCATTTCATAAATGGAGTTTATTAATGAGATCGATTTCTCGTTGTGCCATATCGCTAGTTTTGTTGGCGGCCCTCTCTTTTATAAGCGCCTGTAGCGAGACTAAAAGCGCAGACACGCCTCGCATACTCGGCAACCCTCCAGAAATTGCATATATTGACGTTCTCTATGAGCACGAATTTGGCGCAGACGGAGGAGATAATATACTAACCTACCGAATAGTAGATGCTCCATCCTGGCTAAACATTGAAAGCATAAACGGCGTAAAACCTTCATTCAGAATCTACGGCGTACCAAAGCTGGATGAGTCAGAGAATTTTAACACCTATGAAGAAACGCCATTCGACATCACTCTGGAAGTCAGCGATGGCGCTAGAAGCCAGCAGTTCACGTACACTGTCACACTTCAAAAAAACAAAGTAGACTTCTCCATCGCAACAGTAGAGGTTAATGAGGGGAAGCAAGCAGAAGCTATAGCAGCAGGTGTGTTTGATGAACAGTGTAAGATTCCCCCACTGGCACCCAAAACCGTTAACGGCAAAACGGCATATCCACTCCCGATCTTTGTATCAATGGCACACCCTTCGGAGTCTGACGTTACATTGAGAGTTGCGCTTACAACGGCTTTTAATGAACTTAAAGATGACAGAGACCCCTCCAATATTCGAAGCGCTAAAGAGAACGAAGATTATGTCAGCGAAGATCGGTTTGTAACGCTTAAAGCCGGCGTTCAGACCTGCCTATTTACAGTAGACATATTGGATGATGACATTATTGAAGGGGGAGAAGCTTTTGATCTCACTTTGATAGAGGCTACTGAAGGTCTCGTTGAGCACGAGAGGCCAGGTAAATCTAAAGTCACAATTACAGATAACGAACCCAGCGTCACGTTTGAAGGCGAAGATATCATTCTGACTGAAGGAGAAACCAGTAAGGTATACGATGTTGTTTTATCAAAAGCCGTCGACTACCCGGTTGTCGTCAACGTATTTGCTGACAAAACATCTACCGCCACAGCAGATGATTACACCTTATCTGCCACTACACTTACCTTTCCGCCATCAAACACAAAACAGTCATTTTCAGTCGCCATACTAGACGACGGCGATAACGACGCAGGAGCCACCACAACAACAAAAGACGAAACTGTCGTTATAAAGACAGATGTCTCAGACATATTTGAGCAACCTCCTCTCAAAATAACCATAAACGAATGGGATACACTCACTCAAAGTGCAATCTCAACAAACAACAGACAATCACACGCACTTATTACTGATAACGATGGTAATGTCATCGTGCTAAACAGCGTAAACAACGCCACAAAGGATGTTGAGATCGTTTATTATGATCGAGGTGGCGTCTCAAAAGCATTTAGTGCTACCCCGTCAGACAGTGATATCGCATCAGCTGATCCGGCAGATGAAACCCCTGTTGCCATTGACTACAAGCTTAGCGGCAATTTTAACGAGCTTGCTGTGCTGATTGAAACCGAAGGAACCCTAGGAGCAAGCCATAAGGGAAATAAGGATGTTTATTTGCGAAAATATAGCCGAAAGGTTGGTAACGCCTTATACAGTAAATCATGGGACATACAGATTGGCACCGCGTCAGACGATGTACCTAAAGGTGTATTTATTGACCCTCAGGGAAGCGTGCTCGTATACGGATATTCTGAAGGTACTTTTTCAGCCGACAATACGAACAAAGGAAATCGAGACGCGTTCATCGCTAAGTTCGATGCCGATGGCAATGAGCTTTGGACAACGCTCATCGGCACTCCTCAGGAAGATATCGCCACCGGCGTGAGCTTTGTAGGCACATCACTGATAGTTGTTGGCACAACAAAAGGTCAACTTGATGGCCCAGGAATTGGCGGCACGGACGGGTTCATAGCCACACTAAACGATGACGGAACCACCAAGAGTGTTCACCAGTTTGGAACCATATACTCTGACGAAGTTGTAGGGCTGACAAGCTATAACAACCTTCTGAGAATAGCGGGTCAGAGCAAAGGCGATGTTGTACCACCAAACAATGAAACAACCATCCCACCAGACACCGCTAAAAATTCTATCGACGCTTTTTATATCACCTTTAATACGGCCTACTCGGTTATTAACGCGACAATGTGGGGTGACGACTCAGCACCAGAAGAAACTTCAACAGTGACAAACCTCACAGATAAATCATTTATTGGAGGACTCACTAGCGGAGTGCTTACAGACCAGACATCCAAGGGCGGTATAGATGCCACACTGGTTAGTATTGACTCAAGCTCAATCAACAATGATCTCGCATGGCAGTCTCAGTTTGGAACAGGTGGTGACGATAAAGTTGTTTCAATAGATGTCTATGGCAAAAACAAAATTATGGTGCTATGGGAATCAAATAACGGCGGGGTGATTAGTTATAATATATCTCCTTTCAGTACAAGCGGAGAGAATCTTCTCGATTAAGTAGCCTTGGCTAGTTTTGTTGCCAATATTTAACCCGCTGAAATAGGTGCTTATGTTAAGTACCTATTTCACAACACACAACACACAACACACAACACACAACACAAGAATATCATCAAGCATCCGCAGTTCAGTTCAACCCGATTCAGCTCAATTCAAACATCTAACTAACAACGCCATAGCGTTAGCGCTAACGCCCTCCCGTCCAAGCCTAAAATCTCTTGTGTAAGAAACTATAAATGAGGAATACCAGAAGGAGGCAATTTCTGCACTCCACCCTTCTGGTATTAGCGGGTCACACAAACTTAATGGCCGTATATTTCTAATGTAGAACCGTTTAGCTTAAGGTCATTCACATACACAGAGCCTATCGATGCGCCGCCTATATTAATCGTCGGCAACACGATATCCGCCTCAAACTGAACTACGTCAAACTTAAGCCCTTTGCTGCCTTTATAAATATTTAGGTTAACCGGCATCATTAAGTCTGAAACGCCGTAGCTATTAACCTCCATATTTTCGATATAACCCGTCCCTGCAATGACCGCATCTTCGATACCAATCCCCAGAAATTCGATCTCGGTATCCAGGTCATCAATACCAAACCCTGCCTGCAGGTTT
Organism: Alkalimarinus coralli; assembly: GCF_023650515.1. Taxonomy (NCBI): domain Bacteria; kingdom Pseudomonadati; phylum Pseudomonadota; class Gammaproteobacteria; order Alteromonadales; family Alteromonadaceae; genus Alkalimarinus; species Alkalimarinus coralli. The sequence continues at coordinate 1,955,275 of NZ_CP096016.1, forward strand.
ATCACACTGGATGCTTCATCTATCCGAATCTTTAGCTCTGAAGCAACCCCCGTAAAACTTAGATTGGACAGCAATGTGGTATGACTTGTTCCGTTTGACTGCATCAATCGCCAAGCACCTGTAGATACGCCAAAGTCAACCAGGTTGCCGTATGCTGGCAGCGGCTTGGCCACAATCCACAAATCACCATCATTGGCAACATCAATATCCAGCTTAATGCCATCCAGCATATCGCCGGAGTGAGAACCGGGCCCCCAGTCAATACCGAAGTACTCCTGTTTGTTTGCTCCCCCTATCAGAATATCCTCAATGGCTATGCTGCCTCCATCGGTATAGCGGAACTCACCCATTTTTACCTTTGCACTTAAATCAATGGATATACCCGCCTGCCCTGTCACCTCACCCAGCAAACCATCATCAAGCGGTTTAATCTCCGCGTATGACACGACAGGCAAAATGGAAAGTGCAGAAACAAGCAGCTTCTTTTTTAAATCCATCATAATTTTCCTTTTTTTATTTATGAGAGACCTTTGCACGACGTGACGAGCGAAGCAAAGACAAGGCAAAAAATGAAGAAAAAGCGCAGCTTATGTGTAATAAGTCTCGGTCGACTCTGGAGAGCGCACAATTTTGAGTCATTTTTTAACGCTGTATTTGTAAGCGCAGTAGTCGTGCTAAGGTCTCTATGACTTACTTAATGATCACCCTCTCTCTACCTCATTACTCCCCTATACAGTAATAAAGAGCGGGCAACCCCATAAGTTCTGACAACCAATAAAACCGGTTTCGATTTAACCTTACAACCAAAAAAAAACCACCCGACAAGGGTGGTTTTTTCTTATACCAAAGATGGCTCGATCTTAGTGACCGTAAACATCCATAGTCGCTGTAACTTCAAGATCAGTGATGTAAACACTACCGATTGAAGTTCCGCCGATGTAGATATCTTCCATATCCATATCTGCAGAGAAGTCTTTAACGTCTACGAATAGACCTTTAGAGCTAGCAGAAACAACCGCTGCTGCGTGTGCGTAACCAGCAGTTGCCAGCTTGTTAGCACCACGGCTGTTGTTCATAGCGAAACGACCGATTTCAACATCCATGAAGTCAAACTTCATCGCGTTAGCTGCTGCGTTTCCAGCTACACCACCAGCAACCTGGAAGTATGCGCTAACTGCAAGCTTTGAAGTATCTTCGTCGATGATGATATCAACAGGACCGATCTTACCCGCTAGCTCGATACCAGAAACCAATACAGTGTTTGCTGCAGCGGCTGGCGCTAAAGGATCAACACTTGAACCAACAACGTAGTCACTCTTACGTAGAGCCACTTCACCCAACGTCATACCGAAGTCAACGCCGTCAAACTTCTCAGATCCTGCAACAGAATCGTCATAGCCGTTAGTTGTTCCCAAGTGGATAACCAGGTCACCATCAGCAATTGCGCCGTCTGCTGCACCAGTAGACGTCTCAAGAAGATCAGCAATTGAAGTTACGTCAGCAGCTCCACCATTGCTACGGTGAAGAGCATAAGCACCGATAGCTGCTTGCTGTGTAGCGTCAGTAGTTTGTGCTGCCAAGTCAGCAAGACCCGTCGCTGGAGAGTCAGCGATGTAGTCATTAACCTGTGCTTCTAGACCGAATTTGAAATCAGCGTTTGATTCACCAGCACCAGCAACATCGATGTAGATAGTGATGTTGTCTAATACAGTGTTTGCACCTACTGCTGCGCCTGCTGCAGTGATACCAGCACCACCTAATTTCATGTCAGTCATTGAGATGAAACCGCCATCTTTGTACGCGATCTCACCCACTTCTACGTTTGCAGTCAAATCGATAGTCAAACCTGCTTGACCAGTCATTTCACCCATAACGCTGTCGTCTAGCGACTTAAGTTCTGCTTGTGCTCCAGCTGAGATAGCTGCGATAGCTGAAACTAATGCAATTTTTTTCAGGCCTTTCATTTTATTCTCCTTACAAGAATTTAGATTGTTTTTGTTATTTAATATAACACCGCCCGGCGTTTTTTTATTATGCCGTTTGGTTGATAGTCATTCTACGTAGCTTATTGTTAACTTCCGTGAAGATTGTCACAGTTTGTTACTTAATAAAAAGTCAATGTATGGCTATATCGACATGGTTCACAAAGACTTAATGACCGTATATTTCTAATGTAGAACCGTTTAGCTTAAGGTCATTCACATACACAGAGCCTATCGATGCGCCGCCTATATTAATCGTCGGCAACACGATATCCGCCTCAAACTGAACTACGTCAAACTTAAGCCCTTTGCTGCCTTTATAAATATTTAGGTTAACCGGCATCATTAAGTCTGAAACGCCGTAGCTATTAACCTCCATATTTTCGATATAACCCGTCCCTGCAATGACCGCATCTTCGATACCAATCCCCAGAAATTCGATCTCGGTATCCAGGTCATCAATACCAAACCCTGCCTGCAGGTTTATCACACTGGATGCTTCATCTATCCGAATCTTTAGCTCTGAAGCAACCCCCGTAAAACTTAGATTGGACAGCAATGTGGTATGACTTGTTCCGTTTGACTGCATCAATCGCCAAGCACCTGTAGATACGCCAAAGTCAACCAGGTTGCCGTATGCTGGCAGCGGCTTGGCCACAATCCACAAATCACCATCATTGGCAACATCAATATCCAGCTTAATGCCATCCAGCATATCGCCGGAGTGAGAACCGGGCCCCCAGTCAATACCGAAGTACTCCTGTTTGTTTGCTCCCCCTATCAGAATATCCTCAATGGCTATGCTGCCTCCATCGGTATAGCGGAACTCACCCATTTTTACCTTTGCACTTAAATCAATGGATATACCCGCCTGCCCTGTCACCTCACCCAGCAAACCATCATCAAGCGGTTTAATCTCCGCGTATGACACGACAGGCAAAATGGAAAGTGCAGAAACAAGCAGCTTCTTTTTTAAATCCATCATAATTTTCCTTTTTTTATTTATGACTTACTTGATGATCACTCCTCTCTAAATCATTACTCCCCTATACAGTAATAAAGAGCGGGCAACCCCATAAGTTCTGACAACCAATAAAACCGGTTTCGATTTAACCTTACAACCAAAAAAAAACCACCCGACAAGGGTGGTTTTTTCTTATACCAAAGATGGCTCGATCTTAGTGACCGTAAACATCCATAGTCGCTGTAACTTCAAGATCAGTGATGTAAACACTACCGATTGAAGTTCCGCCGATGTAGATATCTTCCATATCCATATCTGCAGAGAAGTCTTTAACGTCTACGAATAGACCTTTAGAGCTAGCAGAAACAACCGCTGCTGCGTGTGCGTAACCAGCAGTTGCCAGCTTGTTAGCACCACGGCTGTTGTTCATAGCGAAACGACCGATTTCAACATCCATGAAGTCAAACTTCATCGCGTTAGCTGCTGCGTTTCCAGCTACACCACCAGCAACCTGGAAGTATGCGCTAACTGCAAGCTTTGAAGTATCTTCGTCGATGATGATATCAACAGGACCGATCTTACCCGCTAGCTCGATACCAGAAACCAATACAGTGTTTGCTGCAGCGGCTGGCGCTAAAGGATCAACACTTGAACCAACAACGTAGTCACTCTTACGTAGAGCCACTTCACCCAACGTCATACCGAAGTCAACGCCGTCAAACTTCTCAGATCCTGCAACAGAATCGTCATAGCCGTTAGTTGTTCCCAAGTGGATAACCAGGTCACCATCAGCAATTGCGCCGTCTGCTGCACCAGTAGACGTCTCAAGAAGATCAGCAATTGAAGTTACGTCAGCAGCTCCACCATTGCTACGGTGAAGAGCATAAGCACCGATAGCTGCTTGCTGTGTAGCGTCAGTAGTTTGTGCTGCCAAGTCAGCAAGACCCGTCGCTGGAGAGTCAGCGATGTAGTCATTAACCTGTGCTTCTAGACCGAATTTGAAATCAGCGTTTGATTCACCAGCACCAGCAACATCGATGTAGATAGTGATGTTGTCTAATACAGTGTTTGCACCTACTGCTGCGCCTGCTGCAGTGATACCAGCACCACCTAATTTCATGTCAGTCATTGAGATGAAACCGCCATCTTTGTACGCGATCTCACCCACTTCTACGTTTGCAGTCAAATCGATAGTCAAACCTGCTTGACCAGTCATTTCACCCATAACGCTGTCGTCTAGCGACTTAAGTTCTGCTTGTGCTCCAGCTGAGATAGCTGCGATAGCTGAAACTAATGCAATTTTTTTCAGGCCTTTCATTTTATTCTCCTTACAAGAATTTAGATTGTTTTTGTTATTTAATATAACACCGCCCGGCGTTTTTTTATTATGCCGTTTGGTTGATAGTCATTCTACGTAGCTTATTGTTAACTTCCGTGAAGATTGTCACAGTTTGTTACTCGCCAACAAAATAAAAGAATCAAAGATCTTATTCGTTCACACACTTGATAACACTTTACTGTTTCGAGCCCTTTGACTCAGCCTCTGACTTAACAAATATTTTTGGCGGAAACTCTTTTTCACCGGAGTTGCCGTAAATAATTGCTCCATTGACCACCTCATACTCAATAGCCCTGGCCACAGCAACACCTGGTAAGTGCTCAAGCTCGACAACAATTTTGCTACTGGGAGAACCGTCTGGCTTAGTGTCTTCAAGGATATAATAAACAGCACTTGCAACAATCTGCTCTTTTACTGCATTAACATGGAGTGTTTTTCTAATTGCGGGCAACGCCAAATTTGGTGGTGGCAGTTTTTCCGGTTCTACACCCACATCAGCCCATACATAGCGAACTTTACCTCCCCCAAACAAAGCCGCACCAAATGGGTAAAACTTACCATCTTTAGCGAGTTTCTCTTTAGCTTTAACCAAACTCTGCGCCATCAGGTAGTTCATATTATTAAAGGCTGTTTTTTTAACATCTTCAGTAATACCGAGCTCTAACGCTTCTTCTGCATTCACCAAGAAGGTAAAGGAAGAAAAAACCATTACAATCATAAATTTAAAAAACTTGTTATTTTTAATACGCACCAGCAACACCTTCAAACCATTGATTTAAGACAGTAAGGAATGTACGAAAAACGAAATATAGTTTCAACGTAAATAGTTAACAAAAATAGATACAGCCCCCAAAAATAGATTAAATACTCTATTTAAATCCCTGATAACTACACCAACATGCACGCACAAGCCAACACTTACACCAACTTCAAACACTCAAACCTATCACTGCAATTCGCTTTCCACTAAAATACGCCTTTTTCTATAGCGGCTCTTTAAGCATGGTTTACAAAAGCACCATTATCCTTCATCAATATAAACCGACAGACACAGCCCTTCGCATGCTTGAAGAGTTAGGAGGGATTGCATGTTTGTCAGGCAGATGGGGTCAGCCGGATATAAGTGACAACTTTGAAATTATCACGGCGGCCCCTTCTATAAAGCTAAAAGAGGATCAACAATACCTTTATATAGAGGATAACAACGGGACAACAAAAACCACCAAAACCACCAAAACCAATGGCATTGAATGGCTAAAGGATAGCCTAACGGCCACTTCGTCACAGTTAAGGGGCACCACATCAGAGTTCAATATTCCGACCGTTTTCGGCTTCATTGGTTACATGGGGTACAACTATAACGCTGACCAGAATAAAAAGCCGGACACGATGTCAAACACAACAACCCCTAATTTTTGTGGCGGTATATATCAGTGGAATCTAATTAACGACATAGAGAACCGTACAACTTATCTGGCATTTCACCATACCTGCCCCCCCCAATTACGAGAAAAGCTTACATCCATCTTTTATACGGGTTCAGACGACTCTCTTGCACCTTCTAGTGCGCCTGCTACCAAATTTAAGTTACTGTCCCGGTTTAAGCCCAGCAATAGTTTTAAAGAGTATCAGCAAGCGTTTGACCGCATCCGTCAATATATTGTTCAAGGCGATTGCTACCAGATAAACTATTCACACCGCCATGCGTCAAATTATCAAGGCAACCCGGCAGAGGCATATGCGGCCCTTAGTAAGTCCTTAAATACCCCCTATTCAGCCTATTTAGACTTTAATGACCATCAAGTTCTAAGCTTTTCACCCGAACGCTTCATTAAAGTAGACGGGGACGAGGTAGAAACCAAACCCATAAAAGGGACTCGCCCCAGAGGAATATCTGTAGACGAAGACCAAAACCAAATAGATGATCTAAAAAGAAGCACGAAGGATCGAGCCGAAAACCTAATGATTGTCGACTTATTACGAAATGACTTAAACAAAACCTGCCTACCAAACAGCGTTAAGGTTCCAGAGCTGTTTAAAATTGAGACCTACCCTAATGTCCATCACCTTGTTAGCACTATTACAGGCCGTAAGCCCTCAAACACGTCGCCCGTTGAAGTGTTAAAGCAAGCGTTCCCAGGCGGTTCGATAACGGGCGCCCCTAAAATAAGAGCAATGGAGATTATTGACGAACTCGAAACACACCGTCGCAGCATTTATTGCGGATCAATTTTTTACTTGGGGTTTGACGGAACCATGGATAGTAATATTTGCATACGCACATTGTTGTGCAAAGACAGCAACATCTATTGCTGGGGGGGAGGTGGAATTGTTGCTGACTCACATTGCGAAGATGAGTATCAGGAATCGATTACAAAGGTTAAAAACCTAATGGATGAACTTGAGAAAATGAGCGGATTACGCTGATCAAAAACAACCCGTCAAGCATTAACAAAGCAGGTTGGAAATTTAAACCTGCTTTGCCATGCCACACTAAAACCAAGGCTTAGCTATGCACTTCACTTGCTTTTAGAAATTCTGCTTTTAAATCTTCATACTCGTGCACAGCAGGAAACTGCGGGAACTCGTCAATCACATTTTGTGGCGACTTAAACAAAATACCTGCCTCAGCCTGCTTGAGCATCGTTGTATCATTATATGAATCGCCCGCTGCTACCACTCTGTAGTTAAGAAGCTGGAATGCCCTTACCGATTGACGCTTCGGATCTTTCTGTCTTAACAAGTAGTTAGTGATTTTTCCTTCTTCATTGACCTCTAATTTGTGGCAAAGCAGCGTTGGATGGCCAAGTTTAGCCATAAGAGGCATAGCAAACTCGTAAAATGTGTCAGATAGAATAACAACTTGGTACTTGGTGCGGAGCCAATCTAAAAACTCTTTTGCCCCAGGTATTGGATCTAACTCACCAATAACCTCTTGAATGGCTGGCAACCCATAACCGTGTTCATCGAGAATTCGAAGCCGCTGCTTCATCAATACGTCATAATCAGGGATATCTCGGGTCGTTGCCTTAAGCTCTTCAATTCCTGTTTTTTCTGCAAAGGCGATCCAAATCTCAGGGATTAGCACCCCTTCTAAATCAAGGCAAGCGAGTTCCACATTAGACTCCAGTTGTCACATAATAGGTGTATTGGTTTGTATATGGCCGACAATAATATAGAAATTATAGTGAGTGGCAAGCCCCATTGCAGCAGATACACAAGAGTACATAGCATTAGGCTATTAATTTATGCTTTTTTATTCTTTTTTTAACTAATTAGCTATCTGCTAAGCTGCTAATTATTCATAATAAACACATCTGTTTAATCGACGACACCGAGAGCAAAGATGACTAGTTTTGATCACGATATTAACGCGCTTAACGAAGAGCTTAGTTCCAAGTCCCCAAGAGAAATCCTCAAATTCGCTTTGTCTAATTTCAATAATATTGCCATCTCTTTCAGTGGGGCGGAAGATGTGGTGTTAATCGAACTTGCACATAAACTGACGGATCCACTCCAGGTATTCTCCTTGGATACCGGCAGACTGCACCCGGAGACTTATCGGTATATAGACAGGGTGAGAAATCACTACGATATTGATATTGAAATAATGTCCCCACAACCAGAAAAATTACAGGAACTCACTAAGGCTAAAGGACTGTTTAGTTTCTATGAAGACGGCCACTCTGAGTGCTGCGGCATTAGAAAAATTGAACCGTTACGAAGAAAGTTAGCAACCGTTGACGCATGGATAACAGGTCAGAGAAAAGATCAAAGCCCAGGCACTCGATCTAACGTTGCGGTGGTTGAAGTTGATGAAGCGTTTTCGACTAACGAAAAAAAGCTTATTAAATTTAACCCTCTTGCAAACTGGACTTCAGAGGACGTTTGGAACTATATCAAAATGTCCGAGGTTCCGTACAACGAGCTACACGAAAAAGGGTATATCAGTATTGGCTGTGAACCTTGTACCAGGCCCGTTTTACCTAACCAACATGAAAGAGAAGGACGCTGGTGGTGGGAAGAGGCAACTCACAAAGAGTGCGGTTTGCACGTAGGTAACATCCAAAAATAGCGGGTAAGTTCCCTACTATAGGGTGCGCTTGCGCACCCTATAGATGCTATTGCGGCTTAATAAACAGGCAGTTCGATATCTTGAAACACCTCATCTAGCTCAGCTTTGTTACTGTGACAGTGATAAGCTCGATCAATCACTTCTTTCGTCAGGTGCGGAGCAAAACGATTGATAAATTCATACATATAGCCTCGCAAAAACGTTCCTTTCCTAAAACCGATTTTTGTCGTACTTGGGCTAAACAGTTTGCTCGCATCTAACGCGACCAAATCACTATCAATTGATTCGTCGTAGGCCATTTTTGCAATAATCCCTACTCCTAACCCTAACCGTACATACGTTTTTATTACATCAGCATCAGCTGCTGTAAATACAACATTTGGGTTTAGGCCTCTTGAACTAAACGCATCATCAAGCTTTGACCTTCCAGTAAAACCAAACACATAGGTAACCAAAGGAAATTTTACCAGCTCTTCAAGTGTTAGCTCTGAAAGCTGAATAAGCGGATGATTTTTGGGGACAATCACACACCGGTTCCATTTATAGCACGGCATCATTATCAAGTCAGAGAAATGATCCAGCGCTTCGGTTGCAATTGCGAAATCGACGGTCCCGTCTGACGCCATTTCTGAAATCTGCATCGGAGTACCCTGGTGCATGTGCAGCGACACATCTGGGTACTCTTTGATAAAGCTTTGAATAACATTTGGTAGAGCATAGCGGGCTTGGGTATGAGTCGTGGCTATCGCCAAATCACCTTTTCGCTCATTACTAAACTCTTGGGCTATTTGTTTTATACCTTCTACTTTACGCAGAATTTCTCCGGCTACTTTTATTATCGTTTCGCCAGCAGGGGTTACTCTGGTCAAATGCTTGCCGCTACGAGCAAACACTTCTACCCCCAACTCATCCTCTAACAGCCTGATTTGTTTGCTAATTCCGGGTTGCGATGTATACAAACTCTGGGCTGTAGCTGACACATTCAAATCATGGTGAGCTACTTCCCATATATAGCGTAGCTGTTGTAGTTTCATTCACCCTCCCGGCGCAACTGAATCAATATGACCCATCTAAACAAATTGGAATAAAAATATAAACAAATATTCCTTTTCAGAATAGATCAAACCCTATAAATTGGCTAATTCTGTTCGTTTATTCCTTTATAAGGTAGTGTAGACCAATTTTATGGAAACACTGTTATATATTTTAGCCGGTGCCGGGGTGGGCTTAGCGGTTGGAGTCACCGGAGTTGGAGGTGGATCATTAATGACTCCCCTGCTACTGCTTTTTGGATTTCCAACCAACATAGCTATTGGTACTGACCTCATTTATGCAGCCATAACCAAGGGAGGCGGGGTTTTTTCTCACCAACGTCAATCTACAATACAGTGGGATGTGGTATTTAGGCTTGCGCGGGGAAGCATCCCTGCATCTATCGTCACAGTAATAATTCTTAACCTTTTCTTTGAAGACCCCGAAAGCTATTCCCATGTGCTTGTTACAACACTCGGCGTGATGCTGATTCTCACATCGGTAGTGCTGTTATTTAAAAGACGCTTGCAGTCTCTGAGCCATTCCAAACTCAATGGAGACTCGTTTTTATCTCAACACCGTAATAGCCTTACAACGTTAATGGGCGTTTTATTAGGCATTTGTGTTACATTGTCGTCAGTAGGCGCTGGTGCCTTCGGCGCTGCTGTTTTACTCGTGCTCTACCCGCATTTAAGTCCAATAAAAGTGATCGGCACAGACATCGCACATGCGGTTCCTCTTACCCTGATTGCAGGTTTAGGCCATCTTTCGCTTGGAAACGTTGATTTTGTATTGTTAATCAGCCTATTGATCGGCTCGCTACCCGCCATTCACCTTGGGACAATGTTAGGTAAAAGATTACCTGACAAGGTTCTTCAGCCCACTCTAGCCAGCATTTTATTGATAATTGGTGTAAAATACGCTTTTTTCTAGCTCTAACAGGGCATACAGAAAATTGGCTCTCCGCATAAATACTACTGCTTGACAAGCAACGGAATTGTAGGAGAATTTTCGTACAGCTGTTATTCAATTATATGGATATATACACTTTCGATGCTTTTAAAAACGAAATTCTTAGCCCCTGCATACAATCCAAAGAGCGTCGAGAGAAGCCGCCTGATTAGCCGTTTCGATAACCGTCATGGACGAAAGCTCATTACAGTTGTAGCACCAGCGGGCTATGGCAAAACAACCTTGGTCACCCAGTGGATTCATCATCAGAAAAGTGAGTATTGCTGGCTTTCACTGGATGATGCAGATAACGACGCAAGCCGATTTTGGCAGTACCTGATTGGCTCGTTTAGCAATACGTTTGCGTCCTTTGGCAAAGAGCCCCAGCAACTTCTCGCACAAAAAGAACTTCCAATTGAGGCCGCAGTAACAGCCCTCGTTAACGAAATTAGCCTTTTAAGTTCACCATCGCCGATCTACCTTGTACTTGATGATTATCACAGAATAGTAAACGAAGAAATCCATCAGTCGATGGCCTTCCTTGTCGATTACCTGCCCCCTTCTATACAACTTATTATCACAAGCCGCATTGAGCCGACGCTGCCGGTAGCAAGGTGGCGAGTAAAAAATGTTATTGATGAAATCCATGCGCACGACCTGGCCTTCTCCATGGAAGAGAGCCGTTTATTCTTTAACCAATACATGGAGCTCAACCTATCCGACGAAGATATTGCGATTGCTACAGAAAAAACAGAGGGCTGGGTTGCCGCTATGCAACTTGCCGTTATTTCAACACAAGGAAACCCCTCTGCTGCGAGCAGTTTTGCAGTTTTTCAAAACTATTCTGGCGAAGACCGGCTGATCAGCGATTATGTTTTGAGTGAGATTCTTGACTCACAACCAGAACAAATAAAAGAGTTCCTTTTATACACATCATGCCTTATTCGCCTGAATGCACAATTGTGTAACGCAATCAGAGAGCAAGACGACAGCCAGAGCTACCTGGAAAAGTTAGACAAAATAAACCTATTTATCATTCCTCTCGATACACACAATAACTGGTTTCGTTATCACGACCTTTTTCGTGAGTCGCTGTTACAACGCCTAAAGCAAACAAACCCGCAAAAGCTTCAATTACTACAGAAACTCGCTATCGACTGGCTACTGAGTCATGGCCAGATACATGAAGCAATATACCAACTAATTGAGCTTGACGACCAACAATGGTTAGTTAATGTGCTTGAAGAACATGGGAATACCTTAATACACGAGGGGCATCACCTATCAGTCCTTGATTGGTTGTCATCTATCACTGAGGAAACCCTTGATGAGCACCCCAGGCTATTAATGCTTAAAGTATGGGCACTCTTCTTTGGTAATAAAATAGATATTATCCCACCTCTACTTGAGCGGTTGGAGGATATACTTGACGAACGAGTGTGCAACTCTCACCCCGCCGCACAAGACGCGCTCGCGTTACACAGTGAAATATCACTTATCAGGTCTTACTTAGCGAGGACTCAAAGTGACCTGACTAGCGCGAGCAGCCTGACACAGCAAGTATTGCAAGATTTGGACAACTCCAATATGCCACTTAAGTCTGTTACCTACTACGGGCTGGGCATGGACTGCTTTGCTCAAGGTGATTTGATATCGGCCCGTTCAGCCCTCGAAGCCTCCATACAACATGGAAAAAAGGAAAAGAAATACTCCACAGTACTCTCCAGTACTGGCTTGCTCGGCTGGATTCTTTACTATCAGGGAGAGCTAGATCTCGCCAGAGAAATTTGTACCAGCAACCAGCTCTGGATCGATAGCTACCACGACCCTTCCCAGCCAAAACTCGTATCATGCTGGCAAAATTGTGCACTGGCGCAAATATATAGAGAAAAGAACCAACTGACCGTTGCACAGTCATATATCAACCCGCTGCTTAAGCACCTGGAGGCTGGTACAGAGCCTGCCCAGCATATTATGATCCAGTATGTTAGGGCACACTTGGCGTTCTCTACCGGTGATTATGACAATGCAATTAATTGGCTGGATGATGCATTAAATATGTATCAGCACAAGCAGGATACACTGATGTTTGAGCCCCCCTCTATCGATGCATTACGAGCCCGGTGCTATCTTGCATTAAACGAACACGAAAAAGCAGCACACTGGGCTGATCTTGCAAGTAAAAAGCACAACTCCCCTTCTGCTATTAATAATGAACAAACAGACAATACAATTGCTCGGGTTTTGATTGCAAATGGGCACTATCAAGATGCGATCAATAAAACAAACCGTGTACTCAAAAAAGCTGAAGCCGGGGCTCATATCAACTTGTTGATTGAGTTATGGATTGTTCAAGCATTGGCATACGGCAAGCTGAACAACATAGAGCAAGCAAGAAACGCTATAAACAAAGCGCTCGAACTAACATCAAAGAATGGTTTTATTAGAATCTTTTGCGAGGAGGGACTAGCAATTAAAGACATAATCCTGCTTGCAGATGACGTTGCAATCCCAGGTAGCTATATACGTGAATTGCACCTGGCTCTTGATGTTCAACAACACAATAACCAGCCCCAAAAAGTAGTAGAGGAGCCATCTCAAAAGCCAGAAAACCCGATGCAAGAACCACTAAGCCAACGAGAGCAGGAAGTATTAAACTTAATTAACCAAGGGTTAGCCAACAAGGTTATTGCTAACCAACTTTTTTTGGCTCCAGCAACAGTGAAAGCCCATATACGTAATATATACGGAAAAATCGGCGCTAAAAGCCGTACTGAGGCTCTCGCCAAGGCAAGGGAGTATGGTTTATTATAATTTTATCGTGAACTTTTATACCAAATACGCCTTTTGGACGATTACACTACGCCCCCCTCCCCCTTATTATTGAAACCATCGAGAGACAGGTTGAACAAAGCACAAATTCAGGCCTTGTGTTTTATTTATCAACCATGTATCTGTAAAAATTAAAGTGCATATTTAACGAGCACTAATACAGCGGACGGCGACAATTAATTATTGTTGCCGTTTTTTTTGTAAAATTTTTGGTATTCAGCAATTTAGTTTACTAGAGACCTTTGCACGACGTTATGAGCGATGCAAAGACAAGGCAAAAAATGACGAAAAGGCGGAGTTTATATGTAATAAATGAGCATTTTGAGTCATTTTTTAACGCCGTATTTGTGAGCGCAGTAGTCATGCAAAGGATTCTACTAATACTTTCGTTTAAAGGGAGGCAGTGACTCCAATATCATCTTACCGTACCGACGACTCATCATTCGACTATCAAACAGTGTAACTTGCCCATAGTCACTTTCAGTTCTCAGCAGCCGACCACATGCCTGTATCAGTTTAGTAGAGGCTTCAGGAACCGTTATCTCCATAAACGGGTTCCCTCCTTTTGACTCGATCCACTCGCTCAGGCCGGCCTCAATGGGATCATTGGGCACTGCAAACGGTATCTTGGCTATAAGCACATTGGTTAAGTAATCTCCCGGTAAGTCAATCCCTTCCGCAAACGAGGCCAGGCCAAAAATAACGCTCTTCCCGCCCTCATCAACCTTTCTTTTATGTTCCTTGATTACTTCTTGCTTACTCATCTCATCCTGGCTGATTATTTGCTCTCTTAAGCTGCCGGGTAAGCCATCTAATACATCATTCATCTGCTTTCTTGAGCTAAAAAGGGCCAGCGTACCTTGATGGCCTTCGATAAACGAAGGAAACAGCTCGATAAGCTCCTCCGTATGATCCGCACTATTACCTGGATCAGATTTCATTGCCGGCAAGCAGAGCGTCGCGACATCACTATAATGAAAAGGACTTGCGACCGCCAGGTATGCACTTTCTTCAGGCAAGCCCGTTTTATTGGTCAATCGATGAAAGTTGCCTAATGAAGTTAACGTAGCAGAGGTCAGCAAGGCTCCGTAGCACTTCGACCATAAGCGGGAATACAAAAGATTGTCTGCCATTAGCGGGCTTCCAAACAACTCTATATCTTCATGGTTGTCGAATATTTTTTTAACCGCCCAACGCGCAGATGGGGGTTGACCTTTTACATCGTCTACTGAAAAGAAACGCCACAAGTCCTGGTATGACTGTGCTCGTGAAAGTATTGATCCGATAACCGGAAACCAACGCTCGCTATCTTCTTTATCCAAACTTGCGTCAGATTTTTCATCCATAGAGCGAATGATATCGTTGTTAATTTCATCTACCAAACGGCATAAAGAGATAAATAGCTTTAATAACTCTGACGTAATTGCTTTCAACTCGTCTGGAACCAGACCTTCGCTAAAGCGGGATAAAACCTGGTTATCTCGCTGTTGAACAGGCTTTTGGCCAAACTTATCGTCATTTGCATCCCAATCAAGCGATAGCTCCATCTGCTGATATAGCTCTTCGATTTTGCTATGTATCGGCTGTGCCGTATTACTAATCTCTTCTACCGTTTTTTGAAGCCGAGATGAAGGCTTTATAAACGGTAACAGCTCTGAAAACACCTTGGTAATCTGCTTTAACCAGTTCTGAGTCCCTTTCAATGGAGAGTGCACTGCAAAGTGGCCTAGCGCTTTATCTGCCAAATGATGGGCTTCGTCGAAAACGTAAATAGTCTCCTCTGGAGCAGGCAATACAACACCGCCTCCCAGTGATAAGTCGGCGAGAATGAGATCATGATTTGCAACGACGACATCAGCGTCTTCGAGCAATTTACGCGACTCATAATAACTACAACTGTGAAAGTAACTACACCTACGATTCGAGCATTGCTGGTTATCTGTGGTAATAAGGCTCCAGGCTTTATTCTCTATATTGTCAGGCCATTTATCTCTGTCACCATCCCACTGCTGATTTGCATAAGCTGCAAACATGGTCTGATAGAGAGGTTTATTGTCTGGCGACCCAAGCCCATTCTCAATCATAAATAGTGGAAGACTATCTTGCGCTTCGCCATCATCAGCCAACTGAGTTTCAAGTTTACTTAAGCAAATATATCTGCCCCGCCCTTTGGCCAGCGCAAACTTAAATTTTAATCCGCTGTTCTTAACAATATCCGGCAGATCTTTGGCCACGATTTGTTCTTGTAACGCCGTTGTCGCAGTAGAAATAATCAGCTTTTTCTTTTTATTTAACGCCAGAGGAATTGCCGAGATACAATAGCCCAGTGTTTTACCTGTCCCTGTGCCAGCCTCAACAACGCAAACTTTGTGTTTGGATTTTCTATTGCCATTTGAATCTGACTCTATCCCGCCCAGATAACGCGCGAATTCGGCTATCATCTGGCGCTGGCCATAGCGGGATTTATATTTTTTTTGTGCAAGAAACGCTGAGTATGCAGATTGAATTTCTGCTTTAACTTCATCAGTTAGCATTTTGGTTCTACTGAGGTGTGGGACACATTTAACGCGCCGGTGAAAATTATATTGAGCAGCCTTTGATCTAAATTCTTTCTACCTTGGTGAATACCAATCTCGCAGAACGCCTATTTTAAATGACTCGCCCTCTAACGATAAAATAATGCCCTCTTCAGTAATCTGCTCTACCTTCATACCTGAAAAGGATTGTCCTTCCCTCAAGTAAATATTGTTAATCATCACCCGTCGAGAGCTGGGTTCATTTGTAAAAATGTGGCTATTAAAAGCCATGTCGGGTATCTGGAGCTGAAACGAGTGTGGCTTATCCGTGATATGCATGATATCAGTGCTCTCTATTTCGCTTATTTCCTCAACGTTTTTTTGTTTCGAAGCATTTATCTCAGTTTGAGGTTTAATAAGCTGCCCCCCATCATTTTGTGCTAACGGCTGGTAGCCAGGGCCGGTATAAGGTCGAGACTTTCCTTTTGGCGTTATCAGTAGCGGAGCTTCTTCTTTCAGCTGTACATCAGCAATCGCGGACTCTTCGATGGAAGCATGGCGATTTTCAGAAACAACACTCGTCGGGATTGTGTTATCAAGGACTGTGCTATCAAGGGCTATGCGCTTAGGCTCTACCCTCTTCTCTGATGCTGCCGAAGCCGGCTGCTTGTTTTCGGCAGCATCTGCTGAGTTACTGCTCTGAATAGATACAGCGCTTTGATCATTGCTTTGAACCACCTGCTTGGCCAATCCCGTTGAAACCTCTGACGACTCGGTTTGGACCTGCTCCCGAAGGCTTAAAGGCCTCCCAGTCATTTGGGGATGGCTTGAGCTGTCTGGATAATTGATCGGCTTAAACGCTTGGTCGACTTGCTCTTCCACATATTCAGACTTTACGTCACCATGCGTTGGCTTATTGGTCAAAAACCAATACGCCACAACAAATATATTAATGGCTAGCAGTATACCAATAACCCACGGCCAAACGACTGCCTTAGATCTTGAGCTATGGATCAGAGTAGAGTTACTCCCTAGATTAGGAACCTGGCCCTGATGCCTTTCTTCTTCAGACTTCTTAAGCGCGTCTAATATATATGACATTCAATAATCCCGTTGTCTGCTAAGATCTTGGCGATCCTGGTTGTACCGATTTCCTAACCAGTGTTGGAATATCAGGATTAATGTAATTATTTAGGTGAATAAGCGTCAGCGCGCCGGCAATCCCATCAGGGGTCAAGCCTTCAGACCGTTGAAACCATTGTATCTTTTCCTGGATTGGTGAGTTGTCACTTAAACCAACAGCTGTTTCCGCTCCTTTTTGCGAGGCCTGAGACGCTTTAACATTGGTAATATTGCTATTCAGCCATTTATCAGGGTCATTTACAGTGCCAGGGGTTATCACTCTCGACTTGTAAGGAGGGAGCTTCCAAATAACTGAATAATCCCCGTACCATTGCTGGTCTATCGCATCTAACGACGTCCAGATAGTTTTGTTTCCTATAGCAACTTTGGCGTAATCACCCTCAATAGCAAGCAGGCCAATGTAAAATGGCTGACCTTTCTGGTTCGAAAGTTTCATCACTGTAGGCCTGTTTATTTGCAGCAACCCCCTCCAGTTTCCTTGCTTATGGAGGCAACCAAGGCCCTGTAACTCTGCAAACTCGCACACTAACTTGCTCTTGTGCTGGGTATAGTTAACGCCCCATACCGAAAGCACTGCCTGGTATGCCGTTAACTTGTTATTAAACGGCGGGGCAGTATATTTAAGACTGCCAACGTAATCAGTACCATAACGTTTTTTGGGGTCGAACCCTGACCTGTTTACAGTACCAAAGCTGCTATTCAGCGGCCGGGGCACGTGAGCGCCTTCGGTGCCAGTATCGCAACTATCATCTCCTTCAACACAGCGTTCAGAGTATTCCGCTGCTTGAAGAGCTGTTGTGTTGCTAGCATCATCCAAAGCGCTATTGGTTTGAGCTATATCCTGATTAGAAGCATCACCATCAGACAGGCGGTCAGAGTAAAGTTCCTTATCCTTGCCCAGAAAACCCGCGACTAGAAATATGAGTAGCGCTCCAAATACAGCCCCCATACCCGCGCCTGTTACCACCCATTTTGGAATAATTGAAAGGACGTTTTTTTTCTGTTCTGCGCCGATCTCATTAAAAGCCTGCTTAATATTCTTGGCATCGACGACAGTGGCACTTTGAGAGTATGCACCAAGCAGCGCTCTGTCACAGACGAGATTAATTAATCTGGGGATACCGCCACTTTTACGGTATATCGTTTTAATTGCTCCTGGCTTAAAGAGATCTTGTTTTTGACCTGCAACCGCGAGTCTGTAACGTATATAAGCAGTAACCTCTTCTTTGTTTAATGCCTTAAGGTGGTACCGTGCCGTTATACGTTGAGCAAGCTGACGAAGCTCTTTCTGGGCAAGCATATCCTGTAATTCGGGCTGACCTAACAAGATAATTTGGAGCAACTTCTTTTCTGACGTTTCTAGATTCGTTAGCAGCCGCAGCTGTTCAAGCACATCGATGCGCAAGTTTTGTGCTTCATCGATAACGAGCACCGTATGACGTCCCTCAGAATGTGCTTGCAAAAGGTAGTGGCTAATCAAGTCGTTATAGATTTTAATTGACGCACTATGGGGGTGCTGAATTCCGAATTCGTCACAGATATTGGCAAGAAGTTCTCGCGCAGAAAGTTTGGGGTTTACTATAAATGCAACATCAGTGTTGTCAGGAACCTGCTGCAGAAAGCAACGGCAGACCGTTGTTTTTCCTGTACCTACTTCACCAGTCAGTACGACAAAGCCCCCTTGCCCAGATACGCCGTACAACAGATGTGCCAGCGCCTCTTTATGGCGCTCACTCATATATAAATATCGGGGATCTGGTGCTATTGAGAAAGGAAGCTCTTTCAGACCGAAATAATCGCGGTACATAGAATAACTAAAGCGCCATAAGTTTAAAGTACAATACGGTTGTTAGAAGACTGCAATCGGCTCAACAACATATGCTATTCAAGCTTTCCAGATAAGATTCAAGCTATCCAGATAAGACTTAAACTGGCTAGCCCACTTAGTGTTGAGTAACGCCTCAGCCTTAATGAGGGTTCATGATAACGGGCCGGCGCAACAAAGAAAACTCCCTTTTATATTATTTTGGCCAACTAAATTAAACAGACTCTCTAGAACCGAAAGTAAGGACTAAGCCATTCGGACAGAAACAAACGACCCAGACTGAAACAAACGACCCTGGCTAAACCAAACTAGCCGTTATTAGCAATGACCCGTAAATCTGCCCTCGATCTATTCGCTTTAACTTTTAGCCTTGATATACAGTTTTCAAGTGTCTGGCTAATTTTGGCATGCGTTCTGATCATGGCTAGCTTCGGCCATGTTGCTTTTTCGCCAGCCAGAATAAGTTCTTTAACCAAGTCAGGCGAAGGGTTACGTAAAATACTCATGTAGTGCCGCCAACTGTAATGAGGCGAAACCGTTACATCGCCATAATAGTTCTGCGCCATAATAGAATACATATGCCCGGAGACTTGCCTGAACAACTCGTTATCGACACTATTTCTTAGGTAATCAAAAGTTGCCTTTCCATGAAATTGAATTTCAGACTTTAAGACTCGAGCCGGTAACGAAAGTGGCCCAGTTAGCTTTCTCTTTCTATTCATCGCCATAAAAGGAACGATATGCGGATTGGTCTGGCTTACGATGGAAAAGTTTACATCATACAAGTGCATCAGTCTTTCAACCGGTAAATCACTTACTACAGAGCCGTCCACCCAACGAAGCCCTGACATATACGGCACCAGATTGCCATCAACATCCTTTTTCATCAGCTTAACAGGAGGAAATATCCCCGGCACCGAACAAGATGCCAAACTTGCGCTCCATACGGACAAGTATGGTGATGTAAACCCGCTTAATAAACGCTCTTTTTGATGTTCGTGTACGGGTGAAACAGTAATATTGATGCTTCTTCCTGTTCGTTCGTACGCCTCCTGAAATGAGTATTCACCAATATTGGCTCTCAAACAGCTTTCAAGCTGTTTTTGATCCATAAAGCCCTGACCTTTCAAGCCACTCATTATCCCTAGCCATTTCCAGGCCTTGAGATTATGACGGTTAGGGTCAAGCATTTCTGGTAGCTCTGCATCGGTGTGCGTGCCCAACATTGCAGCCATAATTGACCCAACACTTGAGCCAGCAACAACCTGCGGCAACAAGCCCCTCTCCCATAGCGCCTTGATTACCCCTATATGAAACATACCCAATGAGGCCCCGCCGCTAAGTAATAGCGCTGGACGACCGTAACTGAGGAGAGTGTCTTTAAAGAAGTCGAGTTTCTTCTTACTAGGAAGTTCTTTAATCTCGTTATCGCAAATATAGTTGAGCGATTCACATACCTGGTTAATATACTCCTCAATGAGATGTTTAGTACCAATGTTACTGCGATTGTATAATTCGCTGTTGCCCATATTTCCTAAATCGTGATGCAACCCTTCTCTGAGTGCGCGGATCATTAGGTCGTGATCTTTTTTCTGGCTACATTCACGTAGCTGGCTAAGGCGATCATAAATTAATTCGTAGTTGTATAAATCAGAGGCAAAAGCCTCCTTCCACTCAACATTCCGGTCGATATAATCAAGTTCCAGAGCCGCACCTTTCCAAGACTCATAGTCTCGGGCTTCAAGCATCATCTTTTTATATTTTTTAGCTTTATTGATCATCACTATATAGACAACTTTACAAGGGGAAATTTAAGGTCATACAGTGTTAACTATAGGCAGGGTTACTCAATTTTGCTGTTAACAAATGTAACTAAAACAGGATGGGTATGCAAAGGCACCAGAGTCAAGCTGCACACTCACAGCTTGACCTTAAATTCTGTTGCTTATTTAAAAATCTTCAAAGTCATCAAAGCTTTCATCAGCGAACGGGTCATCAACGACACCGTCATTGATCAGAAAATCCCTGTGCTGAATATAAGCGTTTCGAATAAACGTATATTTGTCGCCCATTATAAGGTTTTCAGACGCGAGTAAGTCAGCGCGAAGATCGATGAACCAAATAGCTTTCTTTGCGACAAAAGCGCCCAATGATTCAGACTGGTAGTATTGTGGATCCAGAAAGATATCAACCACAACACCGCTTGTATCTCTAACAGTAGACGGGCCAAGAAAGGGCAAGACAACATAAGGGCCTGCCCCTACGCCCCAAACGGCAAGGGTCTGGCCAAAGTCTTCTTTTTTCTTTTCCAAACCAAAGCTGGTTGATACATCAAAAAACCCGGCGAGACCAAACGTGGTATTAAAGATTACCCGTGTTGTCATTTCAATTGCCTGCCCGCCTTTGGCTTGGAAAAGCGAGTTGCTGATACTCACGACATCAGAAATATTGCCAAAAAAATTGGTAATTCCTTTATCAATAATTGACGGGGTAATGGTTTTATAACCAACGGCTACAGGCCTAAACAAATACTCATCAAGTGTCTCATTAAATGAAAAGATGGCTCGATTAAATCCTTCCCAAGGGTCTACATCTACCGGATTTTCTGCGCCATACGCATTTTCATTTACCGCAGCAGTTCCACTGAAAGGGAGTAATAGCAACAGAAAAAAACTAATAACCAACTTACGCATTGAAGTTCTATTCCTTGGTGAGATAAAAAATTCTAAACATCCTTGTTTCTTTGTGGGCGCTATACGTCGCATCATTTAAGGCAATGAGCAAGATTCATCAACATAACACCTTCTAGCACTTTCGCAGTAACACACTGCCTACCGAATAACCTGCGCCAAAGGAACAGATAACACCGATATTTCCCTTTTCAATATCATCTTTATATTTATGAAACGCAATAACTGACCCTGCTGAGCTGGTATTGGCATACTCATCAAGAATAACCGGCGCTTCAAGAGTGTTAGGGTCACGCCCCAATACCTTTTTGGAGATCAGCTTGTTCATGCTCAAGTTTGCCTGGTGTAGCCACATTCTTTTAAGTTGCTCAGGTGACAAGTCATTTTCTTTTAAGTGGTCACTAATAATTGATGCAACCATAGGCACGACTTCTTTAAAGACCTTCCGGCCCTGCTGGATGAATAGCTT
Source organism: Alkalimarinus coralli (assembly GCF_023650515.1). NCBI lineage: Bacteria > Pseudomonadati > Pseudomonadota > Gammaproteobacteria > Alteromonadales > Alteromonadaceae > Alkalimarinus > Alkalimarinus coralli. Next base: position 1,977,093 of record NZ_CP096016.1, read on the forward strand.
GTCGGGTTTGTCGACGCCAGACTCATCGCAACGGTTTAAAAAGCCAAAGTTATTCCTGATGTTATTAGAGAACACCGTTTTCAATTTAGTTCCAATAACCTCATAAATATTGTCGCCTGATGCATCCTCCATGCGCTCTACTACAATTGCTGTACAGGCGTCACCAAAAATAAAATGACTATCACGATCTCTAAAGTTTAAATGTGCCGTACAGATTTCCGGACTAATAACCAACACCGCGCGGGCAGTCCCGTTTTCTACCGCATTGACTGCCGCCTGGAGGCCAAACGTCGCAGACGAGCAAGCAACATTCATATCATACGCAAAACCATCGATACCCAGCCGACTTTGAACTTCAACCGATAGCGCTGGATAGGCTCTTGGCATATTTGAGCATGCGATGATCACCGCATCAATATCAGACTCCTGTTTACCCGCCTGGGAGAGCGCTTCTTTTGCTGCTGCAACAGCCATGTCACACTGGATGCTTGGCTCATCATTACTTCGTTCTGCAATGAAAGGCTTCATTCGCGAAGGATCAAGAATGCCAGACTTATTGATCACTCGTCTGTTTTTAATGCCGGATGCTTTCTCAATAAACTCAGCTGATGAGGCCTGTAAAGGCTCGATAATTCCATCTGAAATATCTGAAGAATGCTGCTCATTAAAGTTTGCAACATACTGATTAAACGCCTCGACTAGCTCTTCGTTAGAAATAGATTCTGGAGGGGTGTAGAGTCCTGTACCACTGATTGCCGCTTTAATCACCTTATACCCCACTGTAAAAATGTAAAAATGTAAAAATTGATGTTAGTAAACAAAGAGAAATATTAACACAATATTATAGAATATCGCGCATAAACGTTAGTCTAGTACCCAGGCAGCAATAGTGCCGTAATTAGTTGTTTGATACTACTTTTTGACAAGGCCCCACTGTTTATTCAAACGTTTTTCCGAAATAGTCATAGCCGTCCCTAGCTTTTGGGAAAACCAGGATACCCTAAGCTCTTCCATCATCCATCGATAATTTTGAAGTTCAATATCAAAAATCCCTTGCTGCTCATGTTGCTGTCTAAGATTGTTGTACTGCTCCCAACATCCCTCAATAGTGGTTAAAAATGCCCTCTCATTTCCCATTTCTCGCGGCATTTTCTCCAAACGGTCGCTGGCTGCCTGTAAATATCGTGGGTAATGTTGCAGCCACTCTTGTGGTGTATCAGAAATAAAACCTTTATAGACCAAGTTACTCAGCTGAAACTTTAGGTCAGCCATTGAGTGAGCCAGTGCCAGGTTTATCTTGCCCTTAAGCTGTTTCATTAACTGATGGTGCTGCTGTGCAATATTATTAAGCAACAACGCTAACTCGCTGGTGTGATCAAACAAGGCAGACCGACAATCGGTGAGCCAGCTATCAAACTGTGCTGAGGTACGGGGTATTTCACGGTTAGACAATAGCTGAATTATGCTACCCATTAGCAAGTCATCTGCAAGATCAGTGGCTTTGACGTAGGGCGCAAACAATAAGCCTGTTTGCTGCATTTTCGGGAGCTTGCTGAGGGTAAATTTCACCTGCTCTGGGAGTGCCAGCAAACTCAATCGAGCAATCGCTTTGCGAGTGCGTCTATCAGCGGTCAACCGATCATTTGAAAGGGCGAGCTTAACGCAGCGGCCTTGATCTTCCAGACAAGGAATAAGGCTTAATTTAATTCCTCCCTGGTCTACTTCCTTGCTAAGCTCCAACTCACCAAAACCCCAGTCAGTAAATTCAGTCTGGTACTGCTTTTGGTCTTTTTCATTCCCGGCAGCCATGTTGTAGTCAACATCTTTGAACTGCTCCATCAAGCCCAGCACATCGCGACTTTCCTGGTCAACATTCCCTTTGTCATCAACAACCTGAACATTAAATTTCAGATGATCATCCACCCCTTCAGAATTCCAGCTCTCTTCTGGTATCTTAACCCCGGTCATGCGAGTTAATTGCTGTCCTAGAACCCTTGTCACAGGCTCATTACTCGGCTGAATATGTTCTAGCGCCTTATCAACATAGTCAGGAACCGGTACAAATTGCTTGCGAATGCTTCTTGGCAGCGACTTAACCAGCTGGATGCATTTCTCCCTTAACAGCCCTGGCACGAGCCATTCAAGCCTGTTTAAAGGAAGCTGCCTTACAGCCCCTTTCGGAACAACAATCGAAACACCGTCACCTTCCTGGCCTGGCTTAAAGTTATAGTTAAGCTTAAAATTGATATTATTTAACTGAATGGCATTCGGGTAGTTCAACTCGTTGACCTCCGATGCCTCCCTCTTCATTAAGAAGTCTTTTGTCAGTAGTAATTCAGACAACGCTGATTGATCAAGTTTTTTCCACCATGACTCAAAATGGCGTCCACTTATAATATTCTCAGGTATTCTTTCGGCGTAAAAATCGAAAAGGGTATCATCGTCAACTAGAATATCTTTCTTTCGAATACGCGTTTCAAGCTCGTCAACCTGTTCGATAAGTTCGCGGTTTTCACGCAAGAATGGCGCCTTAGAGCGAAACTCACCCTGAACCAGCGCATGACGAATAAACAGCTCACGAGAAATGGCCGGGTCAATAACGCCATAGTGGATTTTTCGTCTAGGTACAATATCAAGCCCATATAGAGAAACCCGCTCATAAGCTACCACCTGAGCTCTTTTCTGCTCCCAGTGCGGCTCAAAGTGAGAACACTTAGCAATATGTACCGCCAGCGGCTCGACCCACTGGGGCTCTATTTTTGCGTTAACGCGGGCGAATACCTGAGAGGTTTCGACCAGCTCAGCACTAACAACCCACTTAGGCGGCTTTTTATAACACGCCGACCCTGGAAATATATTAAAGTGTCGGTTACGAGCCCCTTTGTACTCCTTTTTTTCGTCTTTCTCACCAATGTTATTCAAGAGTCCTGAGAGCAAAGCGCGGTGTATTGATTCATAATTCGCAGCAACCGGGTTTTCTTTAAATTTAAGCTCCTTACATATCAGGTGGAGCTGCCTGTGAACCTCACGCCACTCTCGCATTCTCATAAAAGACAAATAGTTTTTTATGCAATGCTTTTTTAACTGGTTACTGGATAACGCTTGCCGTTCTTGCTCAAAACTATTCCACAAATTTACAAATGCAACAAAGTCAGAATCTGGATCTTTGTAGGCGGCATGGGCTTGATCCGCGGCCTGTTTCTTTTCCGCCGGACGTTCTCTTGGATCCTGTATGCTCAGAGCACTTGTGATAATAAGCGCCTCACTAAGGCTACCCTGCTTGTTCGCCTCGATCAACATACGACCAATTCTCGGATCAACGGGAATTTTGGCGAGCATTTTCCCTTGCTCAGTCATATCTCTTTTAGCATCAACAGCACCAAGCTCAAACAGAAGTTTAAAGCCATCGTTAATGAGTCGTTTGTCAGGGCTGTCTACAAACGGAAACTGGTCAATTTGGCCAAAGCCTAAATCAATCATTTTAAGAATAACGGAGGCCAGATTGGTTCTTAAAATTTCGGCGTCGGTAAACTCTGGGCGATTGTTAAAGTCTTCCTCGCTATAAAGCCGGTAGCAGATGCCTTCTGCAACTCGCCCACAGCGTCCTTTCCTCTGGTTAGAACTGGCCTGAGACACTGGCTCGACGGGTAAGCGCTGAATCTTTGAGCGATAACTATAACGACTGATGCGTGCGGTGCCAGGGTCAATCACATAACGAATACCCGGCACGGTGATCGATGTTTCTGCGACATTGGTTGACAGAACAATACGGCGCCCACGATGCGGCTTAAATACTCTCAATTGATCAGCCGCGCCCAGCCGCGCATATAAAGGGAGTACTTCTGTATCCTTTATATCGTAATCTCGCAGGTATTTTGCCAAATCCCGTATTTCTCGTTCACCCGGCAAAAAAACCAGAATGTCGCCCAACGGCTTTTTAGTTATTTTCTCTTCGTCTATTATTTCTAAAACGGCCTGCAAAACACCGTCATTAAGGGTTCGTTCTTCGTCTCCATCATCACTTTCATAAAGCGGCCTATATCGCGTTTCAACGCTATACGTTCTGCCGCTTACTTCTATCACTGGCGCATTATTAAAATGCTTTGAAAAACGCTCTACATCAATGGTTGCAGAGGTAATAATGACTTTTAAATCCGGTCGTTTGGGCAACAAACGCTTTAGATAGCCCAATAAAAAATCTATATTGAGGCTTCGTTCGTGGGCCTCATCAATAATAATGGTGTCATAGGCATTTAGAAAACGGTCTCGTTGAATCTCCGCCAGTAAGATACCATCTGTCATTAGCTTGACGAGAGTATTATCAGACACTTGATCGTTGAAGCGCACCTGATAACCAATAACACCACCTAATTCACATCCAACTTCTTCTGCAATCCGCATTGAGACTGATCGAGCAGCCAGGCGGCGAGGCTGGGTATGTCCGATAATACCTTTAACCCCTCTACCCAACTGCATACAGATTTTGGGGATCTGTGTTGTTTTACCCGAACCAGTTTCACCGGCCACAACCACAACCTGGTGATCCTTAATCGCGGCTGCTATTTCGTCACTTTTTTGACTTACTGGTAGCTCTGGTGGGTAGCATATTTCTGGAACTGCATTCTGTCTCGCAATGACTCGCGCTTTGGATCTCTCGACCTTTGACTGCAACTCATCAAACGCCTTATCTTTTTTTGCCAAATCTTTGATTTGATCAACTTTTCGAAGGCGTCGACGTATATATGCCTGATCTTTGATAAGGCAATCGGTGAGTTGTTCTCTAATTATTTTCTGTCTATTTACAGTCATATAAAGCTAGTCTGAAACAAGTTTGAATATTTAAGCAAAAAACCCCACTGTCGCCAGCAGGGTTTTTAAAGACCAAACACAAGAGTTAACAAGTGCTAGGTTTGTTTATTAGCCTCTTCATCGCGTAGTTCTCGACGAAGTATTTTTCCGACATTAGTTTTGGGTAACTCATCTCTAAACTCGAAAACCTTAGGCACTTTATAAGCAGTGAGTCGCTCACGACAGAACTCTTTAAGTTCACTATCTTTCAAGTTCGGGTTAGAAGTAACCGCATAAATCTTAACGGCTTCTCCCGCTTTAAGGTCTGGAATGCCAACCGCCGCACACTCAATAATATCAGGGTGACCAACCAACACATCTTCTATTTCATTAGGGTAAACATTAAAACCAGAAACCAGGATCATATCCTTTTTACGATCCACAATTTTAATGTAGCCATCATCTTGCACAAGGCCGATATCGCCTGTTTTAATCCACCCGTCTTCGGTTATAGTCTTTGCAGTTTCATCGGGTCGCTGCCAATACCCTTTCATCACCTGAGGGCCTTTGGCACAGAGCTCCCCAACTTCGCCAATCGGTAGATCGTTACCTTCTTCATCAACTGTTTTAACCAGCGTTGATGGAACCGGCATACCTATGCTGCCAATTTGAATATTGTTTAGCGGGTTGATTGTAACCACAGGTGAGGTTTCAGTCATGCCATAGCCCTCGGCTACATCACACCCCGTGACAGTTTTCCACATTTTTGCGGCGTCTTTGGTCAGCGCCATACCACCCGAAGCAGTCACTTTAAGGCTGCTGAAGTCTAAGTCCTGGAACTCTTCATTATTACATAGAGCTACAAACAGCGTGTTCAGCCCCATAAAACAACTGAACTTCCAGTTTTTCAACTCTTTAACAAAACCGGGAATATCCCGCGGGTTTGGAATCAATACACTGTGATTACCCGTAATAACCATAATGCCGCAGTTCAGGGTAAATGAGTAGATGTGGTACAGCGGCAGTGGTGCAATAACCGTCTCCTGCCCTTCTCCGAGCTTCGCAGTTAACAGCGGCTTTAGCTGAAGCATATTACAAACCAGGTTGTGGTGCGTTAGCATTGCGCCTTTTGCCACACCTGTCGTTCCGCCCGTATATTGCAGCACAGCAATATCCTCTCGACTCACGTCAACAGGCTTGAATGTATATTTTGCCCCCGCAGAGAGTGCTTTATTGAACGAAACCGCGCCGGGTATATTAAAAGCAGGAACCATTTTCTTAATATACTTAACCGCAGCATTCATAACTGTTCGCTTGATAGGCGAATGCATATCAGCAATCTCAGTTACAATGACATGCTCAATACTGGTATGAGGAATAACTTCCTGGGCCAGGCTAGCCATATTTGCCAACACTACAAGCGCTTTGGCACCGGAATCATTAAACTGGTGCTCAAGCTCCCGCTTGGTATAAAGCGGGTTGGTATTAACAACAACTAAACCTGCACGCATGGCACCAAAAACGACAATGGGGTATTGAGTAAGGTTTGGCAGCTGAATAGCTATCCGGTCGCCAGGTTTCAACGTCGTTTTATTCTGGAGGTATGCAGCAAAGTCTTTTGTTAGCTGGTCAAGCTCACCATAGGTTAAGGTAACACCGATAGCTGAAAATGCGGGTTTATCTGAAAACTTCTTACAAGATTTTTCGAAAACATCCACAACGCTGCTATATTGATTGGGGTCTATCTCTGCTGGTACCCCAGGAGGATATTTATCCTTAAAGAAATTTTCCAATTCCATCACATCATCTCCTATCCAAACATATAATTGATTATTCTATACCCTGATGTCAGCCCTACCGAGACCACCTTGCGGGCTCTCAGAATGTGGAACGGCCAAATTGGTAAAAAAGATATTAAAAACGCGCTTAGAATACCAGTTTTAGACTTTCGTATATAGACAAAATTAGGCCTGTAGCACTGAAAAAAACGCATATTACCGCTGTCTACCTCGCGTTACTTTCACCTCATCGCTAACATTGGCGACTTTATGCACATTTGTTCACAAACAAACATTAAATTTCTGATTCGAACAGGAATATTCGTTACAATCGTTAACAATTAAATTTTGAATAATGATCAACCTCCAATGGTGGCGACAATGAAGCAGGATGAACTCACTCTTACAGCCAAAGATGGGCATAATATCTTCTTGAGAAGTTGGCGGCCGTCCCGTAAAAAACCACAGGGCATCGTGCATATTTCACACGGGATGGCCGAACACTCTGCCAGATATGAAGACACCGCAAAGCAGCTCTGTGCATCGGGTTTTATTGTATTCGCTCATGACCACCGAGGACACGGGCGTTCAATGAATGGCTCCCCATCTGGACACTATGCGGGTGAAAATGGCTGGGCATTAGTCAAAAGCGACCTTGGTCAGGTTCAAACCCACATTGCAAACACCTACCCATCACTCCCTCTGTTTTTACTTGGACATAGCATGGGGTCATTTATTTCGATGTCGTACCTCATCGATTTCAACCCTAAGCTTTCAGGTGTAATACTCTCAGGCTCCAATTACGACCACCCCATAAAATACAAAGCACTGAAACCTATTATTAAGGTGGAGAAACTGAGGGCTGGCGCGACGGGTAAAAGCCCTATTATTGATTTTCTGACATTTGGAGGCTTTAACAAAGGCGTTAAAAGCCCAGAAACCAAGTTTGATTGGTTATCCAGAGACCAGGACGAAGTAAAGAAATACATAGACGATGATGAGTGTGGGTTCTGTTGCACTAACCAACTTTGGGATGACTTAACTGACGGCCTGATAGATATCTCTTCGAATACCCGATTACGAGAGATCCAGTCAGACCTTCCAATTTACCTATTTGCCGGTTGTAAAGACCCCGTAGGAGAAAATAGCAAAGGCGTCAGGCGACTCACACACAAACTAATCAGCAGCGGTCATACAGATGTAACCTGCAAACTCTACCCTGAAGGACGACATGAAATGTTAAATGAAACCAATAAAGTAGAGGTTGTTGATAACCTGATTGCATGGTTGACGACACAAGTTCGTCGTTCAAGCTAGCCCAAAGGTCGACAGAGTCAACGATTATACAATACGTTACATAATATGCCTTGTTTGGTCTAAACTTTAACTTATGCTGTCACGTAATAACAAAACGTTAGGCGCTATGCTTCTGAAACCTTTTCATAGAAGCATAGATTGAGACCTTTGCACGACGTTACGAGCGAAGCAAAGACAAGGCAAAAAATGAAGAAAAAGCGCAGTTTATGAGTAATAAATGAGCATTTTGAGTCATTTTTTAACGCTGTATTTGTAAGCGCAGTAGTCGTGCAAAGGTCTCAGATTAAATATGTGAGACATTTCTCAAACCACCTGTATTGCTCCACACGGTTTGCTTTTGGAAATGTTGTAATAATAGCGATAATAAGTTGGCGAGTTTATGGAAGCGTTAGAAAATATCACCTATGACGAACTAAATGTTGGAGATTCTGCAACCTACACACGAACCCTGACAGAGGAAGAGTTAGTACTATTTGCAGCCGTATCAGGCGATGTAAACCCTGTTCATCTAGACAAAGAATACGCAAGTAAGTCACTATTTAAAGAAAGAATTGCACATGGGATGTGGTCTGGTGCGCTTATTTCCGCTGCGTTAGCAACCGTAATACCAGGCCCTGGCACAGTATACCTTGAGCAGAGCCTGAACTTTAAACGCCCTGTAAAGTTAGAAGACACACTAACCGTTAAACTAACGGTGTTACGTAAAGAAGAGCGAAATCGTGTCGTGTTTGAGTGTGAGGTTATTAATCAGGATTCAGACATGGTGGTCACAGGGGAAGCTAAAGTTATTGCACCAGCCGAAAAAATATCACTTGAAAGGCCAATATTACCCAAAATCACTATTGGCGAGCTACCTGAAGCATAAGCTCAGCCCCTACCTCCGTTAAGCGTAAAAAGCCTTCTCAAACGAAGGCTTTTTTTATGACTGAAAGAAGTCTATCGGATAGGTAATGGTTTTCGCAGCGACAGCCATGGCACCAAAATTAAACAACTTAACCCTGGATACGATTTTCCTTTCAAGAGACGGCGATTCCAGGTCAGATGATACTATTTCACACTTAGACACGCTTCCGTTCGGCTCTATTATCAGTTTTAATACGACTTTCCCCTCCAGAGACGGATCCTTCCTTAGCTCCCTATGGTATAGCGTAAATAACGATGACTTATTTTTATCAAAAACTCGTCTGATATTGCCACTACTCCTCTCCTTGCTTTTAGACGTCTTTTTGGCTTGAGCTGTCAACTTTTCAGCCTCAGTTTCCTCAAGAACAGTGTCATCTCTTTTAGCCAGCGAAACCGTTTCTGCAGGTGCGGCCATATCTGATGTATCGACCCCACCACTACCTGATAAAGCACGACTGGAGTCAACAGCATTGGCTTTAGCCGCAATGGTTTTGGCCACCATGTTAGGTGTTGAGGTCAGCGCTTCAGTATCCAGTGTGGCTCTCATGTCTGCCAAGTCGTCCTGCAAGGCTAACAAGCCGCTGGATTTCGCTACCTCTTTTGCCTTCTCAATATCCTTCTTCGCTGGTGTTTTTTCAATTTTAGGTTTCGGCTCAGGTTTGACTTCTTTTTTTACTTCCTCTTTCTTTTTTTCAACATCTTCCTTTTTAGGCGGCACCTTCTCTTCTTTCGGCTTTTGAACCACCTTCTTTTTCTCAATAATGACTTTGGCGAGTTGCGGAGGAAGTGCTTCCAGCTGCGCACGATCCTTCTCAGGCAATTCAATCGTTGGGATTACGAACGCAATAGGCAATATCAATGCAAAAAGCAGAAATACTATAATCCAATAACGCCTCGACTCATGCGCAACACGACTCCATGGCAACACAAGCTGGTCTGCATAATATTGGCTCATGCTATCCCTCCCCCTTGTGCGCGACTTTGGAGACCGCTAAAGAGATATTTGTATAGTTAGCCGCCACGCAACTTTCCATTATTTTTTTCAGCGACTGATAGGGAATATCTTTGTCACCCATAATCGTTATGGGAAGCCCCGCTGCTGTGGACTCTGCCGATACTAAGTGTTTGTTGCGCGAGGCTTGGTATTCAAGCTCTTTTTTAATGCCATCTACGATCTGGTTATCAGCTGACAAGTCCGCTAATCCGGCCACTTTACGACCTTGTATCAGTATGTCTTCTCCAACCACCGTCAACACGATAGTCTCTTTTGTGTCTGCGCTAGCGGTAGATTTAGGAAGTTCAATTGAAGGGTTCTGCTGCAGCACTTTCACATCAGATGAGTTCACCATTAAGAAAAACACCAAAATGGTAAATATATCCATTAGCGATACCAGGTTGAGACCTCCCGTCTTGTGCATGCGGCCATAGTGGCGCTGCATACGACGCGCTCTTCTTGAAACTTTCATTGGGCATCTCCTGCACTCTGCGCCTGCGAAGCATCATTTGCTACTGCAGGTAAATCGGGAGCATCGCCAATAGATATTTCTGGAAAGAGTTCAGCCTCAACTAAACTTAATGCGACAACAGCCGGGTATGAACGCACTGTATCCATTGCTGTCACCAAAGTCTGGTAGGATGTTTCTTTTTCTGCCAGTAAGGATATATCTTTTTTATCGGGCAGCCTCGCCTTTAACTGCTTCAAGATATCCTGTAGAGCACTAAACTGGTATTCGCCACTGTTGTTATCAATGCGTTTTATCAAGCCGCCTTTAGAGTCTGCTACGATAAGGGCATCCGCACGAATAACCACCTGCAGCTGCAGGTTTTCGTCATCCAGTTTTATCTCTGAGGGGCCGGAGGGAAAATTTAAGTCCAATATACTTGTATGCGCAAAAACCATGCTTAAAAGCAGCACAGGTACTAGCACTATCATCAAGTTCATGAACGCAGTAATATCCAGTTCTGCCTCAACCTGTAGTTTTCTGTGTTTCCTTCTCATACAACCTTTCTTTTAGATTATTCCTTTTGATGCAATCAAATTAACTTGATATCAATAACTCAATTCGATTGCCCATAGGTGTCCATCAAACCAATGAAAATCAATCTTTATTTATTGAAGGTTGCTCAGAAATTATATTGAGTAGTTTTACGCCAGCCATTTCAAAGCTATCGACAATTTCATTAGTCTTTGTCTGAAGGACGGCATGACAGAGCAGTAAAGGTATTGCTGACATCAACCCAAAGGCAGTAGTATTCATTGCAACAGAGATACTTTGTGACAACAACGAGGCTTTTTCAGCAGGGTCAGCATTTGCAACAGCAGTAAATGCAGCAATAAGGCCAATAATTGTTCCCAACAAACCTAACAATGTTGAAACATTGGCCAGCGTAGCCAGGTATTGCGTGCGTTTTTCCAGCCGGGGGAGTGTTTCCATCAAGCCTTCTTCCATCGCATACTCAATATCTTCCCTCTTTTGTCTGTTTATTAACCGGCTTAATCCCGCTCCAACGATTGAAGCAATGGCCGTAGATGAGTCGTTGGAAAATTCGAGTGCACGTTTATAATCTCGCTTTTTCAACAACGGCAATATAGCTTTATCAAATGCACTACGATTAGCGTTTTTTGCCATACTGAGATAAACAAATCTTTCAATAGCAATGGCCACACCTAATACAAGTACGATAGCAATAGGGTACATGAACAACCCGCCTTCCTGAAAAAAACGAACTACCGTATCAGTCATATCCTTTAACACTCCGTAATTTATAAATATTGATAATTATACTGTTAATATCTGATGGTTAACTTGGCTCGCTTAACGCAAATAAACAAAACCTTATTTTTGACCGTTTAATGCTTGAACTTTAACTTCCAGCTTTTTCCTAAAATAGTAATCTTCATTGTGAAATTCGGGTTCAATTGGCTTAATTATTCCACTCAACGTTGTATTGGGAGGATGTTGGGCTCTTTTCTGGTAAGAAGGCGGTTGCCATGGAACAATATACAACACCTGTGGAAGCTCATTACTGCCTGTTACGCTAATACCTTCAAACTCCGGTTTATTTTTTTGATCCGCATAGATATTGCCTGAACTAAGTAACACCAATAACACGAACCTTACCGAGTGCTTCATAATGCGGGCGATCATGAACGACGAAAACAGGTCAGAGAATATCCTCATCTGCTGCGCCTCTTAAGATCTTTGATCCAGTTTGCTACTTTTTTATCTTCACTCTTTTCATTGTTCAACGTTAAATAGCGTTCGTAATGTTCAACTGCTTTAGCGTAGTCATGTAAATAAATTTCATTCAAGACAGCCATATTGTAATGCAGCTCCGGGTTATCAGGCGCGACAGTCAAGCCCTGTTGGTAATAGTCCCGAGCGTCCTCAAAATTCCCTAATGTACGGGCGATTACGCCAAGGTTATTAAACGCCAGGTAATAGTTTTTATCCTTCTCTATGGCCTGTTTGTAAAAAGAAACAGCGTTGTCCAAATCCTGCTGAGCTTCGGCAATAATCCCAAGGTTATACAACGGAGCAGCAAGATCGGGGTATGTTTCGGCTATTTTAATTAACAAGCGGTCAGCTTTAACCAACTCCCCTTGATCAATAAACGCCAGCGCATCGTTATAGTCTTGTGCAAGTAGCGGGTCAATAGGCCTGGACTCTTCTGCTGGTACTGAGCCAACCTGATCAATACCCTGAATATCTTCTTCAATTGGCTTGCTCCCCTTTCCTGCGCATGCAGAGAGCGTAAAGAGAGCGAGCAACATCATTACCAGCTTGATAACACGGTATGCTTTTATATTTTGAGCTAACAAATTCCAACAAACAGCTATGCGAGTTGCTAAATTATTGTATATTTCGATCATAGCCAAGTGACTTCTCCCCTCTCAAATAACGCGCGGGTACAATTGTACTCAAAACCCGATAGCTTTCTTTTACCCAATTATCATAAATCCCATCTTTAGTTCGGCTAATATTGATTTCGTGAACTTCAATTGATTTTTCTTCAAACGGATAAGCCTGCTCTTCGAGCAAAATTTCATATTGTTCAAGTTGCAGTTCGTTGAGTGATGATGGCCTCTCAGATATCAATATATCGCTGCCCAATTGACGATATATCTCAGCCAGTTGAAACGTTGCTTCTGTAGTGAACTGTGCTACCCCATACTTGGGTATCTCTTGTAGTTGGTCAACAGTCTTCTTTAACAAAAGACTCTTTTTCTTAAGCGATTTTTTCAGCGGCAGTGTCAACTTGGCTGACGCAAATTGCTCCAGACTCTGTTTTGCCAAAACCATACTTGCGGATGCAGCCAGATATTTTGAGCGAGCGTTCCGGTCAGCCCCTGCTTTGGCATCAGCCTTGATCAAGTTTTTCAGCCAAACATCCCGTTTTTTAAGATTACCTGTTTCATTATAAAACTGGGCAATCGTTTGATGCCCCTCTATATATAAATCAAAAGGCTTGGGGTAGTGAGACACGTATTCTATTAATAACGTAACGGACTTTTCCTTTAGGCCCGCAGAGCCATAGAGATCAGCAGCTTGATAAAGCGCAGCCCTTGAATCTGAAGACCCTGGGTTTCGTTTGCTCAACAGTATCAACTGATCAGCAGCATCCAGTTTGTTACCACTTTCTAAATATGCATAGATTAGTTTTTCTGGAATCGTGTCTGCCAACGGATGATCAGGGTGCTCTTTTTGGAAGCGTTTTAACATACCTGTCGCCTTGCGCCACTGTGCCAGTTCGAGCATTTGCACTGCTGCATCATACTGCGCATTTGCGCTTAGCTCTGACGAAGGAGCAACACGGGTCAGTCTCAAAAACTGGTCAATTCCCCCTTGCCGGTCTCCTAACGCGACCAATAGCTCCCCTTGTTTATAAATTGAAGCAGCCAACCGGTCTTGCACCAAAACCAATGTTTTCTGATCACTTTCAAGTAGATCAATAGCCATACTGTACGCGTGCTCAGCTGCGGCATAATCTTCCAGTTCAAAGTTGGAATGGCCATTCACAAGCCAGCTGGAGCGCTTAAGTTCAGGTGTGGCCAACGGGTGATCCAAAACAGCCCTGGAACTATCTCGTGCCTCAACAAACTGAGACTCATTCAAGTGCTCATTCGCCAAATCATTTAATACAGCCGGAACACGCGGGTCGTCGGGAAACCGGGACGTAAATAAAAATATACTCTCATAGCGATGGCTCTGAGCCTCAAGCCCAAACTCTTTACTTTGTGCTTTCAGCTCGTTATGGGTAAGCACTGCTGCATAGCCCGACTCCAAGGCATATGGGTGGTCACCAGCTTGATACGCAGAGTATTCGTAATCTACAATCGCCAGCTCAAATTTACCCGCTTTATTGAAAGATTCAGCAGCCAAAAAACTGTACTTGCCCACATTGTTATCAGCAGGAAATGCCTCAACCAACTGACGATAGTACTCACCTGCCTTGTAATACAATAACCTTGGACTTTGCCCGCTATTAGTTGCGGTCGCTGCATTTTGAGCCGATACATAATAAAAGTGGGACAACTCTTCCAGATACTGGCGCAGCCACTGGGCAACATCAACCATATTATTAGCCGTCACGGAACGTTGAACTGATGCATTGTCGCTATCACTTGACGTTAATTGGTTTACAGCCATAAATTCAGGCCCAAAACTCGCCACAAATTTTTCTTTTTCTTCCCAGACTTTAAGAGGAAAACCGCCCTGATTGTAGGCTTTGATAACAGAGTGATGCATCATGGGGGCTTTGCTGTCGGCCGCATACCTCCTAATGTAGGCTCTTGCCGCATTTGCACTATCTTCAAAACGTTCCTGAGACAAGTACAATTCCGAAAGCTGGATATATAACATATAGCCATACTCTCTATCACCCACATCTTCTAACAAGTCATTAATTCCAGAAGCACCTTTGTCATATGAGAAGGTGATGCCCAATGCTCTCAATGTATCTTTAGCCGTCTCGCCATCAATACCATCAAGCTCAAGCATCGTTACTTGTTTTTCTTTGGCTTTGCTATTCAGTAAATCCAAAACAGCCACAAACGTTTTGCCTGACTGCTCATACTTGCCTTGCTTAAACTGGGACCACCCCATCATAAACAGGGCTTTGTCGTGAAATTTTGACCCTTTACTCTTAATTAACGATTTCTTATAGGCCTGCTCAGCTTTTTGGTATTGGCCTAATGAAAAGTGCGCTTCTCCCACCCGGAACTGGGCTTCGATAGCCAGGTGCGAATTCGGGTAAAGACCAACTAGCTGCTTAAGACTTTTTAAGGATTTTTCGTACTGGCCGGTGAGGTCGTATGCCTTAGCCGTTTGATACAAAAGTTCATCGATACGATTATAATAAACCCCTGTTCCAACAATCATTTCATAACTATCTAGCGCCTTTTTATACAACGCTCTCTCTTCTTCAATAGAGCGCTCTTTTTGATCCCCATAAATAGCTTCTAAATTGGTCAGTCGATGCAATACATCGATCCTTACTTCAGGTACTGATGTTTCATCGAACAGTCGTTGATAACGCCGAATAATCTCTTTAATTGGAACCGACGGTAGCGGAGCCTGATCAAAGTTAAGAAACGCAGGTTTAATGTCGCCAATAGTTTCTGGCTCTGCATCCAAATCGATCTCAAATGTATTTTTACCAGCGCTTTGAACCGCGCCAGAAGTTAGCACTGCCAACAGAGCAGATAACCTTAACAGAGGTGATAATTTCATTTTTCACCTCCTTTTGACGCCTTATTTTCAATTGAGTATTGAGTCATCGCAACAAACTCATATAAATGCGCCAGACGCTGCTGTGCAGTCTCATGATAAGTAACAAACTCACTCTTTTTCTCATGCAGAAGCGCCAATATTTTCTCGTTGAGCGCTTTATCCTGTGTTGCTCGAACCTTATCAACATTCTGCTTAACTTCTTTGACCCGTTTTTTGTAGGCAGAGACCCGCGACTTTAAGTCTTCCAGACGTTTGGGGCCTTTTGCTATAAGTAACTCGAAGTTGTTCAGGTTTTGCTCGTATCTGGCAACTTCTTTCGTTAGGGAAGCCAGCGTCTCTTTGCTCAGGCGTAAGTTCCGCTCGTACTGCTCTTTGGCCTCCCACATAACTAACCCTTGAAGCCTCCCTAACCTTTCACGAAAATGTTGGCGCTCTCTCGATGTTAGCTTATTTTTTACTTTTTCCAGTTGTGCATTGAGGTTATCAATTGACTCAAATCGTCGCATCGTGTGACCGGCGGATACTGCTAGCAAATCCTGGTTTTTATCGGCGTCTGCAAGAGATTTTTCCAGCTTTTGAGCCTGTAGAGCGATACCTTTAAGGCGTTGCTTTCTTTTTTGAGTGTCAGTTTTTTTTATACGCTGGTAATAGCCATTAATTCGGTCACCCAGCATATCGTCGTATATAGTCAAATTTCGTTCCCATAGCGACAAGTTCTGGTGCAACATCTCAAGTTCAATAGACTGTTTAGCTGACTGGTGTAGTCTGCTATCCGACATAATAAGCTTGAAGTAAGCTACCTTCGGTGTGTTCGTTGCAATACTATCTGAGAGAAACCACTCAATATCATCAAATGAGCTGCTCTCAAAAAACACCTCTCTTGCACCTTTATCTGACACGGCGGAGATTATTTTATCTATATTTCGCGTTTCTTTATCAAAGACAGAGATTGCCTCCAGGTATGATGAGATCGCTTTACTGCTGTAACCTTCTTTATCGTATGCATATGGAATGGCTAAAAAAGCATCGGCAACGCCGGGGTCGATTAAGGGGTATTTTTTAACTCGATACCACGACTGAATAGCCGCGCGGTAGTACTCCTTACTCGCATTGGCAACACCGTGCATGTAGAGCGCTTTGGATGCCAGGTCGCTATCAACTCGAACATTATTTAAAAAACTCAGCGCCTTATCATAATCTTCCGCCTGAACCGATAAATAGCCCGCTGAAAGTGATGTCTTGTCTTTTAGCTCAACCAAAGGCGCACTGTCTTGAGGGTTAAGGGCTTCAGCGACACGAAGTGAAATGATCGATCGTGTGGGTTCGCTATCAAGCTCAGCATATGACATTGCCAGGTTGTAATAGGCGTAAGCTGCCCATGACCCAGTCTTCATCTTGCTAAGGATTTCGGCAGCAGTACTATATTGCTCAAGCTGCATATACGTTCTAGCTTTGTAATAGCGTAATTCCGCAAGCAAAGCTTTGTCGATATTTTTTTCTGCTTTATTAAACCACTGGAGTGCCTGTTCCCAATTAGACTCACCGTACGCGATAACACCGAGACGGAAGTGCGAGGATGCCTTAGTCTTTGCCCCTCCTTTAGCTCGAAGCATTTCATAGTGCTTTTTTGCCTGGGCAGTAAGACCAAAGTGAGACAGCGAGTCAGCCAGACTTAATGCGACTTGCTCATCAGCGGTTTTTGGCGTGCGAATAATCGCATCAAAATAATTATTTTGGTGAAGCTCAAACAGCATCATGCCAGTCGCCAGACGCTCAGGAAGAGGCGTACCTTTGGCGTTATCAGCAACAGAGGGGCTTGCAAAACATGTACAAGAGATAAGTACAGTAAACACTCCCGCCCAGTAGTAAGGCGACAATAGTCTAGTCATTTAACTTACCTTAATGCCATTCTGTAAACTTGAATTCGGGCTCAACGCCCTGGGAGTCTGTCAGCCCAATCTCTATAAACTTAGACCGGTTAGACTTCTCGAAGTGGAACGTTTTGTCTTTTCTAAAGTAGTGGTCATTAGCACCTTGACCATTAAATACGGCGGTAAGCTTGTGGGGGCCTGAGGATATGTTGCCCATATAGAGGCGTTGAATGCCTCCTTTTTCCAGCGCTTTTATCTCTGATGCAGTGTAAAGATAGGTCGTTGCTATTTTCCCGTCTATTTTTATCTCTACCGAGTCAAGCAGAAATTTATTCTTGGTTCTCAGAGATAAAAACAGTGCAACTTGGGTGTCTGCCGGGTACAGCAGCTCTTCTTCCAGCTCGAACAGTGCCCTATTCAACTCAACGACTTCAGATTTTAGGCTTTGAGCCTTAGCCTGAATAGACTCTTCTGCGCCATTCGCGGGGGTATAAGCCCCACTTATAAACACAGCAATAAAACATATTGTCAGGATTAGCGATTTTTTTTGTTGTTCGAAAAGCAGTGTCATGCATCCTTACTCTTTATAGCTATACAAATCTTTACAAATACTATCATCAAAGCCGCAATAATTTACGGTACCTAATTCACCAATTTGGCAAATATTCAAATCAAGGGCAAGAAAGGTGTTCTAATCCCGGATTTAAAGCTAACAACACCGTTAAATGCGTTAGGATTTGTCGGAATAATTTACACTAAGGTCAATTTTTAACCACAAAAATGTGCTCCCTGTCACACAAGCGGTTGTTTTAAATGATTTAAAGAAATATCTGGCAGAGTTTATGTATAGGTATAGGTGATTCAAAAATATGCCGAGTTTCGCCGATGAGCCTCAACCTCATCGGCTTTTTTTATTCCTGTGGAATATCTATCGCAAGTCGCTTACTTGGTAAGCTCCTTCATTCCTTTTTCCAACCCCTGAATCGTTAATGGGTACATTTTATCCTGCACTAACTGCTGGGTAATACCCAATGAGCCACCACTTCCCCAGTATGATTCAGGCATAGGGTTTAACCAGATAACCTTATCAAAGTGTTCTACGACACGCTGCATCCATACGGCACCGGCTTCATCGTTCCAGTGTTCAATACTGCCGCCTGGTTGAGTAATTTCGTAGGGCGCCATCGAGGCGTCTCCAACAAAAATCACTTTGTAATCAGGGGTATACTTGTGAACCAAATCCCAAGTGTTGGTCGTTTCGCTCATTCGGCGAACATTGCTTTTCCATACACTCTCGTATATAAAATTATGGAAATAGAAATATTCGAGATGTTTAAACTCTGTTCGACAAGCAGAGAAAAGTTCTTCGCAGACCCGGATATGAGGGTCCATTGAACCGCCCACATCCAAAAACAAGAGCACCTTAACCGTATTATGCCGCTCGGGAACCATTTTGATATCCAGATACCCGGCATTGCGTGCAGTTGACCGAATCGTATCGTCTAAATCAAGCTCCTCAACGGCACCCTGTCGAGCAAATTTACGCAACCTTCGCAACGCCATTTTGATATTCCTTATACCAATCGTGACGCTATCATCGAGGTCTTTGTAGCCTCGTTTCTCCCAGACTTTAACTGCACGCCCATGCCTGGACTTATTCTGCCCTATTCGAAAACCCTCTGGGTTATAACCATTGGCACCAAAAGGGGAAGTCCCTCCTGTACCAATCATTTTATTACCGCCCTGGTGTTTTTTCTTCTGTTCTTCAAGCCGCTTTTTAAACGCCTCGATCAACTCTTCCAAGCCCCCCATGCTTTCAATCTTGGCTTTTTCTTCGTCAGACAACTGCTTTTCAAATTCAGCTCTTAACCACTCATCCGGTATTGCTTCAGCCATTAAGTCATCTAAATGCTCAATTCCTTTGAAGTAACGTTCGAATGCTCTATCAAATTTATCAAAGTGTCGTTCGTCCTTTACCAAACATAGCCGGCTTAAAAAATAGAAGTCGTCTATATCAGCAAATGCAATATGCTCTTTGAGCGCCTCAAGCAAATCCAGGAACTCCCGTAGAGTCGCTGGGACTTTTGCCTTCCGAACTTCCAGAAAAAACGCTACTAACATCTCAAATACCCAAACTAGGATCTAAACACTCAAGCAAAGACCGGATTTAAATAAGCCTAAACCTAAAATTTATCGTTACCCTTTTCTACGGCTCATAAATGCTAGCCGTTGAAGCAGATGAACATCTTGTTCATTTTTTACCAGCGCACCATAAAGCGGTGGTATTGCCTGAGATGGGTCATGCTCTTTAAGCAGAGAGGTCCCCAGCTCATCAGCCATCAACAGTTTCAACCAATCAATCAGCTCTGAGGTCGACGGTTTTTTCTTTAGGCCTGGAACTTTTCGTACATCAAAAAAGATATCAAGTGCTTCTTTAACCAACTCTTTCTTTATACCTGGAAAGTGAACATCGACGATTTTATTCATCGTGTCTGCATCAGGGAAGCTAATGTAGTGGAAAAAGCAACGACGTAAAAAGGCATCAGGTAGCTCTTTTTCATTATTACTTGTAATGATTACAATGGGGCGATTAGTCGCTTTGACAACTTCCTGTGTCTCATAGACAAAAAACTCCATTTTATCGAGCTCTTGCAGTAAGTCATTGGGAAACTCGATATCTGCTTTATCAATCTCGTCAATCAACAGAATAACCCGCTCATTGGCCTGGAATGCTTCCCAAAGCTTCCCTTTAACGATGTAATTACCAATGTCTTTAACGCGGCTATCACCCAATTGAGAGTCTCTAAGGCGAGATACCGCATCGTATTCATATAGCCCTTGTTGCGCTTTACTGGTCGACTTTATGTGCCAAGGGATCAATTTAGCATCCAATGATTTGGCAAGCTCTTCTGCCAGCATTGTTTTACCTGTACCAGGCTCTCCCTTGATCAGAAGAGGACGTTTGAGCGTAATTGCGGCATTAACAGCCATCTGTAAGTCATCTGTAGCAACGTATTGATCAGTTCCTGTAAATTTCATTGAGCGCCTCTAATAAATTAGAACTATATTCTAGTTGCGAGTATATTATTTTAAATTCCGCATCACAAATATCATCCGTATTATTTTGATTAATAACTAAACAGGATTAGGGTTCAATCAATAACACGGATAATCAATTCGATTAACTTGTTGATATTCATACTGGCGAGAAGCCCTCCCTATATACCTAATCATGGTTTGAACTATTGTTATTTTTCGATTAACAATCTACGCTTTGACCAGACATAACCCTATATTGGCTTATCATTGAGACCTTTGCGCGGCTACTGCGCTTACAAATACAGCGTTAAAAAATGACTCAAAATTGTGCGCTCTCCTGGATCGACCGGGACTTATTACTCATAAACTGCGCTTTTTCTTCATTTTTTGCCTTGTCTTTGCTTCGCTCGTAACGTCGTGCAAAGGTTTCATCATTATATGTAGGCCTCAGACTTTGGAGATATAAGCTCATGGCACGGATATACAATGACAATACGCTTTCCATTGGAAATACGCCTCTTGTTAAGCTTAACCGCCTTACAACAGGAAATGTGTTTGCCAAAATTGAAGGAAGAAACCCTGCTTATTCAGTAAAGTGCCGGATAGGTGCCAGCATGGTCTGGGATGCTGAAAAATCAGGCAAGCTCAAACCAGGGATGACGCTGGTTGAACCAACAAGTGGCAACACCGGTATTGCACTTGCTTTTGTCGCAGCATCCAGAGGATACAACCTCATTTTAACAATGCCTTCTTCGATGAGCCTTGAGCGTCGCAAAGTGGTCAAAGCACTGGGCGCAGAAGTTGTGCTTACAGAGGCAGCCAAAGGCATGAATGGAGCAATAGCAAAGGCCAGCGAGATAGTCGCAGAAAACCCTGATAGCCACCTGATGCTACAACAGTTTGAAAACCCGGCAAACCCAAAAATACATGAAGAGACAACCGGGCCAGAAATCTGGAATGATACGGACGGCGAAATCGATATACTCGTTGCCGGAGTGGGCACAGGGGGGACAATTAGCGGCGTATCGCGTTATATAAAGAAAACAAAAGGTAAGCAAATTACCTCTATTGCGGTTGAGCCTGAGTCCTCACCGATTATCTCCCAGACGCTCAACAATCAAGAACTCACTCATGCTCCTCACAAAATTCAGGGAATCGGGGCTGGATTCATTCCCGCAAACCTTGATTTGGACATGGTTGATTCGGCAGAGCAGGCAAGCAATGAAGAAGCAATAACTTTCGCTCACAGGCTGATGAAGGAAGAAGGTATTCTCGCAGGCATTTCGTCTGGTGCAGCCGTGGCGGTGGCATGTAGGGTAGCCGAACGCCACCCAGACAAAAATATTGTTGTAATCATCCCTGACTCTGCAGAACGCTATCTATCGAGCCCACTGTTTGAAGATTACTTTACAGATAACGAAATGGTTCAATAGCATTTCCATTGGTTAGCTTGTATTTGGTTAAGCTGTATTTGTTTAAGTCAAAGCTCTGAATGAGCATTACACAGGGCTTTGATTTATAAGCCCTGTGTTTGAGTTGCAACGGCTTAAATACTCTACGTTTAAATCAAACCGACTAGAATACCCGTATTTAAAGCTCGACCAACTCTCCGAGTTCGAACACGGCCAGCTCCCCTGGTTGCATTTTCACCCAAGACTCATTGGTCGTTAATGGCTCTGTCGCAATCACCGTTACAACGTCATCCTCTGAGGTTTCTTCAATAAAGTTAACTGAAATATCATCATCTTGCAGCGTAGCAACGCCAAATGGTGCCCTTCTTGTTATCCAGCTCAGCTTTGTGCTGCAGTAGACATATAGCCTCTTTCCATCAGATAACAGCATATTGAACACGCCTAAGCTCGCTAACTTATCTGCACAGGTTTTGATCAACGTTTGACGTTCGTTTTCCGATGGATTTTTTTGTTTCGCAACCTGCCCCATTAACCAGCAAAATGCAGCTTCACTATCTGTACGACCTACCGCCGAAAACCGCTGCTCTTCTGTAACGAGAGATGAAGTATTTTCGAGCTGGCCATTATGCGCAAAGCACCAATATCGCCCTTCAAGCTCCCTGATAAAAGGGTGCGTGTTTTCGAGACTAACGTCGCCCACATTTGCTTGTCTAATATGGCTGATGACTACCGTGCTTTTAATCGGGAAGTCTTTGATGAATTTTGCAATCTCGCTGTCAAAGCCGGGTTGAGGGTCGCGAAACTCTCTTATGCCTTTCCCGTCATAAAAGGCTATTCCCCAACCATCTTTGTGCGGCCCTGTTCCCCCACCTCTTTTTATTAGCCCTGAAAATGAGAAGCAAATGTCAGTAGGCACGTTTGCACTCATCCCCAATAACTCACACATGGTTCCGGCCCTCTGGACACATAAGCGCTAACACCTACTTCTTATCCTTGTCATCATCTGCACTTGGCAAGTCGTCGGTATCCGCAATATCAAAATCTTCAAGATTAAATTCATCCAGAGGATCTTCTTCCTCACTTTGTTCATTATCAGCCAAAATATCATCCACTAGCTGGTCTGCTGTTTTTCCTTCTGGCAACTCACTATCCGTTTCGTCCAGATCGGCAACTAAAGGAGGCTCCTCCTCGTCCAGTAACTCAGCGACATCATCCTCTGGCTGCTCTGCAATGTCGGCAATTAAATCATCAATATCATCAAGCTCTGGTTCTGGCTCTGGTTCTGGCTCTCGTTCTGATTCTGATTCTGGTTCTGGTTCTGGTTCTGGTTCTGGTTCTGGTTCTGGTTCTGGTTCTGGTTCTGGTTCTGGTTCTGGTTCTGGTTCTGGTTCTGGTTCTGGTTCTGGTTCTGGTTCTGGTTCTGGCTCTGGCTCTGGTTCTGGTTCTGGTTCTGGCTCTAATTCGGGTATGTCTTCACTCTCATCGACAAAATCGAGTTCATCTCCAAGCGCCTGTTCAGCTGACACCTCTGGCTCATCTATCTTACTCTCTTCTTCCTCTGAGAGTTCAATATCCTCTTCCAACTCGTCCTTAGCGTTCTTGCGTCGTTTGAATAACCAGTACCAAATGCCTGCTGAAAGGGCGATCACAAGGGCAGAGGCGCCACCAATAATGCTCCATAGCATGGTCTGCGACAGCCCCTCTTCTTCAGGGACAACCTGATCTTGTTCAAGCGTTTTGGGGATTTCAATTGGAGGAACAATAGCCGGTGCAACCTCGGCTGCTGGCTCACCCTTGGGTTCAGCTTCTTTAGTGGGCTCTGCTTGCTCCGATGGCAACTCATTCTCTTTAGCTACTTCAGGGTCTTCAGTAATAGCAACATACTGGCTGGTATCAGACATATCTCTTGGAAATATTGCCTTAAACGATTTAGGCGCAAATTTGAATGGATTACCATCACTGTTTATCCCCTTAACTTTGAGTGCAACCTTATAAACACCATCGCCTTTTGTATTTTTTATCGGCAGTTCCCAGCGCTTTGAAGCCTCGACATAAGGAATCGTTCGAATAATGCTTGAGCCGTCGGGCGCTTTAATTTTCGCTACGATCGATGATTTAGGGACATCAATATTCTTGCTTCTCGGAGATATGACAACCGAGTACTGCGTCTCTTGATTATACCCACTCGCTGCAAGCTCAATATCAAAGGGCGACCGCAAATTTATCAGCTGCCGGTGCTTTCTTTTAAAGGTTTTGCCATCTACGAAAACATTAACTTCGTACTGCCCAACCTTATGCAGTTTTCTGATTGCATCACGGAATATGCCGTCTTCTGGTGGGGACTCTAAATCAGATATGGTTTTGGTGCCTGACTTGTTGTCCTCTGTTCGAATGTTTAGCTTTACATCCAATAGCGATAGAAACTCTTTGCTGGTTACAACCTCACCATCTTCCGTGAAGTTAACCTCTACATCCAAGTGGTCTCCAGCATAAAAGTTTGTCGGAAGCGGTTTAACATACATGCTTAGATTACTCACCACCGTTACGCGGCTATCAGGCTCTAGCTCTGCATCAATCTTCCACTCCCCTTCAAGCGGCTGTTTAACCGTAATAAGGTCATACCCTTTATCTCTATACCACCGGACAAACTCTGAGTGGTTTTCAAAGCCTTGTTTTTTGTCATCAGGCCCTGAAAGAATCGTGGCTTTACTACCCGCTTTTCTGAAAATAAGGGCCGTAAACTCTTCTATGCTTGAATCAATATCGAATGTATTACCCTCTAAAGGAACTTCTTCAGCGGGCACGGCCTGGTTAAACGCCTGTAAAAAAACTTTGGTTAGTTCTTCTGGTGTTTCTGCTACTGCCGAATTGCCCCCAGTGTTTACGGCAATGCGCTCCAACAGCGGAATATCGGCATTTTTTGATAATGCGATGGTGTGTATTTTTGCTCCACGATCTTCAAACCCTTTAACGATATCATTCAGTATTCGTTCTCTTTCATCGGCATTCTTAGACGGGTCTCGGTCAATATCGACCATGCCATCGGTAAGCAGAATAAAGTGTGTATTGGGAAATGTTTTATCACTTAGGAAGTCATCACTGGATTTTTTCAGCGCGCCACCAATGTTGGTGTAGAGCGCAACTGAATTTATTTCTTTGGCCTTTTCTTTGGCATTCTTCCGCCACTTGTCATTCACCTCGTCATGCTTGACCAGCATATTTACATACTGCCCAAAGGTCCATATGCCGGCTTTGCTGCCGTCAGGTATTATTTCAGTAAGTAAATTTACAGCAGGAACCCTGAGGTTATTGGGGTCGTTCTTCTTCATGCTGCCCGAAATATCTATCAGCACTCGAACATCCCCTTGAGTTTTTAAGTCAGCGCTATTCTCTGCGGCATTTACAGCCGGAAACGTAGCAGCTACAGCAACAAAAAAAACTAAAACAAAGCGGAGAGAGAGGGTCATGAGGAACCTGCTATAAACTATTAATAAGGTATTAGTGAATATTTATAGCAGATTTAACAATAACAACAACGTGATTTTACATAAAAAGCCTGAATAAAATCTCATTAGTTGTTGTATTTTATGAAATTATAATGACGCTGAACTATCGTCATGCTCGCGAGTAAACACAATTATTTTCCATGCCAGGCGAACCGAGGCACCTCTTCGCCATTACTCACAACCATTTCTGTAAACATGCTGAAAGGACGAACCCAAAGCTTGCCCTCTCCATACAAAGGGCGATAAACAACTAATGCCTCTTCAGTTTCGCTATGGGTTGCGGTGCCATAAACCTGATATAAATTGCCTTTATAATGACGATAAGTACCAGGTGTAATTTCGCTAATATTGTCAGTAAGATCTCTATTGTTCATCCGTAGAAGCTCTTTCAGGCATTGTGTAAATGGAGTAATTTTCTAACGACATATTCCAAAGTAAGGAGTGCTGTTAACAACGTAAGCGCCCCTAATAAGTGCATGCCCGCCTTAACAGCTAAGTGTGTATTCCCAATAACCCACTCGTAGCCTCCTACCAGATAGGCTGGCGCAAACCACTTGGCATCCAAACCAATGTCTACCGGTGTCAGCAGCAGTACCACTACGACTAATCTTAGTATTTTTGTTAAGTCTTTATACGGGATAGACCGGGTCATTCTCCAGAAAACAATAATTAGCCCAATAGCTGAAAGCAGATAGCATCCCCATGCTATCAGGTAACTCTGACTAACAATCACAGGTTAATAACTCCTTCGATAATATGATCTTCCCATTCATCTTCAGGGACATCATTCTCACAAATAGCTCGATTTCTTACCGAGCTGCCAGATTGGTGCACCGAGTTTTTATCGCCCGTAATGAGCGGGTGCCACTCAGGCAGTGGTTTACCTTCGAGCAATAGCCTGTATGCGCAGCTTGAAGGCAGCCAGCTAAACTCTTCCAGCCTACTTAAACTTAACGATATGCACGACGAAACTTTTTCAAGTCTGGATTCATAAACACCACAACTACAGGCATTGTGATCAAGATACTGACAGGCAATATCGGTGTAATACAAATCACCGGTATCCTCGTCCTCAAGTTTTTGTAAACAACATTTTCCGCAGCCGTCACATAACGACTCCCACTCCTCTCGATTCATCTCGGGAAGTGTTTTTACCAACCAATAGGGGGAAACCTGGGCTATCATCTATATTAGTCTTCAACGTCTTTTAGCTTCTTGTTAAACTCAACAAACCCGGGCAAATAGTTCTCTTCTACCGGCGGCATTTGAAGCAAAAAACCTTTTTCTGCAATTTCAGCAAGCACTTTTTTTGCGTCTACCCGTGCAAGTTTCTTTTCTTCAGTCAGCAGCATATCAAACACATGAATAGGCGTACCAAAAAAAGCCAGCAACGCTTCTGGTAATACATCCAGCCCTTTTTTCTTCTCGATATAGACGTACATTTCTGACTTTTTCGAGCTTTTATAAACAGAACACAGCAGTCGACTTTCAGACATTAAACTTACTCTCGGCAATTTTTTTAAAAGTGTCACCCAGCAGTTTTGTTCTCCAGACACCAAACTCTTTGGGTAACGCCACGTTTCCTCGCTTCTCGTTCTGCGCAAAGAGCAGATTAATATATTGTTCTAATAGCCTTTTTCTTCCCAGAAGCTCAGGCGCAATGCCCCTCTCTAGCGCTATCGTCTCAGAGGCCTTTCTGATAGTTCGGTAATACTCCAGCTTTTGACCGCTTAATGAACGGGGTATTCGTTTAAAGTCAGCATTCACTTCATGCGCCGCATTGATAACAGAGAGCAGGTAATCACCATATTTACGCTGCTGTCCAGGATTCAAAATCCGACTGGCCTGAAGTGCATTAATACTCTTTGGCATGCGCTCTGCGATTTCAAGAAGCTGCTTGTCACTGATGACCCTGCCACGGGGTTTGTCCCTTGTGCGCGCTTCCCGTTCTCGCCAGGATGACAGTTTTTTCAGTACTGCCTGATTACCAATGGGCAGTTTCCACCCACCTCTAAACTTTAAATAATAGCTGTCAATATCTGAAATTTGATTCTGCATCCCCTTGTTTATCAATTCGCACTCTTGCTCTACAACGCCCAGCATATCGCGTTCTTCAAGTTGCGAAACAACTTGGGGGTAAACATCATAAAGATAGTGAACATCTTTTGCTGCGTACTCTAGCTGGGAGTCATCAAGAGGCCGCTTAAGCCAGTCTGAGCGAGTTTCGCCCTTATCTATCACCAGCCCCAGATACAGCTCAATAAACTTCTGATACCCTACGGAAACACCCTGCCCTAGAAGTGCACAAGCTATTTGAGTGTCAAAAATATTATGCGGGGTGCAATCTGAAATAGTCTGAAATAACACCACATCCTCACTCATCGAGTGCATTATCTTGATGGTGTCACTTAATAGCAAAGGCTTGAGTAAGGTAAGATCTTCAATACAGAGCGGGTCGATCAGGTAAACCCCGGTATCATCTGCCACTTGTATCAAACCAGCTTTAGGATAAAAGGTATCGACCCTTACAAATTCGGTATCGAGCGCTACATAAGGCAGTGTCTGCCAGTAATCTAACTTTTCTTGCAGGCGCTCAGGGTTTCTAATCATTTCAACACTGAATGCGCAGTTCACATTACTCATCTACCGGTCCTGTCCCGTTGTATCAGCCATCAATCGGTTTTCGCCCCGTTAAAGCATGGCTCAAGGTACCGCCATCAACATACCCCAACTGCCCACCAACAGGAATGCCGTGAGCAATACGAGTTACCAGAATATTCTGCCCTTCTAACAAGTCTGCGATATAAAATGCGGTCGCATCACCTTCAATGGTCGAGTTGGTTGCGAGGATCACTTCGCGAATGGACGCCTCCGAAACAAGCCGCATTAACTTATCAAGGCCTATTTCCTCTGGGCCAATCCCATCAATAGGCGATAGATGTCCCATCAGCACAAAGTAACGGCCACTAAAGGTATTGGATAGTTCAATCGCTAATAAATCCGACGGCGTTTCAACAATACAAAGCTGGCCATTATTGCGCTTTTCGTCCGAGCATAGCCTACAGATATCAACCTCAGTCAGGTTTTGGCATTTCTCACAGCGCCCGACCCCCATAACAGACTCATTGATTGCATTCGCCAGCCTTAGTGCACCATCCCGGTCGCGCTCAAGTAGCTGCAAAGCCATACGTTGAGCAGATTTTTGGCCTACTCCCGGTAAACAGCGCAGAGATTCAATAAGTTCATCGACTAACGGGCTAAAGCTCATAAATAAAGCGTCATATAAGAGGAATGTAAAAAAAGTGCACTGATGCGGGCATTAAACCCTGCATCAGCTTGTTGTTTAATTGGTAGAGACCTTTGCACGACTACTGCGCTTTTTCGTCATTTTTTTGCCTTTGCTTCGCTCATAACGTCGTGTAAAGGTCTCTGATAGTTAGAATGGCATTTTAAAGCCAGGAGGCATTTCCATCCCCGCGGTCATACCAGAAAGCTTGCTTTTACTGTTTTCCTCTACTTTTCTTACGGCATCATTGACTGCTGCGGCTAGCAGATCTTCCAGTAACTCTTTGTCTTCCTGCAATAACGAGGGGTCAATGGTGACATTTTTAACATCGTGCCGTCCGGTCATAACCACCTTAACCAAGCCTGCGCCGGACTCACCAGAAACTTCTGCATTCGCCAACTCTTCTTGAGTTTTTTGAAATTGCTCCTGCATCTTTTGAGCTTGCTTCATCAACTCGCCCATACCACCTTTAATCATAACAACCTCGAATGTATGTAATTTCTATTGGCCATTCAATTCAACTTTGCGCATATAGCTAACACGTCTAAGTTAGAGTTAGACCTGCCAAACATCTTTAAATTCAATCTATATAGGGCGTGACTCAACAACCATATATTTTGTACCAAACACTTAACCCCTAACCCGAGTGCAACGCCCATAAGGCATAAAAACCCGGCACTGTCATTCTTAACAAATAAAGACCCAACACTGTCATTCTTAACACATAAAGACTCAACACTGTCATTCCCGCGAAGGCGGGAATCCATTTAGAACGAATTCTATAGCCCTATGGATCCCCGCCTTCGCGAGGATGACAAGCTTAAGCAAGCTCCTTTCAACCCATCCCCCATATCCACACTCAATCGAGCACACAATTTACAGCTCGAACAAAGGGGCAACTAATCGATAGGCTCTACCGTTGTAGTTAATATGGTTGCATCAAACTTATTTACAAGGGTTACAACATTTGGGTCTTGCTCAATAGAAGACACTGCTAACGCCAAACGCTCTTCTCTTTTTCGTTCTTTCCATTCTGCGGGTGTTTCAACTTCTGTGCGCCCCAACGAAAAGTCAACCTGGAATGAGTCACCAAACAGCCGTTTGAATGCCGCAATAATACGCGATTTGTGTGTATCAGTTAATAGCTTATAGTTGCCTTCCGCTGCGCACAGCTCCGCTCTGTCATGTTCAAGCTTCAAACCTGTATTAGCAGCAAGGTTTTGCGTCATTCCGGTTAATTTGAGCAACGGTAATATATGCGGCCACGGATTATCTATTGAAAGAAAGTCATCGATACCGGCCGACTCCGGCAGTACTTCCTGAGTACTGGAGACCGGTGCAGGCGCTTTGGGTATCTCTGCCGAGTTATCAGTCTCAACGTTGCTGTTATTATCTATAGTCCCGCTTTGAAGGTCGGCTACGCTTCTGCCAGCGCCTGGTTCAGTGACATTCGTCTGCGGGGCTAAGTCAGGCTTCTGCTCTCGCCGCCCCTGCTGGGCATCAGCGTCAGCGGCTAACGTAGGATCAGCCGTTTTTTTTTGAGTCGAATCCGTAAGCGGATTATCTTCAGTTGACCCCGGAGTACCTGAACCCGATTGCTCGTCATTTGATTGAGCACGTAAATACTGTTCATCATAGGAGTCAACATTACCCTGCCCCCCATTATGAGCTGGGAGCCCTTCGGGTGGCGCATCTGAATGTGCGCCGAACGATTGACTAGCTGTCACTTCGGCCGGGCTGGAAACCCCACCATTCGAAGAGCTCGCCTCAGTAAAACCGGTAGCTGGCGCGACGGCTTCTGAGCTTATGTAGTCAGGCGAGTGAGTATCCCATGGGGGAGCACTTTCCGTCCCTGCTGCTTGTTCAGTCTCAGAAGGCGAAGCCGCTTGGGCATTTATAGCGGCCGTAGCTGGGGATGATGTTTCTGCCAAGCCTTCGGCAGCACTAACCGCGTCGGATGCGGTCTGCTCCTTGGCATTATCACTGTCACCAACAGGCTGTTCAGCGTTAGCAGTTGTTTCTTCTGCGTTTGCGATTGTCTCTTCTGCGTTTGCGATTGTCTCTTCTGCGTTTACGATTGCTTCACCGCGAGGCCCAGCCGCCTGGGGTTGAGTTGCCACTTGTGAGACGACAGCTTGCGCTTCGTTATTCCCGTCACTGGAGGTTAATTGAAGCTTTGGCGTATTTTTGTCAACGTTTGGCTGAAACGCCAACATTCTAAGTAGAACCATTTCCAATCCGGCCCGTTGATCCGGTGAAATGGGTAAATCGCTACGCCCTACCAGTGCGACCTGGTAGAACAACTGAACATCTTCCGCAGATAGTGCCGAAGCCAGATCAACGATTTGCTGTTGGTCACCCATTGAATTGTCGGTACTGCCGGGCACCGCCTGCTCAATCGCCACACGGTGCAACACCGAAATAACATTGGCCAAAACAGCACTGTAGTCAGGTGAGTATTCAGCGAGAGAAGCGACCTCATCCAGCACTTTTTCTGCATTTAAATTAGCAACCGCTTCAATAATTCGATAAACCTGTTTTTGGTCAATCGATCCCAACATCGCACTGACTTCTCGCTCAGCCAGTTTATGGTTGCCATACGCGATTGCTTGGTCTGTCAGACTCAATGCATCCCGCATACTTCCATCAGCGGATCGGGCAAGCAGCCAAAGTGCGCTCTCTTCAAACGCTATTTGCTCCTGACCCAGAACATTTTTTAGATGCCCTACGATTCGTTCAGGTGGCATATTCTTTAAATTAAATTGCAGGCAGCGAGACAAGATTGTAACGGGGAGTTTTTGCGGATCAGTGGTCGCAAACAGGAATTTGACGTGCTCAGGAGGCTCTTCCAGTGTTTTAAGCAATGCATTAAAACTGGACTGCGAGAGCATGTGCACCTCATCTATCAGGTACACTTTAAACCGCCCTCGTGTGGGCGCATATTGTACGTTATCAAGCAGCTCTCGCATGTCTTCCACTTTGGTACGAGAGGCCGCATCAATTTCAATCAGGTCAACAAACCTGCCCTCGGTGATCTCCCGGCAGGCATCGCATTGGCCACAAGGCACTGACGTAATTTCGGTTTCACAATTGAGGCATTTGGCAAGTATCCGCCCAATGGTTGTTTTTCCCACACCTCGTGTACCAGTGAACAGATAAGCATGATGTAATCTTTTCTGGTCAAGGGAATGAATCAACGCTTTAAGTACGTGCTCTTGCCCCACCATTTCCTTGAAGCTTTGGGGGCGCCACTTTCTTGCGAGAACCTGATAACTCATCTGTTTATTTTACCTGAGAAAACGACAACGCAAGCTTATCATGTCTTGGTGGATATACAGAATAGTTATGAGAGATATTTAGGTAAGAAGAGAGCCTGACAAGACGTTGTTAGCCTAATAACAGATTATTTGCAGTATTTTTGGCCTTGGTAATTACCGGGGCAACCTCGCCTTGTTAACGGTTTGGCTGGGCACCATTTCAGGCTTGTTATCATACAAGCACTGCTTTTTATGGGCCCCTAAAAAGGGTGGCCATGATAGAAACAGCCACCCAGGACGGCGATATCAGTACCCGTCTGCCTGATTTGTTTTGCCAGAAAAAACACGGTAAGCATATGCGTTATACAGCAAGATAACCGGCAAGAAGATTATCACTCCGATAAACGAAAAGCTTAAGGTACTGTCGGGCGCAATCGCCTGCCAAATGGTGACATCTCGCGGAATGATATAAGGGAACATACCAACAACCAGCCCAATAAGTGAGAGGACAAAAAGCGAGGTTGCCAACAACAGCGGAATCAAGTGATGGTGCTCGGGCTTCCGAATCGCTCTTAACAGCGCAAACGCCACACCAACAGTCAACAGCGGTATTGGCGCCAGGAAATAGATATTGGGTGTACTCAACCAACGGTTTAACACAGAAGGCTCGTTAATAACCGTCCAGAGCGATACGCAAGCAAGCCCCACAAGCACTGCCGCCAACAGTGGTTTAGCGAGCATTCTTGCTCTGCTGCCAAGATCACCTTCTGACTTTCGTATCAACCAGCAGCTACCCAGCAACCCGTACCCTGCCAATAGAGATAATGCAGTAAGGGCGCTAAAGGGCGTTAGCCATGACACAGGAATAGCAGGGTCTACCTGAATGCCTTGAACCAACGTACCCAAAATCAACCCCTGACATAAGGTCGCCAGCGTGCAGCCAAATGCGAAGCTAAGATCCCACCATCGTCGGCTGCTATCTGCCTTAAAACGAAACTCAAAAGCAACCCCGCGAAAGATCAAAGCAATAAGCATAAGCATAATCGGCAAATACAGTTTGGATAAAACCACTGCATAGGCCTGCGGGAATGCCACAAATAACACTACACCGCCAAACACCAACCAGGTTTGGTTGCTATCCCACACGTGGGAAAGCGTCCGCATTGCCATGCCTTTCTGATCTTCACCACCTAACCACGGCGAAATAATACCAACACCCAAAGAGAAACCATCAAGCACCACGTACATTAGTACGCCAAACCCTAGAATCAATAACCAGACTATTGCCCAATCCATATCACTTACTCCCTGTTGTCGAATCTAACCCATCTACCGGGTTAAATAGGGGACTATTAACGCTGTTATCAGCAGCCGCATTGTCAGAACTATACTCCTCCATAGAGGGCGGCCCCTGGTGTATCAACTTTCGAATAAAGTAGAGATACACACTAAACAGCAAGCCGTAGACAACAACAAACAACCCAAGGGTCAACATGATGTTTTCAGCAGGCAGTATCGAAACAACATCTTCTGTTCTGACCAGTCCCTGAACCAGCCATGGCTGCCTGCCCACTTCTACGACAAACCATCCAGCGAGCGTCGCAATAATTCCCGCAGGTGTCATATAAAAAGCGAACGCATGAAGCAACCTGCTGCTATACAAGCGCTTCTTAGCCCGCAGTATTGCACCACTTAGCGCCAACAGCAGCATAAGCCCACCTAACGCCAGCATAACTCTAAAAGAATAAAATACAGTGGCGACCGGCGGGCGATCAGCTTTATCAACCGACTTTAAGCCGGTAATTTCGCCGTCCAGACTATGAGTAATAATTAAACTCGCGAGCTTTGGTATTGCGATTTCAAAGTCATTTTTCTCAGACTCTCCATCGGGTACTGCGAACAGGCGTAACGGCGCACCTTGCTCGTTTTCCCATATACCTTCCATCGCGGCTAGCTTCACCGGCTGGTGTTCGGCCACATTAAGCCCATGGAAATCGCCCAGTAAAATCTGCACCGGGGCTAACAGCAGCAGACTCCACATGGCAAACGAAAACCCAACCTTTGCGAAAGTGCGGTGCTGGTTACGTTTCAAGTACCACGCATTGATTCCAGCTACGATTAGGCTGGCAGAAAGCAAGCTCGCAATGACCATATGAAAGTATCGATAGGGAAAGGAAGGATTAAAGATAACTTCAAACCAATTACCCGCTTCAAACCGACCTTCGTTAAATATATAACCTGTTGGCGTGTGCATCCACGAGTTAGCAGCTAATATCCAGAACGCAGACATCAACGTGCCAACACACACAACAACGGTCGCCATAAAGTGAATTTTAGGTGACACACGATTCCAGCCGAATAGCATTATGCCAAGAAATCCAGCCTCCAAAAAAAATGCGGTTAACACCTCATACGCCAAGAGAGGGCTTAGAATAGGCCCTACAACCTCGGAAAAACGACTGAAGTTAGTACCAAACTGGTAGGATAGAACCACACCAGAAACCACGCCCATTCCAAACGTAATCGCAAATGGTTTTAGCCAGAATTTAACCTGCTGCAAATACTCTATTTTTTTGGTTTTAAGCCACATCCCTTCCATGACCGCTAGATACACGGATAGGCCAATCGTAATGGTGGGGAAAATGATGTGATAACTGATGGTAAACGCAAACTGCATTCGTGACAGAATGGCCGGATCCATTACACCTCTCCTTCTTTTGCTTTAACCACACCGGGCAACAAAACATACCCACCTGAAACTCCAACCACTACAACGACACTTATAATAGAGTATAACCACTCAGCCATATTGGCCTCCTTTGATCAGCGTGATGTCTGCAATACATTCAACAATACATTCAGCAATGCATTGCAGAAATACGTGTAGCAATAAACCGGCCAGCCACACCACGCCAGCACACGCCTTGATCTAGCTCAATTCTAACAAGTTAGTTATAATCCAGCGCAACCTGTGTTTACACTTATCGGCAAAAATACTGTAAACACTGTTTACAGTTCAACCCATTACCTTCGATACAAGCAGAACAAATGAACTTAGTCGTTGTATTTTCACTCTCTATGTGGGCCACGCTAATCAGCACTACCGCCGCAGGGGGATGGCTGATATACCGCGCTCAAAATTCGGTTTACCTTAGAGCGCTGGGAATCTACTGCCTAACATTGGCCCTCTGGTGTGCAGGCCACCTATTCGCCATCCGGGGTGACGCTACCTGGGCTATTCCCCTGTTACTGAGTAGCCCGATCCTTCCAACGGCGTTTTTGCATTTTACACTGAGCTTTTGCAAGGACTACATTCCAAAAGCTGGCGTATACCTAACCGGGTTTCCTACACTGTATTTTATTAGCGGTATGGTCTCAGCAATCTCACTTGCGCTTTCAGGCGCGGAGCTTACCCAATGGCTTGAGTTCACAACTTTCATTTCTCTCAATACCGCAGGATGGGTCAACCTGGCCTATACCGCCATTATTGGTGTCGTCGCCCACCTACTACTGCTTCAAGCACAACGTGACTGCCCCCCCAACCAAAGACGATCCATTATCGCTATGTTTATCGTCGGTGGGCTTGGCTTTGCCCTGTCTATCAGCTTTGTCTTCCCTTCTATCGGTGTCAATATCTCCCCCTACCCCATGCTGGCCTTTCCTGCATATGGCGTATTGCTCGTGTATGCCGTTGTGCGTTACCAGCTGGTTGAGGTAAATCGATTCATGAATCGAGCCGTGGTATGGCTTGCACTGGTAACCATTACCGTACTGGTGATGTCCGCACTACTGGCACTAGCAACCAAGTGGGGGTTTTCAGAGTTGGCTCACACACCCGTGTGGCAACTATTAATCTACTCCGCTGCACTGCTTATTTTGGCGGCCGCGCTCTATCATCCGGCACAACGATTCGCTGATCGATTAATCTACCCGGAGATCCGCATCGACCAAGCAAAACTGGAACAGTGGTGCAACCAACTAGATCAGGTCGCCGACTGGGACGAGCTTAAATTCGCATTAAACGAACTATGGTCGCATAACAGTACCACCCCTATCTCGGTAATGATTAATCAAACCGCAACTCAGTCAGATGACCCCGTCATTACACAGCCAGACACCCCCACCTTTATCATTAATACAGTCGTATCAGAAAGCAGTGAACACTGGAAAAGCGAGCTAACAGGGTGGCAACACACCACACCAAGCGAGCAACACCTGGCAGAAGTTATATGCACCCTGTTACCCGCAGCCTGTGCAGCGTTAGACCGCGGAATGAGATTAGCTGCTGCGGAGCGTGAAAAACTGGAACAAGAGCACCTGGTCGAACTAGGGAGCCTGACGGCGGTAATCGCACACGAACTGCGAAACCCGCTCAATATAATTAATATGGCTGCCACGCAAACCGTCAAACCAGTCAGAGACCATATCACCAGCCAAGTTGAAAGAGCCGAACTGCTGATTCAAGATATTTTAACTTACGCCGGTCAAATAAAACTGCATCTTCAGCCTACATCAATAACAGCACTTATTATCAATGTTGCAGAACAGACACGTAAATTATTCAAGGTAAAGATCCGCGTCGAGACACCTGATGAGCTATGGGCTAACGTTGACCCACAAAAACTATCTCAAGTACTCATCAACTTGCTTGAAAATGCGGCATCATTTGTAAACCAAAAAGAGCATGGTGAGATTAAGGTTCAAGCCCAAATAGTTGAAGAAAATCTGCTGATCCACATCCACAATAATGGCCCGTCAATTTCACCAGATATAACATCGCAGCTGTTTTCAGCATTCATCAGCAAACGAAGTGGGGGCAGCGGCTTAGGACTCGCCATTGTACGCAGGATTGTCGACGCTCATAACGGCCGTGTCTGGCATCATACCGATGCTGGCTGGCCGGTTACGTTTTCTATTAAAATCCCTCACGCCATAACCAATCACGCCGATTCAGGTGCAGCATTCAAATGAAAAAATCTCGAATACTATTGGTTGACGACGAAGCCGCATTCTGCGAACTCTGTGAACTATGGTTAACACAAGCAGGCTACGACGTAGTTAGTTGTGGTGATGGCGCTAAGGCTCATGAACTTTTCAAGTCTCAACCATTTGACCTTGTGCTACATGACCTATCTCTACCTCCCAGCTTCAGACCCGAAGAGGGGCTACAACGTCTGCCCCACTATAACGATGTTCCGGTGGTCGTAATAACCGCTCATGATGAGAAGTCACTGGCACTCGAAGCCATTCGACATGGTGCCTGGGACTACATCAACAAGCCAATTGACCCGGATCTGCTTAGCGTCGTCGTGCAACGTGCGCTCAACAAACGCCAGCTACAACTCGAGCTTCAAACCTTAAAGGAACAAAGCATCTCTACAACAGATGATATGGGCTTAGTTGGCACCAGCCCCAATATCATCAACACTCGCAACCTGATCAGCCGCATTGCCAATACCGAAGTTCCCGTACTCATTCAAGGCCCAAGCGGCACAGGAAAAGAGCTGATTGCCAAGGCCCTGCATAAACATAGTCAACGCAAAACACAGCCTTTTATCTCTGTACACTGTGGCGCAATTCCATCAGAGCTGTTGGAAAGCGAGTTATTTGGATACAAAAAAGGGGCCTTTACAGGAGCCGATAAAGACAGAAAAGGCCTTTTATCGATGGCTGATCAAGGAAGCTTATTTTTGGACGAGATTGGTGAAATGCCGCCCGCCATGCAAGTTAAACTTTTGCGAGTGTTGCAGGAGGGTTGTTACTTCCCTGTCGGGGGCCGCGAAATGGAGCATATCGACATACGCCTGATCAGTGCAACCAATCGTGATTTACCCCAAGCGGTCGAAGAAGGAAGCTTCCGAGACGACCTATTCTACCGAATAAAAGGGGTCACCATAAAAACCCAAGCACTAAATGAGCGACCAGAGGATATCCCTTTATTGGTTCGATCATTTATTGAAAAGGCTCAAACGGCCAACCAGATGGTTAAAATAGAGCCCGACGCCATGTCGTGGATCGCACAACAACGCTGGCCGGGCAACGTGCGCGAGCTCAAAAACACATTAGATAGCCTGGTTGCGCTCGCGGTTGACGGGGTGATAACCCGACAGGAAATAAATTTCTTAACAGGAAATTCAGAGCCCGTTACTAATATAGAAGGCGTTTCTCACCAGCAAACCCTAGAAGCTCAGGTGAATGCTTTAGAGATAAAGCTGATCACTCACGCACTAACTGAGTGTGATAACAACAGAACCCGCTCGGCAGCTCTATTAGGGTTAACAAGGCAAGGGTTACTAAAGAAAATGGCGCGCTACGGGTTGAAGTAGAGCGCCATACGTTGCGGGAGAAACCGCCGTAGCCTGCAACTAAAAAACGCGGGACTTGCCAGCTAGATATTAAAACGGCACAGGCAAAGCTCGTCTGATATGTTCAATTCCTTCAAGGACTTCATCGGAAAGGGTAACGTCAATGGAGTCAATGTTAGACTTTAGCTGCTCCATGGTCGTCGCCCCAATCAACGTAGAACTAACGAAAGGGCGACTATTCACAAATGCCAAAGCCATCTGACAAGGGTCAAGATCATAAAGATTGGCTAAATCGATATATTCCTGTGTCGCATTATCGACTGCCTCTCCTACTCTATGTTCCGGCCTCGTCTCCAAGGTGAGTCGTGCGCCTTCAGGTTTAGCACCACCAAGATACTTCCCGCTCAAGATTCCTCGTGCCAGAGGCGACCAAGCAAGCAAGCCACACTCTTCATGTATTGCAATTTCACTAAGGTCTGGTTCAAAGTGCCTGCAGAGTAACGAGTATTCGTTTTGTATCGAGGCGACTCTGGGCAGCCCATGCTTCTCTGACAGATGCAGCCACTTACTCATTCCCCATGCGGTTTCATTCGATAACCCGATATGACGAATTTTGCCCTCTCGAATCAACCCTTGCAGCGTATGCAGAACCTCCAGAAAGTTATCTTCCTCGGCCTTCGCATCAAAATCTGGTGAGAAGCCCCATGTTTTACCAAAGTGATACGAACCTCTATTGGGCCAGTGGAGTTGGTATAGGTCAATATAATCCGTTTGCAGCCTTTTCAAGCTCCCCTCAACCGCATCCAGTATATTCTCTTTGTTTATTCGGTTTTGACCCTCTCTCAACCAGGGAAAACCAGGGCCAGTAATTTTTGACGCCAGTATCACCTTGTCGCGGTTAGCACGCGCCGAAAACCAGTTCCCGATAATGGTCTCAGTTGTGCCAAAATGCTCGGCACTTGGCGGTATCGCATACATTTCTGCGGTATCAAAAAAGTTAACACCACGGTCTAATGCATAATCCATTTGCTCAAAGCCTTCAGCTTGAGTATTCTGCCAGCCCCATGTCATTGTTCCAAGGCCAATCAGGCTGATGTCTAGCCCCGTTGTTCCTAACTTTCGGTATTCCATTCAAGGCATCCTTAAAATGTATGTAGATAATAATTGTGACTGTTACGATAGGTCATTAAAGCAAAGTATCGAACGCAGTGTAACTCTGTGTCAGGTAATATTATGCTATAAAATTAACCATAAACCACGCTCGCCACTGCGCTATACTCTAACGATTTATGCTTACAGTTTTGGTTATTTAGAATGCTTGCTATACCCTCTTTAAGAAAGGTTCTCAGAAACAGGCTCACACGGTACTTCTTATTGTGCAGTCTTTTCACAACCTGCACGTTATTCCTGCCAACAGCTTTCGGACAACCAGCAAGCCTTTTAGCAAGCAAAAGCACAACAAAACAATCTCTTCACTTTGCCACCACGGACTGGTGCCCTTATATTTGCGATGATGAAAACAGCCCCGGATTCATTATCGAATACCTGACCAAATCACTGGCCGCACATAACATATCTTTAGAAATCTCCATTTTTCCGTGGTCACGCGCAATACATATGGCGCAAACAGGGGCTGTAGATGGTTTGGCAACCGCCACAGAGGTTGAAGCGCCCGGCTTTCTTTTTACAGAAGTGCCCACCGGTTCTTATCAGATGTGCTTTTATTCGCAAGAATTCGACGAGTTCACCTACAGTGATCGAGCATCCCTGTCGAATAAGGCTATTGGCGCAATAAAAGGGTATGGCTACGGAGAGCCTATAGACAGCATGATTGCAATGCCTCTAGAACATGAGAAAATCACCCTTTTAGCAACCTCTAACCCTCTATATTCACTAATCGGTATGCTGGAAGCCTCTCGTATAGAGCTGTTTATCGAAGATGAAGCCGTTGTGAGACATTTCTTAAATCAGAACGCTGAAAAGTACAAAATAAGAAAAGCAGGCTGCTTGGACCAAGTTCCTTTTTATACCGCCATTTCGCCCAATAATGACAATGGCATACTTATAGCGGAGAAGCTAAGCAGAATATTAGCATCAGACTTAGCCCATACTTATTACCTAAATGCTAGAAAACGCTATGGTTTGGAGTAGATAAAGACGACTTAACACTAGCAACCCCGTGAAAGCACGGTATTCTCCAATAAGAAGTTAATGGCAACCCCACTTACACAACGCCTCGATTTTTTAAAACCCCGTCAGTATTCATAAGCATCATTGCAACCTTTCTTAATCCAAAGTCATTACATTTAGTTTTTATTTATTTACATACATTCATGAATGTATTTAAATAGCCATTCGACTCATAGACAAAGACACCACCTTAATGGCTAGAAATACCAAAGAGAATGCAGCAAAGACACGCCAGAAAATCTTGATTTCTGCATTGGATGTCATTCTAGAAAACGGGTTTGCTAAAACGTCATTAGAACAAATTGCGCAAAGTGCCGAGGTCACACGAGGCGCCATCTATTGGCACTTCGCCAACAAGCCCGATCTATTTAGCGCATTGTTACAAGAGTGGATTCAGCCTTCTAACGAGCTTGCAGTGACATTACTGATCGACCAAGAACCTTCTCTCGAAAACCTAAAACAGTTTATGGTTGCCTGGCTGTCGCATATGGAATCAAACCCTGTCTCACATAAGCTTTTTGATATTATTTTCTTCAAGGTTGAACAGGTCGGGGATATTAAAGCGCTCATTGATCAGATCCATACTAACGCCAACCAAGACAGGCAGGCTCTTCAGCTTTACTTGAATGAACTGTTTTCTAAGGGTGAACTAACTAAACAGGTCGACCTTTCATTACTCGCCATTAGCATATCGGCTTTTTTGATGGGACATGCGCAAAATTGGCTGGCCAGACCCGATGAATACTCGCTTAAACAGCATGCGAAGGCGCTGGTGAATCAATTTTTTGCAGGTTACCTACCCGTGAAATAACAATAGAATAAAACCAAAGGGAGCAACACAAATGGTCACGCTAACCTCTTCACCGTCATTAAAGGGAAACATTCTAACCATCTTACACCATGGGAGCATGATGGTCGGGTGCGTATTGTTGGCCGGCCTTATTGGCTGCAAAAGCAATCCAAGCATAAATAACACACCGCCAACATTTGCTTTGATAAACGAAGATGTATCTCACGAAGTCGTGCTAAAAGTAACGCCCCCTATTCGGTTTTTCTCCACTCACGCTACGCTCGAACGGGACACCATCAAAGCCCAGACAAAATCAATCGCAGAACGTGTGGCCACAACAGCCGTCAAAAGAGCCAAACTGGAAATAGATGGCCCTCTTACGCTCGTTTTTGAAGACCTGAAATCAATGGCAACTGGGCCTATAACGGCTGATATCGGATTCTCTGTAAAGGGCAAAGCGACAAGACTGCCAGGCTACAGCCAAGTTAAAAAGCCTGAATTTAAATGTCTTAGCCTGCTTTTGAAGCAGCCCGAAGATAGCCATTCTAGCTATTGGCAAAAGCTCTACCAATTGGCTCTTGATAACGGGCTTAAGCTTAATGGTGAAAGCCGAACAGTGATATCACCCGCAGGTACTGGACAGACAACTGAACTACAGCTGGGTGTGCTCTAGTATGAAGTGGTTGCTTTCTCAGTTCATAGCCGCTGCGATGGCGATCCTTCTGCCAACATCAAGCAGTGCAAGCAGCCTTAAATCCATCAATATGTGTGTATTTGATATGTTGGGTCAGAATGGCCCCACGCACCAAATTCTCAAACGCTACAAAATGGAGGCGATAAAGTGGGGTGCAGCAATTGAGTTCAAGTCCTATACCGATGAGCGACTTGCTGCCGAGGCGTTCAACAGCGGTGTCTGTGACTTA
Organism: Alkalimarinus coralli; assembly: GCF_023650515.1. NCBI lineage: Bacteria > Pseudomonadati > Pseudomonadota > Gammaproteobacteria > Alteromonadales > Alteromonadaceae > Alkalimarinus > Alkalimarinus coralli. The sequence continues at coordinate 2,019,192 of NZ_CP096016.1, forward strand.
GTCAATCTACCCGACATTAGGGCTCGAAATTATAATCATTTTACCGGCTCACTTAACGCAATTGGCGCAATACCCACCTATCAGCATATCAAGATCATTCTACAAACATTAAGTACACCAAAAGCTGCAAAGTATATGCGACAAGACGAATATGAAATTGTGTCGATCTCGCCAACTGGCGGGTTGTTCACGTTCGTTCGAGACCGGAATTGGGATACACCGGAAAAATTAGCAGGTAAAAAAATCACCTTGTTAGATAACGCACCAGAATCCCAATACCTCATAAAACAGACCGGGATGACGCCCGTATCCTCTACTATCGCCAACGCACTGCAAAAGTTTAACAACCACTCTGTTGATATTACCGGAGCACCGGCAATCGCTTACGAACCTATGGAGCTATATAAAGGCCTCGAGCCCAATGGAGGCATTATAAGCTGGCCACTTTTACAGACCACTGCACAAATCGTCGCCCGCTGGCAAAACCTACCGGAAGGCTTTGGGCAAAAATCACGCGAATTTACTCAATCTGGTATTAAAGATGGCATCGAGAACATTGAAAAGATAGAACAGGCCATTCCGAGCAAATACTGGATTGGCATTCCCAATGAACGTAAAGATCAATGGAGTGAGACCTTTCGCCAGAACCGAATCGCGTTGAAAGATCAAGGAGTCTATCACAGTAAAGCGCTCACATTATTTCGAAAAGTACGCTGTAAAATAACGCCAGAAATGGCTGAATGCACAGCGCCTGACAGAGAATAAACAGCGGCATGTCGATATGGGTAAAACGCTCTCAAACATGTGGTGTCGGGCTGATACTCACCCTTCTTCTGTTCACCATTTTAGCCGGAACGGGTGAGCATGCACACTCCCAACTGCTTAAACTCGGTCATTATCTCTGGCACGACTATAGCGCTTTACGAAACGGAACCATTACAACCGCCTGCCAAGATGATTTTAACATCGATAAACGTCTAGACTCGCTCGAAATGGCCTTTAATGAAGAACAACAAGAGTTTGACCTACTTGCCGAAACATTCAACCGAGAAGATGCCAGACGATCCCTTGAGAACCAACACACGCTTTGCCAGCAACAGCAACAAGCGGCAACACTCAAAGAGCAGAGTCACAGCCCTCTACTAACCGCCTTCCATATATTCGAATACGGCTTTTCATCGCTAAGCTTACTGGCGATTAATTACAAACACTGGACGCTTACTCTTGTATTGTTGATTGCAGCTACCATCGCCACCACTCATCAACATCACATCGCTTTTCGCGCCATCTCGACTCGACAAGACAACCTGGTATCTTCATCACTTCAACTTCTAGGCAATGCGTGTGTTGCCATATCCTGCTTTAGTTATCTTCAAAACAACCTAACCATTGAAATGAGCTCTATTGACAATGAGCTGCTTATCGCATTGTGCGCAGGGTTTACATTTCTCACCGGCATTAATGCTTGTCAGATGTTCACCAAGTGCAGGCGAATGACAAAACCGGGTAGTTGGTCTAAAGCGTTGCTATCCACTCCTATTTACACCTTTATGATTTTAGGTTCAGCACATCATTTTTTTTGGGTCACTGGGCAAGTATCCGGGTTGGCTATCTACATCACCCAGATATATCAGCTCTCCGGGCTATATTTAACCATTGGTATTTATATTTGGGTCGGGATGCTACTCAAGCAAAGCCATATTGGAGAGCACTTATTTGGCATACTCAAGCCTTGGAAACTTCCGCCTGAGTATCTAGCCGTTATAGCAATTGCTCTTATGGCCTTGCCCACGGCCTACACCGGTGCCTCAGGTATTATCGTTATTGCAATGGGCACGGTTATATATCAAGAACTCCGACGAGCCGGTAGCCGAAGGCAACTCGCCTTAGCCGTAACCGCAATGACAGGCAGTTCCGGAGTTGTACTGCGGCCTTGTTTGCTGGTGATTGGTATCGCCACGCTTAACAAAGAAGTGGTAACAGATGAACTCTTTTACTGGGGAGGTAGAGTTTTCGTACTCACGCTATTGGTCTTTCTGTTTTATGCCGTAATCACCAAACAAAAACCCAATAGCCAACGCCATTTTTCTGATGCATGGCCAGATTGTACAATCGCCATACGCCACTTTGTCCCGTATATAGCCATTTTTGCATTGCTTTCTGTGCTTTATCATATTGTACTCAATGCTCAATTGGATGAGTTTTCGGCTCCAATCATGCTTCCAATGATTTTATTCGCAATTATTCTCTATGAGAGAAAGCAGAGTCTTCGCAACAAGTCATTACCCGTATCAACCAAGAACACTCTTACTACTTCATCGAAGGTATTTAATTCAGTTGATGGCGCATCTGTACATATCGGCGCGCTACTCCTTCTAATGGCCTGCTCATATGCAGTAGGCGGTGTCTTTGAAAACCAAAGTACTACGCTAGAATCAACAAGTTTGCTAAACGATCCATCGTCATCCCTTTTTACCGTCATGAGTCTGTTTGTGATTACTCTAGTGATCATCGGGATGCTAATGGATCCTTTTGGTGCTCTAGTGCTAGTCTCAGGAACGCTTGCGCCACTAGCCTATCAGCAGGGTATTAATCCCATTCACTTCTGGATGACTTGCCTGGTGGCATTTGAGCTAGGTTATTTAAGCCCGCCAGTATCGCTCAATCATTTACTGACACGACAAGTCGTAGGCGAACAGGAGTTTATTCTCTCAAAGCGGGAAGGCAATACTTTTTACTATCGCCATGAACGGATCTTGCTTCCACTATTGGTAATGGGCACGACGCTATTATTAGTCGCCTATATACCTCTATTTTTTAAGGTATAAACCGCATTGATAATTAGAAAGTTGTGTGAGATTTTTCTGAAGTCTTCAAAGAAGATATTATGGTGGCGACTTCCGCCAGCTACACCTCGGCACACAAGTCCACTGTTTCGGCTGCTCCCTTCCGGGCCTGACCGGGTCGACAGTTTATTGTTGCGTGGGAACCAACGAAAGTCACCATAACAGGAATAGCGTTCTGATCAGCCATCCCTAGAAGAAGCGCATTCTAGCAAAGGTTTTTTATTAATAAAAGCACTGATTTACGCTAATTTTTAATCAGGCTGTTTCAATAACGCTTTTTGCTCTCGATGAAGGAGGCAAAGCCCCCACCATATCGGAAAGCACTGATTCAATCTCATTCTGTATATCACTGGATGGGTTGACCAGCAAAATCCGGGATATGTGTTGATTTGTGTTTGATGGCTCTGATGCCGAGTCACAGAATGCGATTTCACTAACGATCAAATCTTTCATTCCGGCATCTTTAAGTATTGAAATAATATAACGATCTCTTGTTTTGCATCCGGTTACAGGAAGTGAGACCACCATAGTCGCGTTAGACCACCTTGCACAACATTGAATAATTAAATTTGCCGTATCGGCATGATCTTCATCTATCACATAGTCCGGGTCTATCAGGATTAAACCTTCACTATCTGCATCAGGTAACCGCTTTAACATTCGATCAGCAGCCCCATGCTCTACCTGTACCTGAGGGTCTGACTGAAAAGCACTACAAAGGCCGCTATATTTTTCTGTATCCAGTTCAATGAGGCACATTCTATCTCCAGAGCGCATCAGTTTGCGCACAATCATAGGAACGCCTGGGTATTTTGATAGAGGCAGTTCCTTACTATAACCTCTGGCTATATCAACATATTTCTCAATCAGTTTATGGGAATGTGTTTTCATTACGCTCTGAACTCCAACACTCACTCTCCCCTCAAGCGGCTCCTCACTCAATTCATGAATCCCGGCCCCTGCATGACCATCAATATAGTAAAAGCCGTTTGTTTTCTTCTTTAAAATTCCCAAAATACAGATAACAACCAGATGCTTATGAACATCAAACAAGTTACCACTATCTGACAGGCCGCTACCTTTCTGCTCAATCATAATCAAGACTACACCTTTGAATTATTTTTTATTATTTCGATTCATTCACTCAGCCGATATACAGCCCTGTCTTTAAATATAGAGCACTAAATAGGGTCGCGCCGATAAGATTACAGTCTATTGATTTTAACGATTAGGTAGTATAGAGTACCGCCCCTTGCTGGAGAGGTGTCCGAGTGGCCGAAGGAGCACGCCTGGAAAGTGTGTATACCGCAAGGTATCGAGGGTTCGAATCCCTCCCTCTCCGCCAATTTTATTCCGCATGCTGACAGCCGGTTTAAACCGGTAGAATATGCCCACAAGAAAATGCACACCCTCTGCTGTTCCTGAAATTTTTTCTCAGAAAACTCAAATCCCTAATTTACCTGCCACCACCAAATACGACAAATACTGACCCGCGAAGCCGCAAGGCTGATGTATGAAGACAACGTAAAGCAGTATCATGACGCGAAAAAAACCGCATCTAAGCGTATCCTCAGTCAGGGCCAAAAAAATCGCTCCATATTCGAACTAAAGACCTTCCTTCAAACGGAGAAATTGCGGAAGAAGTCGGACTTACGCGCTTCTACGAAGGCGAGTCTCTTTCAAATCAGCTTTTTCAGATGAGAGTTCTGTGCCTCGATATCATGCAAGCACTGGATGAGTTTACGCCAAGGCTTATTGGATCGGTAAGCACCGGAAGGATTAGGAAAAACAGTGATATAGACCTACATGTATTTGTGGATGAAATCGAAATTTTAGAAACAAAACTTGATAAGCTTGGATGGGCCTATACCGAGGACAGCATAACCATTAACAAGAACGGCAAGATGGTGAGCTACACCCATATATACATCGACATGCAGTTCCCTGTGGAGCTCTCGGTATACCCGCGAAGGGAGTTGAGAGTCAGATCAAGAAGCAGTACTGACGGCAAGCCCATTCTGCGCGTTAGCTCAAGCGCCTTATTACAGCTCATACTAGACGAACACGGCGAAGCATGGAGTCAACACATCAAGCAAGAATAAGCGTTAAGTATTCGCCTTTGCCCCAAGGAATAACCATATAAGCTACTGATTATTTTTATCGTAATTCTGACGCGCCGCCCTAATCTCATCATGATGCGTGTCAGCCCATGACACTAGCCCCCAAACAGATTTTGCTAACCCTCTCCCTAACTCAGTCAATTCATACTCCACTTTAACCGGAACCTGGGGGTAAACAGTACGTTCGACAAACCCATCCCTTTCCAGGTCTCGCAGCGTTTGCGTCAACATTCGCTGCGAAATCCCTTCAACTCTTGATTTCAGAGAGTTGAAACGGTCAGGCCCGTCGACAAGACTAAATAAAATCAATACCGACCACTTATCACCTATCTGTGCAACGACATCTCTAATTGGGCACTCTTCACTCTGCACAAATGTCTTTTTGCCCGCCTTATTGCTAGTAGCCATTTCCCCTCGCTCTCATGGGTTATCAAAAGGTAACCAAGGCAGCATTTTCTGCCTTATTGTAGCCTTACACTCATTTATGTATCTTAGTATATATAAGTAACCTAAACCACTAAATAAAGGTGCCACAATGACTCACGACCTACTCAATAGCGCGCTAGAAAACTATGCGTCGGACAAGCCTGAACCGGAAATTGACCTTTTCTCACCAAAGTATGTAAAAGTTGGAGCATTCAATATTCGCTATGTTCGTTATGAGAAAGAGAACGCACCAACGTTAGTATTGCTCAATGGCTTACCTCAAAGCATAAGAATGTGGGAAAGCGCATGGGGCACACTCTGTAACCACTTCAACATTCTCGCATTCGACATTCCAGGGTTTGGTTTATCCAAAGCGCAAGAAAGCGATATGTCTCCCAGAAAGCTTAGCCGAGTAGTCATTCAGGTGCTTGATCATTTTGGCATTTCGAAAGCCCATCTTATTGGGCCGGATGTTGGCGCGCCGATTGCTCTCGCTACGGCAATTGAGCACCCTGACCGCCTGGAAAGCATTAATATATTTGATGGGCCAGGTAGTTACCCACCCAAAATGTCTCCAATCCTTAATGCTGTCATTAAGTTTGGCCTTGTTCGATGGATCGCGAAAGGGCTAAACAAAAAATCTGTCATGGAAACAAATTTTAAAACGGCCGTTAAAGATGGCTACCACCATTATCGCCCCACCAAACGAGCCATTAAAGAATACTATGATATTGCTTTTAATGAGCAGGCCCATCGGTGTGCCATCACGTTCTTTGGCACCTACCCTAAAGACCTCTCCTGGATACAAGAACGATTATCCAAGATTCGCATTCCAACGCTCATTACCTGGGGTCAGCTTGACCCCTTCGTATTTGCCAGCAACGCGGACTATTTATCAAAACAGATTCCATCAAATAAGCTTGTGGTTTTCGAGAACGCATCCCACTTTTCATCAGAAGATGCCGGAGAGGAGTATTTAGATGTCATAACCAATTGGTGCCTGCGCGAATATAAGCAAGTATAAATAAGCCTCAAAGCTCAGCCCAAGGCGTGCTTCACTACTGTTTTTCGTGAAGTACGCAGATGCCCAAAATCGTTATCGTGGGGCGTTAGAGTATCTTCCAACTAATGTGGCGGATAGCTTGCCTAGCAACTATGTGTTTCATACAGACTTTTGATTTCATGACCAGGGAAGACCGGTACATAAGCTATATGGTCGAAGTAACAAACTATGTTGTGGTTTCACTCTACTTATTCAAATCAAAACGGATGCAAAAGCGGTTTAGAAGAACCTAGGAGTAAATGGTTGTGCAGAGAAGTCTGATCAATTCAGAGAGTCCCACTTAAACGTTTTGTTATGCCAGTTATTTCTAATTGCAGCATAACGAGGTGGTGCGTAGACCATCCGTAGTGAAAAGGGGTCGTATTGGAATGGCAGCTACTTAAGCGTAACGGTGGGTGATTTCTAACATTATTTGGTGCGCAAGCGCATATAAGTTGTAGCCTTGATGAAAGGAGGCACGACTGTAATCAGGGTTGGGCTATTTAAGATGTCAGTGTGGCAGGCAGGCTCCTTGATTCCGCTGCATCACGGCTACAGGTATCTCGAAGTCTTTGGTGCGCAGCACATCCTATAAATTAGAACAACTTGGTTTTCTTAATGAATGCTGTGTTCGAGGGTTCCAGGTTGAAGTTGGTCTTGGTAGTTGATCACATCCACAGAGGCTTGGTCGTAGTTATAGGGTATGAACTTGGGCATCGAATGACTCCTTGTCAGGTGAAGCCATTCTATCAAAATTAGGGAGGAAGGGAGGTTATTCTACAGCCTCAGCGTACAATAAAAGGCGAGCGGCGAGCAGCAGAGCGAGTCCAGCCCACGGCCCTTTGTGGGCGATCTTTGATTGCCTTGTTATATGCAGTTTGATAGAGTTTGTTTAACTATGTATTACAATGTTATGCAAATAGGTGGACATTATGAAAACTGAAATGCTCAGTACGCGCATAGACCACGACACAAAATTAGCTTTCACTAATGTTTGTGAAGACATGGGGCTTAGCACCTCACAAGCCTTGAAGCTATTTGCAAAAGCTGTGATTAATTATGGTGGAATACCTTTTGAACTTAAAGCTAAAACACCAAATACTTTGACAGCAAGTGCAATTGATGAGCTTGAGGCAGGAAAAGGAAGTAAAGCTGAAACTGTTGAAGAGCTTTTTAACGATTTGGATATTGGCAGCTTAAAATAATGCTAACATAAAGCTACTACATGTCAGTAGACTGGTTGTCCACCTCAGGTCGTGTTGTTAGGTGAATATCTACAACTCATTACTACCCTCCCAAAGGACTTCTTTACCTGTTGTATACGGATTTTCATTCGTTGGCTCCGCCCAATATAGAGTAATGGTAGCTTTTGGATCATCTGATGATGACAAACTAAGTTCAATTCTTTCATCAAAGCAATTTGCAAGAATTATATATGGCCCTCTTGAACGGTATACACGAATTAACTCAGCATCCAGGAAAAGCAAACTATTTGGAATTTCTTTTCTAGAGATTTGTGTTTCATAGTTATCTTTCTCGTATTTTGAACTTAATTTTTGAATTTCAGAATAAACCGTTCCAAGCTGCTCAGACGATAATGATCGAGCATGAGCTACAGCAGGGTGAGACTCAGGAGCAATACATCCAAAACCATCATATTGAATCGCCCCTAGCACACTAGACAACTCCTAGTTTCACTTTCTGCTGTTCCTCATAGTCTTTTGGAGACAGCATTCCATTATTACCATGTTTACGAGTTGAGTTATAGAACATCTCTATGTAATCAAAAACATCACGACGGGCATCAGCTCTTGTCGCATAGATTCTTCGCCTAACCCTCTCTCTTTTTAAGAGCTGAAAAAAGCTTTCAGCAACTGCATTATCGTAGCAATTGCCTCTACGACTCATGCTTTGTTTAAGATTATGTACATCTAAGAAGTTCACCCAGTCAGAGCTTGTAAATTGGCTTCCTTGGTCAGAATGAATAAGAACCCTGTTTACGGGCTTTCGCCTCCATACAGCCATTAAAAGTGCATTTAGCACTAAGCTGGCCTCCATCCTAGAGTCCATCGACCACCCCACAACTTGCCTGGAGTACAAGTCAATCACCACCGCTAGATACAACCAGCCTTCGTGAGTTCTAATGTAGGTGATATCAGTTACCCAAACCATATCAGGCGTCTCAACCGAGAACTCTCGGTTAAGGTGGTTTGGGGCGGCCTCAGCGACAGCTCCACTTGATGAGCCGGGTCTTTTCCGGTAACCGACCTGGGCTTTTATTCCTTCAACCCTAGCTAAACGAGCAACCCTATTTTTACCAACATGCTCACCGACTTCTCGTAGGTCTGAGTGAATCTTCCTATAGCCATAAACACACCCACTCTCTAGCCAAAATTGTTTTATCAATCCTGTTAAACGTTGATCCTCTTTGGCTTTTTTTGATAACGGCTGCTTTAACCACGCGTAATAGCCGCTACGATTTACCTTCATGGTTTTACAGAGCAGGCTCAAAGGAAAGTCGTTTTGGTTAGTCCGAATAAAGGTGTATCTCACTCGGACTCTTTTGCGAAGTACACCGTGGCCTTTTTTAGAATATCTCTTTCTTGGGTAACCCTTTTTAACTCGGCTCTTAAACGTCTCAGTTCAGACTGGGTGTCGTCTTCAGATACTCGCTGCTCTTTGGGTTTCTCATACTTGCGAACCCAGTTATAGAGACTTTTACCTGAAACGCCCAAGCGTGCAGCAACATCAGCAACGGAGTGCCCAGCAACAATTACTTGATTGGCAGCTTCTTCTTTGAATTCTTCGGTAAATCTTCGGCGTGTAGTCATGTATCCTCCATTAGTTCATTTTTACCATGGAGAGTGTCTATTACGCTAGGGGCGATTCATATGGATCACCATCGCACCCTGCTAGGCCTAAGCACATCAATATGAAGACCAATTTAGTGTAAATGCATTTATATTGCATAGTCTCAAGGCCACTCGCTCAAAAGACACCCATATTAACAGTTAGGTGAAAGAGGCTTATCAGGCACTGGGTTACCAACGTCATAGAGGGTTGCAACGTTGTAGGGAGTTATTGTCAGCCTGATAACGTGTTTTTCTAACGCCCCCTTACCTACCAAGATGATCAGGCTTTCGCCTGAGGATTCATAACGACCTCAGACTGACGGATTTATCGTCAACCTTACAAAATGTCTATCAGACCCCAACAGGAACCAAGTAATGACCTGTTGACTTACTCTTTTTCACATTATTGAGAGCGAAATATCGAATGGATGATGAAATATTGATTTTTTATAGCGTGAGTGTCTTGTTAGTGTTTTTAGGTTGAGCCTTGCAGTCATTGCCTTCTCTACTCCAATTCGTAATAACCCTTGATGAACTCACAGTAAATCGTGTCACACACCTGAATAGTATCTCTCGTTGATTGTATGGCGCTGTTGTGTGATTTTTTAAATGAACTGCACTTCTCGCTTTATACTCGATAATTTGATCACCGTTCACTAAACCATAACCGCTTTGAGGCGCACCCCAAGAGCGAATGAGGCTATCTAAATCAGACCCTAACCAAGTATCAAGTGCTTGATCGTGATTCACTTTTGTTGCGCAGCTAGATAGAAATATTGATAGTATAATGACGAGTTTTTTAATTTTCACAACAACAATCCTTGTGTTTTTAGTGTTATTTTTCGATTTCTTCTGGGTTTGATCTTATATACTTATGAATGAAATAGCCCACAGCCAAATAAAAGCTAGTGAGTATAAGTGACCCGCCAAGACTTAGATCGTCAAAAGCCCCTTGAAAGTATATGCCGATAGTACCTGTAATACAAAAGCCAATAAAAGTAGACCAAAATGCTATTCTTTGGTTTTTATTCATGTTTTATTTCCCTTTAAAACACTAGCGCACGTACGTAAATTTAAAATAAAAAGTAGAGGTAAAACCTATCTACTTTTCACGTAGTAGCGCCATCTTTAGTCTATTTTATGTTCAATATCACTTGAACAATATCCAATTTAGTTATTCTACAGCCTGAACGCCCCGCTAAACGGCGAAGAAATGGCGGCGGCGGTTCTGCGTGTTTTTGCAAAACGGATTACAGCATTGCGGCGTCCGAGTTGAGCGCGTTGTATGCTGAACAAACGTTGCCATTATTCATAATGTGTCCACATACGCAGAATTTTTATGACTTTTTGCTCTTCGTAAACTTGGTACACAATCCGATGCTGAATATTAATACGGCGCGACATTGCACCAGATAAATCACCAACCAATTTTTCAAATGGCGGTGGGTTTTCAAAAGGATTATTTTCGATAATTTCTAGCAAATACTTTGCTTTACTTTTTAGACCCGAGGACGCAAGTTTCTTTGCATCTTTTTGAGCTTGCTTGGTATACACGAGTTCCCAACTCACCAATCAAGCTCCTTAGAACAGTTTTCAATAGGCTCTTCCATTCCTTGTTGAATACTTTCTCTCATGCCCGGAACAGTTAAAAGATAAAGGGTTTCTTGAATTGATTCCCAGTCTTCACTGGAAACTAATACAGCACTATTTCTTTTGCCTGAAATAGTTATTGGCTGATGAGTTTCTGAAGTTTGATCTAATAGCCTGTACAAATTTGCCCTAGCTTCACTTGCCGTAAGAGTTTTCATTACTATTCTCCTAAACAGAGAACAACATCGTACGCCTAAACGTACGTAACGGCAAGATTAGTTTTTAAAACTAAAGCTCATTCATGGGAGCCTTCCCAAAAAACCTATTCCCAGAAACTCAGAAATACCTTTTTTGAAACACCCACACCAATTTAATCATTATCAGCCAATTAGAGCACTTTTCTACATTGCGGCCAACAGTTTAAAAGAAGCTCTCAGAAGTACTTTTATATCAAACCCTAGCTGTTCGTGAGTTTTTCCACCCAAGCCACAATATTACGGCGATCAAGGCTTCTAGTATGGCTAACACTATTAACTCTCCGCTAGCACCAAAGCGATATAAGGCAATAAGCCTGAATGACAGTAGACTGGTTGAAAAAATGGCTGAGAAGTATAGGGCCGCTTCGGTATACGCTTTCACGAAAGAGCTTATGATCATTGCAAGCCCTAACCCGACCTGCAAACCACCATATACGGTAAAGAATTCCCCCTTCCCGATCATATTTATTAGCTCAAGCCCCAAGAAATTCGATGCCAGGGCAGGCTGAAACGTACACCAGGCACCAGACAATAGATATAACGAGCCAATCCATCTTAATTTATGCATATCAACTCCACTTACACGAAATTTAGTGCTATCCCACTTAGTTCACCCGCGCTTGACCATTCAGCCAATATACGGTTTACCCAGACAAATGGATCTTTTTATTGCCAGATTATGATCCGTAAGCGCCAATAAATCCGCCTACTAACCCCTAACCATACTGCGGCACATTTTTTGAAAAAGGCTCCTGGTCAACATTCCAAGGCAAGAGTGCTTCTAATTTCTCTACGGTATCAGCATCGGCAATGTTCAATAGTACGTGTCGTATGTAGGCATATGGCTCCAGCCCGTTTGCCTTTGCTGTTTCTACCAGGCTGTAACAGGCTGCACTTGCGCAAGCACCTTTAGGCGTATCGGCAAAAAGCCAGGCTCTTCTTCCTACGGCAAAAGGTCTGATAGCATTTTCTGCCAATGCATTGCTGATATTAAGACGACCATCTTCACAATAAGCGATTAGATAATCCCATTGATTTAAGCAGTAATTGATGGCGGTGTATGTTTGGCTGTCTTTTAGCACTTTGCCTTTGTTCTGCTTCAGCCACAGCTTGAACTCTTCAAGCAAGGGTAAACTCTTTTCCTGCCGGATACGATTTTTCTCTGATACATCCAACTCTTTTATGGACTTCTCAACGGCATAAAGCTTTCGTATTTGCAACACGGCTTGTTCTGCCTTACTTCGTTTGGCGCCTTTCTTTTTTGTGGGCGCTGCACGAACAGCTTCAACAAATTTTCTCCGGCAATGGTCCCAGCAACCAATGCGGATAATGTCATTTTCTTCGCACACTTTGTTGTAGCCTGCATAACCATCTGTCTGCAGGAAACCACAAAAACCTTCCAACAGTCGAACAGGCACGTCACCGGAACGCGATGTATCATATTCAAATAACACTACCGGGGTATCGGGTGGCCCACCTCTGACCACCCACATCCACTTATCAGAGGTGGCGGGTTTCCCGCTTTCTTTCAGTACTTGTATTCGGCTTTCATCAGCTTGCAGGTAATCGCTTTCAAGTTGGACTTCCCGCATCAGGTTGATCAACGGCTTGAATACATTCTCCAGACGGATTACCCAGTTAGCCATATTGGTACGACTCACATCGGCACCATACCGTTTTAAGATGTTTTCGGTACGATACAGTGGTAAGCCATCGGCATACTTGGCTGTTACAATGTGAGCAAGTAAAGAAGGGGTAGCAAAACACTTTCCCAATGGGTGAGTTGGTCGTTGGGCCGCGATGATGGATTCCTCGCCATCATCCTCGAAGACGGCCTTCTCCTGCCAAAATTCGAGGACCTTCAACTGAGCAGGAATAAACTCCAGCTCTTCTTTCACTTTAGTGAAGAAGGTTTTGATAGCATCCGCTTTGTCTTCATCGGACAGACGCAGAAAGATCTGCTCACGGGGGAGTTTGTCGGAAAAGCCACGGTTTCGCTTTTTCTTACGTGGAATCACCCGATCTTCTTCGGGAACGTCATCTTCCAACTCAACAAGCGCTTCTTCCAGTTCGACCTCATCGAAGAAGTCTCCCTGCCAGGGCATCTTTTCACTGCTGGCAGCAAACTTTCTCAAGGTGGCCAGACGCAATTGTTCTTCCATTAGCTGGATAGTCTTTTGCTGCTTGTTGATGAGTTTTTCTTTGTCGCCCAGGTGTTTTTGCTGGGCGTTGAGGAGGGTGTCTTTTTCTTCGAGTTGGCGATCTTGCTCCTCAATTTTTTGATTCTTTTCGGCTAACAACGCAAGCAGCTCCTGAACAGTTGGAGCCGCGTCATTGCGTTGATTTTGCTGAGTTTTTATCGCCTTTTTCATAGCGCGAATTATAGCATACGAGCGATAAAAAGACGCTAAAACACTGATTCATAATGCAGTTTTTTATGCCCTTTCATCAGGCTAATGTCATAACCATCAAGCAGCCAGTTAATCTGTTGACCGGAAAGAGAAATGACGTCTTCACCATGGCGAGGCCAACGAAACTTTTCTTCAGCAAGGGATTTGTAATAGAGCACAAAACCATTATTCTCCCAGAAAAGGCATTTGATTTTATTGCGCTGTCGGTTGGTAAACGCATAAAGCGCACCGTCAAATGGATTATGCGCCAACTCCTGTTCGACAAGTGCTGAAAGCCCTCGTATGCTTTTCCGGAAATCAACGGGATCGCGATACAGAAAAATGGCGGGCATCTCGTAACTGGGGCGAAAGTAGTGCGTCATGATAGACGCTTAATGAGCTGGCACACCAAATCAAAGTTAGTGTCCGAGAGGCCGTCAACAGTCATCCCATTTGGGAAATTAATTGTTAGACCTGACGCTTGCTGAAAACCGAAGCCTCCGGGGAGTACTTTAACAAATTCGCTACCTTGAGTGACTGACGGTGACGATTGAGAAGTACCTTCGAACTTCAGTTTCCAATAGATGAAGCGGTGGTAAATGAGGTCATGTTTTTTACAAAATGTGGTTTGAGGCAGCCCGGATGCTTTCCAGGCGGTAACCTGCTGCATCCAGTAGGTGTTTAATTGATCAAGTTGGCTGTTTTCCATGTCTTTTCTCCCGCGTGTGTGGTTAGGAGAAATTTTCAAGTAGTCGCTGGAAGATTAAAAGGTGCTGATTTAACATCGCTTACTATGATCCAAATACGCAATAACTTACGTAAACCAGTACTGATTGCACAAGAAATCTTGTTGCAGACATCGCTATACAGGCCTGTAAGCAGGCCAGAAACCGATAGTTGAGAGGTTAAATGTGAGCCACTATAACGCACCTTTAGACAATATTTACTTTCTACTTTTTGATACCTTAAAAGCAAACAGGCTAACTGAATGCGAAGGTTTTGAAGACGCAACGGAAGAACTACTCAAAGCAGTCATTGAAGAAGCAGCAAAGCTCGCGGAGCAGGTATTGCTGCCCGTTAATGCGCAAGGAGATCGAGAAGGCTGCACCTATAACCCCGAAAGCCACTCTGTAACAACACCGTCCGGGTTTAAAGACGCCTATAAACATTACATTCAGGGCGGCTGGAGTGGCCTGTCAGCATCACCAGAGTTTGGCGGACAAGGCCTCCCTCACCTTCTTAAAATGATTGTCGATGAAATGGTCTGCTCCACCAATCTTTCTTTTGGTATGTACCCAGGCCTTTCTCATGGCGCAATTGATTGCCTGACAAAACATGGCAACGACCATCTCCAAAAAGCGTACCTTCCAAAACTAATTACGGGTGAGTGGACTGGCACGATGTGCTTGACGGAACCTCAGTGCGGTACTGACTTAGGACTGATTAACACCAAAGCCACACCCGACAACGATGTTTATAAAATCACAGGCACTAAAATCTGGATTACCGGCGGCGAAAACGATCTGGTAGATAATATTGTTCACCTTGTGCTTGCAAAGCTACCCGATGCACCCGAAGGAAGCCGTGGTATTTCACTATTTTTAGTGCCCAAAATACTCGAAAACGGGGAACGTAATACCGTTTTCTGCGGTGGCCTTGAACACAAAATGGGGATCAATGGCTCTGCTACATGTGTAATGAATTTTGAAGACGCCACTGGCTGGCTAATTGGTGAGCCTAACCAAGGCCTTAAGTGTATGTTTACTATGATGAATGCGGCACGAATTATGGTAGGAATACAAGGGCTGGGGCTGGCAGAAACCGCTTATCAGGTATCGCGGGGGTTTGCCAAGGAGCGACTACAAAGCCGTTCACTCGATGGAGCAGCACAGCCCAATCAAAAGGCTGACCCCATTATTGTGCACCCTGACGTTCGTCGCATGTTGTTAAGACAAAAGGCGATTATTGAAGGCTCCAGAGCTATAGCCTATTGGACGGGACTTCACCTTGATTATAGCCATAGTCACCCGGAGTCGTCTCAGAGAGAACGTTCTGATGATATCGTCCAGCTTATGACCCCCATTGTGAAATCGTTTTTAACTGATGAAGGTTTTGCAAGCTGTGACCAAGCATTGCAGTCAATGGGAGGGGCTGGTTTTACCCAGGACTGGCCTGTCGAGCAGTTATTAAGGGATGGCAGAATCTCGCGTATCTATGAAGGCACAAACGGGATTCAAGCACTGGATTTAGTGGGTCGAAAGCTAACCATGCACAACGGACGCCTCGCACAGGTCTACCTTTCGGAGATGAAAAGTCTGCTCGAAGGCATTGCAAATAAGCAGCATCTTGCAACCGCTAATCGTTTTATCGAGGTACTTCAGGAGACATTGGGCGGCCTGGTAATACGATCTGCTAAGGATCCGATAGAAGCGGCTGCAATAGCGACTCCGTTGTTAAGGATGTTCGCCTTAACCACGCTGGCAGTGCTGTGGGCCAAAATGGCCAACCAAACTGAAAGTTCATCAACCACCAGCCGCTTTAGAGAAACGTTCTTATCCGGCAAGCGCAAGACAGCCGACCATTTCTATCGGTTGTTCTACCCTGAAATGATTGCGCTCGCGGAAGATGTTAAAGCTGGCAAGGAGTCGTTAATGACATTTTCGCAAGAAGAGTTTTAGAGCTATTTGGTAAAACTTGACCTTCACGTAGAGAGTGAATTATTTGCTCTCTACTCATCCTTACACCCAAACCGACGTATGAATATATTATCGTCGTCTCGTGTTAGTACTGAGCGCGAGTTATAACAAAACGGTTTTGATCTTCTCGATACTAGAGTTAACAATCTGCCTGACTTCTGCTCGCGGCAAGGAGTTCATGATTCAAAAAGTTTAACTCATCGTCCATGGTCGCCCGTCACAACGGTTATAGTGGGTACAGCTTGGCAGACACCCGCGACAAGGCAACCCACGTCCCCTTTTGAAGCTGGCACTGTCGTCGCTTGGGCGCTTTAGCTTCGCAGCCATTTCTTTCTTACTTGTATGTAACGACAAAATAGAACCCTCATTGATTTAGGATCGTCGAGTGATGATTAATTACTGGGCATATCGATAGTTAATCACTGCAACATAGTTCTCATCTTTCACCTTGCCATTTTCGCTCTTGGCGATATTGGTTAGGCCCTCAAAGCGCAGCAGCTGTTTATTCTTCAGGTCGTACGTTAACTCTATGGGGTCGACCAGCAGTCGGAAGAAAAAGTTACTCGGCGTAATGCGATATACAACGGTATCTTTGGTGCGCGCTTTCTCAATAACGTCCAAATTAACCAGCTGTGCGCGGCTGATAGCCAAAAATGCAAATGATAAGTCTTTGCTCTCTAACAGCCTTTGCCAGTTTTCATATATAAGCCGATCAAAGCCTGCGTCTACCACGACGGGTTTTGAAACATCTACCGCTACCTTTCTCGTTGTTTCGCTGGCCCCGTTTTCAGAGTTTAAATAGATACTCTGATCACCTCGAACTACACTGACTCTGCTGTCCATTCTAAAATCAATAAAGGTAAATGATGGCGCTATCGAACTGCCTGAGTAATCCACCTGCTTTTCGGCGAACAGTGCGCCGTTGGGAGTCTGGTACTTAACAGTGCTCGAAAGGTACCGCCCTTCTTGATTCAGCAGCACTCGGTGCTTTTCTATATAAATAAGCTGTCTGGTTTCCGGGTCATAGGCATTACCCTGAAATTCCAGGATATTGTTACCTTGCACTGCGCTGGCTAACGTAAACAGCAGCAGGCCAAACACTTTATTTAGCATTGGAACCTCCTTGCCATTCGGTTGTAGAACAGACTCGGAGAGGTCAGAAAAAGGGTTAATAGCGCAATCACAACCCACTCAATTGAGATAAAAACAAGTGACGCGTTAGAGAAACTGATCACGCCATTGCTTCTACCCGCGAGATACGATAAAGGGCCTGCCACTGCACAACCCAACACAAACCATCCAGCCCTATTTACAAGCCATTTGAGCGAGTGATTGAGCGTTAATGCAAAAGCAACCCATAAAATGCACAGCCACAGGGGAATGCTTCGTGGAGTGAGCAATAGTTCGTCACCAAAGGTATAGATGCTGCTCGCTTTGAGCAAGGTATCAATCGTTATCCCTGAAAAACTTACGACTGCACACAGTTTTAACTCTTTCCATTTATGGCTGCTGGTTTGATAGGTATGCCCAATCATTACCAGCAGCAGGACAAGCGCCCAATACCACTGACTGAATATGGCCAGAAACCAGCAACACTGAAATAGCAGCGCATTAAAAAAGAGATGGCAGTCAAAACGTGCTTTCATGCGGCCTACCCCGCTCATATGCTGAACAACGACTATATGATCTTTTCTTTACGAAACTGGGGTTTTGCAAACACCAGATGAGAGACACCAATCGTCCTTTCCTTGAACCCTCCTTCACAGTAGGACAGGTAAAAAAACCACATGCGAATAAAGTCTTCGCTATATCCTTGTGCGTATGCTTTCTCAAGATGCCTGGTTAACTCCAGGCTCCAGGCATGCAAGGTTTTTGCATAGTGCTCTGCAAAATCATCAAGGTGAATTAACCTCATGTCTGATGCGTTCATTGAAGCTGTATTGAGTGCATTGATTGAAGGGATACAGCTGCCGGGAAAGATATATTTCTGGATAAAGTCGACATCTTTCTTTGCCTTTTCGTAGCGCTGATCTTCAATCGTAATCGCTTGAATAAGCATCGTGCCTTCGGGTTTTAACAGGCCGGAGCATTTCTCAAAGAATGTTTCGTAATACTGCCAACCAACCGCCTCAATCATCTCAATCGATACCAGCTTATCATATTGCCCTTCGAGATTACGGTAGTCTTCCGTTAGCAACGTTATCTTATCTTGCAACCCTTCTTTCTCGACTCGTTCTTTGGCCAAGAGATACTGCTGTTGCGATATGGTTGTTGACGTGACATTGCATCCAAAATGCTTGGCAGCATATATCGCAAAGCCTCCCCAACCAGTCCCTATTTCTACAACATGATCGTCTGGAGTGAGCTGCAGTTTCTCACAAATCCTGCGGAGCTTATGCTCAGAGGCTTCTTGCATGGTAGCCCCTTCATAAGGAAAAATGCCGGATGAGTACATCATGGTAGGGTCTAGAAATAACTTGAAAAACTCATTACCTAGATCATAGTGAGAGGCAATATTCCTTCTTGAGCCTTTTTCTGTATTCTGATTAAGTCGATGAAACCACTTCAACATGGGCTTAGATAGTGCGGCCAGTCCCCCTTCCAGCTGGTCGAGCACATCCATATTTTTTGCCATTACGCGTATCAGCATGGTCAAATCTGGCGTCGTCCAATCCCCGGTCATATAGGCTTCGGCTGCGCCTATACTTCCTCCAGTTAGAATATCAGCATAACAACTGAGATCACGAATATGCATCTCACTGTATAGATCGGTGCCAGGCTGCCTGGCTTCGCCAAATGAGTGCTGAACACCTTCTTCTACAATAACAATGGTGCCTGTATGCAGCTCAGACAAGCGGCTCCAGACCAATTTTTTCGCAATGTTCGCCAAACTAAATCGGCTGATTTTATTGTTTCCGATTACCGCAACTGAACTATTCATACCAAAACCCCTACCCTTAATTTGCATAACGTTCAATGTCGCTTAACGCTTCGTTAGTGAACAGGTTCTACTCTCTGTGCTTGGGATGGTCATAAAACGGATTCCGTTTTAGCCAGAGCCTAAATGCCTGCCAGTAAATACCTATAATTACTTTTACGGTAATAAACGGATATTGGATCAGTATTTTTGCAAACGCCTGTTCAAACGACTTGCGTTCTAACGTCAAGGTCGCATCGAAGTGTTTATCAACATCACCATCACACCCTGCGCTAGCCTGGCTCATCCTATTTTCCATGTGCACAAGTAATGAGTTATCCGGGGAGTCAAATACCCATCTATAGTCCATGTTCATGGGGTTGAAAGGAGAAACATGAAACCGTTTTTCAAACTTTAAGATATGTTTATCCGCCCCACCCTTTTGGTATTTCATTTCACCTAGTGACTGATTAATCGGCAATACATAATCGTGCCGCTCACCCCATGGGGTATTGGTAATCTCAGCAACTATAGTCTTCAACTGCTGCTGGGCATCGAAGCAGTAATAAAACACAACGGGGTTAAACACCAGGTTGACGTAGCGTACATGCATCAGTGCTCTAACATGTAAAATCTCTGGCGCTGACTCTGCATTTTGTTTGTACCAGTCAACAACCCGATTAATAATCGATTGCTTTAAGTCGGGCTCTTTCGGTGCGAAGTAATCTTTACGTCTAAAACTAACGAGGTTGAAACGTTCCAACGAACAGAACCACTTTGTCTTAAACAGTATTGGTAGCTCATCAAGATCCAGGTAGAGCATAAACAACGGGTAATGAAACTTATGCGGATGTGGAGTAAACCGCCGGTGCCTTACCGTTCCGGTATATACAGCACTTTGCACGAACTTGCTCCCCTTATTCTTATCCTTAGTCATAGTGATAAACCAAACGCTTCTGCAACCCGCAAGCCACTATTCACGCCATCTTCATGAAAGCCGTTAAACCAATAGGCACCACAATAATGGGTTCGGTTATGCCCGCTAATCTCTGAATGCCTTTGCTGGGCCTTGATACCATCCAGCGAAAACACAGGGTGACTATACTGATAACGATCTATCACTTTTGACGGATCAATTTCTTGCGAGCGATTCAATGTAACCATGATCGTCTCGGGCGCATCATCAAAGTTTTGTAATATATTCATGTTATACGTCACCATTGCACAGTCGTTTGCACGCTGGGGAATATGATAGTTCCACGCCGCCCATGCCGCTTTTTTCTTTGGCATCAGACGTTGGTCGGTATGCAAAACAACCTGATTCATTTGATAAGGCAGCGCCCCTAATATTTCGCTTTCCAGAGCGGTTGGCTGATCCAGCATTCTCAACGCCTGATCGCTATGGCAACCGAATACTACTTGGTCAAAGGCGTATTGCTCACCCACATCTGTTGTTAGTACAACGCCATGGTCATTTCTAACCACCGAAACAATGGGTGTATTGAGTTTTATGTTCTCTTTATAGGGTCGGGTAATCGGTTCAATATAGGACCGTGATCCACCACTTAGTACTCGCCATTGGGGTCGCTCATCAACACTGAGCATGCCATGATTATTAAAGAATCGTAGAAAAAATTTGAGCGGAAACTCCATCATCACATCAACAGAAGCAGACCATATAGCAGCGCCCATCGGAACAATATAATAGTTAACAAACGCGTCTGAGTAGCCATGTTGCGTTACGAACTCGCCAAGCGTCTGGTTATCACTCACTTCATCATTCTTGAGTGCATTTACCGTTTGCTTGTTAAACTTAATAATATCGTAGATCATTCTTAAAAATGACGGTTTCAAAATATTAAGCCGCTGTGCAAACAAGGTATTCAAACGAGTTCCATTGTACTCCAGCCCTGTATTCTCACATCGAACACTAAAGCTCATATCGGATGCTTCGCTTTGCACACCAAGCTGTTGCATCAATTCAATAAAGTTTGGATAGGTCCAGTCGTTAAACACGATAAACCCGGTATTAACAGGGTAAGTCTTGCCAGCCAAAGTGACGTCACGGGTATGTGTGTGCCCACCGAGGTAATCATTCGCTTCAAATAAGGTTACATCATGCTCTTTGCTCAACAGGTAACCCGCGGTTAACCCCGCTATACCTGAACCAATAATGGCAATTTTTTGCTTCTGACTCATAGTTATCCTTTCGACCTTGTCATTGTTGTCATCTACGCATTCTTATTTCACGCATCATGTGTGTGCACTGTGTCGGTATTTCCCGTGTCAGTATGGCGAGAAGCCTTACCCACCAATTTGAATCGAATTCTATCTGGCAATAGAGAGATCATTTTTAAGATGCGTGTAAAGCGGGATGGGAAGTGAACATCAAAACGGCGGCTGCTTAGACCGTTAACAATTCTTTCTGCCGCTTCATCAGCATCGATCATAAACGGCATATCAAAATCATTTTTGTCTGTTAGCGGGGTTTTGACAAAACCAGGACTGATCACCCTGATATCGATTCCTTCATGCTGCAGGTCGAGCTTCAATGATTCTGCAAAATACCTTAATGCCGCTTTTGATGCGCCGTAGGCACCCGCCCTCGGTAGCGGCTGGTACGTGACACTGCTAGACATAATTGCCAGCTGGGGCTGACCACCCGGTTTGTTTCTCAAGAACGCTCTTAGCAGCGGCAACGATGCATTAATAATATTCAGCGCGCCCCAGAAGTTGGTATCCATTACACGTCGCATCGCGCCCATATCAACCTTATCTGAATTGATATATTCGCAGGTGCCGGCGTTCACAATTACTTGATCAATATGGCCGACTTGGTTAGTTATCTCATCTGCGGCATGTTGTACCGAACGCTGATCTGTAATATCCAAAGGCAGTGCAACCACCTCGCCTTTAGCTGACTGTGCCAACGACTCTAACGCTGCACTATTTCTTGCACTGATGAACACCGTAACGCCTGGGGCGTCGATCTTACGAAATAACGCCTCGCCAATCCCTGAAGATGCTCCTACTATCCATATTGCTTTTGAATCCTGCTTGCGGCTCATTTGACTAACCTCTACTGATTAATCTTCTACTGGCTGTTTTCTACTGACTGTTTTCTACTGGCTTCTGTTCAGCTCCAGACGGCTTTGGCCCTAAACAGCTTCGTGTGCGCTAATCCGCCATGTATTTCTTGAGCTGTTTGATAGCGGTACCTAAAACAGGGACATGTTCGTACAGTAAGCGACCGCCGTCGAAGTAATCTTTATGTGAGTAAACTTTCTCGCTAAACCTAAGTTCAGTCGCGCCCTCAACGCTGATTTTTTTGCCGCGATTGAGCCTCCGATGAGAGTAGTGCATTGTCCATGTAATCATTGCACTGCCATCTGCAACCCACTGATCGTGAAATACAAACTCACTGCTCTTTAAGTTTTGATACAACGCGCTAAAGTATGTTTTCAATTCGCTCACACCTTCTATGCGATGAAAGCTGTCCTGAAAAATCACATCAGAGCGATAAACATCATCAACAATATTGCTTTGACAGTTGCTTGCATTAAGTTGCAGGAATAGCGACTTAAAATTCTCAACTATTTCCAAATTTGCCTTAGCAGGTGCACCCATCAACTGATCGCTAGTAGCTCGTTTACCCGAACGCTTTTTGGGGCTCGCATTAGACGAGTTTTTCACTTTTGGTGAACTCGGCATGAATCACTTCTCCTCTTGGTCGCCTGCTGGATTAGCGGATGTCGTTTTTGCCCTGCCTTCCTCTAATATACGTAGCGGAACAGGATTAAGATCACTCACCACACCGAGATAACTTAATATTTTTAAAACGTAGTACGAAATATCAACTTCCCACCAATAGAACCCCTGTCTGGCGGAAACCGCAAACCGATGGTGATTATTGTGCCACCCCTCACCTAACGTCAGCATGGCAAGCCAGGGATTGTTGCGACTCTGGTCTTTGGTTTTGAAGCGTCGGGAGCCCCATACGTGACCGAGAGAGTTAATGGTAAAGGTGGCATGAAACAAAATGGTGGTTGAGACAAAGAAGCCCCACACCAGTAATTGCCATCCATTGGTACCTGATTGCGGCCAGTAAAATGCGATCATCTCGCCTAAACAGTAGATAAGCACAGCAAAAATAGCAGGCACTAAAATATCAAACCGGTTGAGAAACCTCAGCTCAGGGAAGCGGGCTAAATCTTTTATCACCGAATAATCTGTTTTAAACCCCGCTTCTGACATAAACCACCCTATATGGCTGTACCAGAATCCGTGTTTGACCGGCGAATGAAGGTCTGGCTCCTGGTCGGAGTGTTTGTGGTGTTTTCGGTGATGTGAGGCCCACCAGAGCGGCCCTCTTTGGCACGCAGAATTGCCAATTACCGCAAAAACAAACTGCCATACTCGATTGGTTTTAAAGCTACGATGAGAGAACAGACGATGGTAAAAGGCAGTCACAGCGAACATTCTTATCCAAAAAAATGCCAAGCAAAATACTACCGCCGTCACACTCCACCCTGTCCAGATAACCCCCACACAGGCCAGATGGACAATCACGAAGGGCATACACCTAAGCCAGTTTATCTGCCGCTGACTACTTTGGGCTGTATCATCGCCTGTGATGGCTCCCTCCGAGTCAAACCAGCGAACGATATTACTTAGCACGCTCTTGCTCTGAGTGGTTGAAAATGGTTGAGTATTCATGCGCGAAAAAGCTCCTCATCGCGGAACAGATCAGAGACCGGCTCAGATAGCTGTTTAAACCACAATTTAGTTTGTGCAACCGAGGCTGAGTGATCAACAATAGGGGTTGGGTAGCCTGCATACTCAGCTTGTTGACGAGTAGGCTGATGGATAGATTTATCGTCCAGCCCTTCCAGTTCAGGGACGTAGTAACGAATAAAGTCACCGTTTTTATCAAACCGTTGCGACTGACGGGTTGGATTAAAAATTCTGAAATATGGCACGGCATCGACGCCTGTCGAGGCACTCCATTGCCAGCCACCGTTATTCGATGCAAGATCCCCATCAACCAGCTGCTCCATAAAGTAGCGCTCGCCCCACCGCCAATCGATAAATAGATGTTTGGTCAGGAACATTGCCGTGATCATACGAAGACGGTTGTGCATCCACCCCGTTTCAGCTAGCTGCCTCATTGCCGCATCGACAATAGGGTATCCGGTCTGTCCATCAACCCATGCTTTGAATAGTGCTGTATCGTGCTTCCATGGCAGTCGGTCGGTCTCCTCCTTAAACGGCTTAAACTTGCATAGATGAGGGTATTCATCCAACAGGTGTCGATAAAACTCGCGCCAAATTAACTCGTTAATCCAAGCCGAAACGCCGGGTTGGCCATCATCAAGCTTGCCTTCGTTTAAGCTCAGAGCAGCCTGCATACATTGGGTAGTCGTGATGGCCCCTACCGCCAAATAAGGTGACAGTTGGCTCGTGCCTTCTATTGATGGAATGTCCCGCTGACGGTCATATTGCCTGATAGAATGTTCAACAAAACGATTTAGCCGGTCATGTGCGTAGTCTTCCCCGGCGGGCCAGAGTTCACTCCACTTCGAGTCTACGTCAACTTCGTTCAAGGCGGCCAAGTCGGTAATAATATCGATATAGTCTTGTTTCTTGGGCCGGTTTAAGATCGGCCGCGCTTCATAGGTGTGTCGTGCAATAAAGGCTCGTTTAAATGCAGAATAAACCTTATAACACTCCCCTTGCTGGGTTCTTATTTTTCCCGGTTGGATCATGCAGCTATCGTGAAAATCAAACGTCTTAACGTTAATTGAAGCCAGCTTGTCGGTGACCTCTGCCGCGCACTGTTTCTCGTTAACTTCATACTCATTGTTAAAGTAGACCGCTTCAACCCCGAGTGTGCATGCCTGTTCACTCAGCACACCTGAAAACTCTGCAAATGATCCGCAGTCGACCACTTTTAACGGTACATTCAGCTCAGCCAGGTCATCAGCCAATGCTTTCAGCTGGTTAACAATCAGTGACCGCTTGGCGGGTGAAACCGAATGTTGATCCCATTGGTCTTGCGCCAAAAGGTAGACAGCAACAACGCTCCCTCGTGACATCGCGGCAGTCAATGCCGGGTTGTCATATACTCTTAGATCACTTCTAAACCAAACAAGGTTGTGCATGTTTTAACACTCTCGATTGCATTAGTTAAAAACAGGGTTGCCCATTCGTGATCGGCAATATCGTTTTTGATAACAGGCGAATTTTATTTATCAATTACGCCTAAATCCCTGTGGTTACATACGCGGGCAAAGATAGTAATCGTGATTAAGAGCCGTTTGCCCATGCAACTATTAGTTGTTACGACGAAACTGATAAAACGGATCACTCTTAAATAAGCTTTTATCCGATAATCGTGATAAAAACTGAGTCTAAGCAGAAACAACACCAAACCTAGGTAAAAAGTGCTATCGTTATACCTATTCAGTGTAGGCGATATATTGTTGTAGTCTTTATGCTCAACAACGAAAACCTTGTATCTTGAGATGGCGCTTCGAGTCACTGACTGCGTTTATACGTAGGTTTAGCTTTGTGGCCGATTAACGCATAATAAAAAATGTCGGCATCACAACTGTTTTTATAGAAAAAGCCACAAAACATGGGTACAACTTATTGAGCCAACACCAAGCAGACAGCTCACCGTCACTCGATAACCTTGTTATCAGCATTGCACGCGATAGAGACCGCAATGCGTTTGTAGCGTTATTTGACGCAGCCTCTCCGCGCCTCAAAGCTTATGCGATGCGCTGCGGAGCAAATTCAAATGATGCAGAAGAAGTCGTGCAGGAGGCGATGCTAACGGTGTGGCGTAAAGCCCATACGTTCAACCCTGCAACCGCGTCCGCGATCACTTGGCTGTATACTATCGTACGTAATAAACGCATCGACTTTGTCAGGAAGGAGCGACCCGACCTAATAACATCAGAAGACCTATGGCCTGAAACCTACACAGATGCTGAACATTTAGAAAATAAAGTAGAAAGTGATCTAAATGTGAATATTGTCCGTACACTCTTACATGGCTTGCCAGAATCACAGCGTCAGATTGTTTATAAAGTTTATTTTGAAGGCAAACCTCACAGTGAGATTGCGAATGAGCTGGATTTGCCGCTTGGCACCATTAAGTCACGATTACGGCTGGCAATGAAAAAGTTAGACACCTTAGCGAAAGAACAAATGACATGGCTAATTATCATCCTTCTGACGAACTTTTAATGCAATTTACCGCAGGACAAATGTCCAACGCTTTGGGCATTATGGTCGCCTGCCACTTGGAAGCGTGTCAGGATTGCAGAAACCGAATAAGAGTCTACGAGCAACTGGGTGGCGAGATAATACAAGAAACACCGCCCGTTGAAGTCAGCGGTAACCTGCTGTCTAAAGTGCTTTCACGATTAGATGAACCAGAGCCCGATCAGTCGAAATTAAAGCAGGCAAGCATAGTGGCCGATCCGCGCATACCAAGACCATTAACTCGCTTTGTGCCTGGTTACTTCGACCAGCTGGAATGGACGGGGCTGTCTAAAAGCATCAAAGAGTATAAACTGCCAATTTCTGATCAGCACTACACCGCAAAGTTATACAAAATAGCTGCGGGCAAAGAGCTTCCTGTCCACACTCATAAAGGAAATGAGTTCACACTGGTGATGGACGGTAGCTTCTCAGACAACGCAGGCCAATATCATAAAGGCGATTTTATTCTGGCAGATACTCAAACGGTACACCAACCTAAAGCAGATGATCACAGCGATTGCATCTGCTTCGCGGTACTGGATGCGCCGCTGAAAATGACCGGCTTTTTTGGACGAATGCTTAACCCGTTTTTGGGTTAAGCTAAGGCTGGTATAAACTTAAAGCTAACGACTTGATAGATAACGCCTCCACTATCAGCTACTTACACTTCCTGCTACCTCCACTCCCAGCTAAATAGCGCGATATATAATCCCTGGCCGACACTGAACCATTTCAAATTTGTCTGCCAGGCCATTCAGCGACTCTGATGCACCCAAAACCAGATACCCCCCGGGGTTAAGTGCTTGATGCATTCGCGAAAGAATATCCAGTTTCAGCTCGGCAGAGAAATATATCAGCACGTTTCTGCAAAAAATCACATCAAACTTACCAAGAATTGAATATCGATCCAGCAGATTCAACAATCTGAAATCAATCTGGCGCCGAAGCTCTGGTTTGATTTTCCACGTACCCGCTTGCTGCTCAGTAAAATAGGCATTCAGCCGCTCTTTCGACAACCCCCTACCAATAGCCAGCATCTCGTATTCGCCAGACTTGGCATTGGACAACACTGTCTGGGATATATCAGTGGCGACCACTTGAATACCATTCTTAAGCTTGCCGGGTTTGGCCCGTTTAAACTCATCTGCAACCATGGTCATCGAATATGGCTCTTGGCCTGTGGAACAAGCGGCAGACCATATTCTAACGGGCTTAATACCTCGCTTATCCGCAAACTCAGGAAGCAAAATATCACTTAATATTCTAAACGGATGATTGTCCCTAAACCACAACGTTTCGTTAGTGGTCATCGCATCGACCACCCGCTCTTTCAACCCTCTGGCAGATATTTTCTTCAATTGCTGAACCAGCGCCCCAAGGGATTCAACCCCCTCCTCTTCCATGATTTTCCTTAGTCGACTTTTTACCAGATATTGTTTGTTATCGCCCAGCAGTATCCCGCAAGCATCCTGCAAAAAGTCCCTAAACTGCTGATATTCGTCGGCTGCCCCTGGCGGGGGTGAGCTCAAGCGTGTCACCATAAATGTTTTAGTCCAAACAAAAAATATTGTTATCTAGTGAGCAATGTTACCTAGTGAGTGTCAGTGATGTAATTGGTCTACGACTGTCATAACGCGCTCAGCCAATTCATCCGGGCTGAACTTAGCCATAAAATCATCTGCCCCCACCTTTTCAACCATCGCTTTGTTAAAAACACCGCTAAGAGAGGTATGCAGCATGATATAGAGGTCAGCCAATCGAGGGTCTGCCTTGCAGTTGGTTGTGAGGGTGTAACCATCCATCTCAGGCATTTCAACATCAGATATCATCAACGCAAGGTGCTCTTTAATGTCAACGCCTGCCTCCGCCTGCTCACGCAGGTAGTTGAGCGCCTGCTGACCATCATTTTTAGTGATGACCTCAAACCCTACAGCCTGCAAGCAGTTTTGGATCTGTTTACGGGCGACCAAAGAATCATCAACCACCAGCACCCGAAAACGCTGCGCCTTTTCTGTTTGTTCTTCTGTAATAATCCCTGCTGTGACGGTGTCTTCTACAGGGGATACTTCTGCGAGAATTTTTTCAACATCGATAATTTCAACCAACTTGTCATCTAACTGAGTCACAGCAGTCAGATAATTCTCCTTACCTGCCCCCTTTGGTGGTGGGTGAATTTCCCCCCAGTTCAGGTTAACAATACGCTCAACGCCCCCGACTAGAAAGCCCTGAGTTTTACGGTTGTACTCGGTAATAATAACGAAGCTACTGTTTATCTGGTCTTCAGGTATAGGTGCTTGCCCGGTCGCCATTCCCATATCCATAATAGGAATAGTTCCCCCTCTTATATGAGCAACGCCTCTCACCACGGGGTTACGCTTTGGCATCATTGCGAGCTTTGGACACTGCAATACTTCTTTAACTTTAAAGACGTTTATACCGTATATCTGTTCGCCTCGTAATCGAAACAACAACAACTCAAGTCGATTCTCGCCAACCAGCTGAGTTCTCTGGTTAACACTATCCAAAACACCAGCCATAGGTGTATCCCCTGCTTTTTTCTGAATGCTAAAAATTCAAACAAACGGCTAAAGTCCATTGACACGTTATAGTCGATACATTGTGTCGTATTGGCCGCTATTTTTTATATCGGCACACTGTTTGCTTACTTTACAAACAATCTTATTCAATATGTCAAATGGTGTTCATGTGCCTTGTTTAGACAAATACTGCTTACTTCTCATTAGCATAGGCCATTTTTTAAAAGTTCGCAGAGCTATTTTAGTTCTATTGTTACTTTTCAGCATCACACCTGTTAATGCATCTACTTTTAGCGAATGGGCTTCTCAAGAGACCCGTTTTTTTCTTGATGAATATAGCCAAACACTCGCCTCGGAAAAAAATTACCGCTCCAATTATAAAATCGGCAACATTGATCCGCGTTTGAATCTCACAAAATGCAGTACGCCTCTTTCCTTTACCTTTCAGGGCGACCCTTTGGAGAGAAACAAAAATACAATAAAAGTGGTTTGCAGTGATAAAAAGCGATGGTCAATATTTGTCGGTGCTGAAATTAATATATACAAAGAGGTCTGGGTGGCAAGCCAGACGCTGCCACGGGGCCAAAGGGTAAAAAAGTCCGACCTGGAACGCGCTGAAATTCAAGTCAATAAGTTTCGAAAAGGCTACTTTGTTAATCAACAAAACATCGTAGGAATGCTTTTACGACGATCAATCCAGGCCGGTGACGTTTTCTATCCAGGGCTGCTACTACCCCCTAAAGTGGTTGCGCGAGGCGACACCGTTGTTATAAGCGCGCTATCAGACACGATATCCGTTCAGATGATGGGCACAGCGATGAGTGACGGCAAACTGGGCCAACAAATACCGGTGAAAAATAAAAAATCTCAACGAGTCGTTAGGGCAACGGTGATATCAAAGGGGCAGGTTGTTGTTCCGATGTAATGCGTTGTCAATCAAACTGAATTATCTAAAGCGAGTCAGAAACCAATAAACAGAACCTGTGACAGATGTTATTATAGAAGCGAGGCGGCTTATTTCGATAGTTAAATTGCAGTCGTTGAAATAAAATAACGTTTATTATTAAAGTTCTTAAAAGTTTGGTCGATAAGTTAAGCAGAGTCTATTAATTAAAGGTTTACGATCATGGCAATCGACATTAACGGAATAAACCCGAACCGACCGGGTAGCTCCCAAAGCAGGAGTGTTGAAACTCAGCAGCCTCGTCAAAAAGTTGACAACTCAGCACAGGACAAACAGCAGGCACCGACTGAAAAAAGAGGTGAAAGCGTAAGTTTCAGTGGCAAAGCAAAAGACTTTCAGCAAATTGAAGCGAGCTTGAAAAGCTTACCTGAGGTAGATTCAGATAAAGTGGCCAAGATACGCGCGGCCCTAGAAGACGGAAGCTATACTGTCTCACCTGAAAATGTGGCCCAGAAAATGCTTGATATGGAGAAACACATTTTCTGAGAGTAAGTAAGTTATGCCGCTTTTAATTGATCGACTCAAGACTCTGCTGCAAGAAGATATTCAAGACCTTACCCGCTTAAGCGAACTGTTAAACAAAGAGCGCACTGCTTTAAAAGAGCGCTCTAACGACTCTCTCAAGCTACTAACCAGCGAAAAATCCTCCCGAATAAAGTCCATCGAGCATCGCGCTAAAGAAAAAGCCAAACTATTCATTGATGCCGGCCATCAGATTAGAAAGGGTGAATTTGAAAAAGTAATCGCCGATATTCCTGACCCGGAACTACAAGCATTGTGGAGAAAGGTGAATGTAGGGCTAAGATTCTGTCAAGATCAAAACACCATCAATGGAAAGGTCGTCAGCCACTCCCTTAAGCGCGTTAACAAGCTAATGGATATTGTGAGAGGGCAGCATAACAAACCCAACCTTTACGGTTCATCAGGCAAAGAAAGCTCTATTGGTGGGCTTAACTCAATAGCAAAGGCCTGATCAATTTACTGACCAGGCCTTTAATTTAGAATGTCTGTTTGCTTTGGAATGGTCTCTCGACTGCTGAGAGCTTTAAACTACAGAGACAGAAACTAAGAATACTCCTTATGCGTTTATTATCTTACCGTTATGGTTACGGAAGAATCGGCAGAGAAGTTAATATCACTCATATACACACTTCCGAACGACGCACTTGTTGGCCCAGCCCCTGCGACTCTGATATTTTCCAGGCTAATCTTGTCAATATGAGTAGGGAGTGCCAACTTCATCTTGCCAGGTTCGAGCATTTCAAAACCAGGCTTACTGGTATCATAAACGACACCTTCTACCTTTGAATCCCACGCCAACATATTAGTCACCGGAACAAACACGTTCGTCAGGTTTTTTAAGACCTTAACAGAATCTGGCTTCTCTTCGTTGTTAACCATCTGCATTAAGTTTTGAATGTCGTCAGTGATACCTTGCGCTGTCACACCCGCCAACGAGTCATCATCAAGGGCTTTCATGCCAGTTTTGGACTTAAATGCATTAATCTGCTCGCCAGCTATTGCATCACTGCTGGCGTTGCTTGTCTGGGTTGAAGCGGCAAACGCAACCATAGGCTGAAGTGGCGTTACAACCATAGCTACAAATGCAGCCGTATAACGATAACGCTTTTGATGCTTTAGCGTTCGATCCAGGTCTCGGTCTGTAATCAAGCCTTGGCAAACCAGCACCTCACCTAATCTTTGACCAGTCCTTTTCTGCTGAGCCAGTGCGCTATCAAGCTGCTGTTCAGTAATATAACCCCGATTAACCAGTAACCGACCAAGACGGGATTTGTCTAGTTGTTTTGTTTTTGTAGCTATCATATCCCCGACCTCTAACGTGTTTGAGTTTGTATTGATCCCACACGAATAATGGTACGTATTGCGGTTTTTGTACACAGGATAAGCTTGTCGATTAGTTAAGAAATGTAAGTACAGTTTTCGATTTGATACAGGGCAAAAAAATGAAAAAACAATATTTTTGTAAATCAGTTAGTTAGTAGAACTTCCATTTTAAAAAAGTATTCTATAATAACTGTTCGAGAGCCAAATAAAGCATCTTCAGCCGATACCATCAGGAAAAGTCATTGTCATTTAAAATTCAGGATATTAATTTACCCATTAAGCTGATTCAGGAGGCTCAGGCATACCTTTTCAGAAAGCGTTTTTTCTACCGGTTTAGCGATATCGTTGAAGCTAAGTATATTCAATATATGCTTTCGAGTTACCAGTTAGAAAACCGTTTATACCCTATTCTTGGGGGGCTGGGGCTTGTTATTTTTTTGATAGCGGACCATTTGGTAATCCCCGAAATATTCAGCCAAGTTGCAACCATTCGAGCGTTAGGCGCTGTCATTATCCTATCGATGGTATGCTTTACGTACTACTACCCTTCTTACCGTTGGCAACAGCTTATTCTCTGTGTCGGTGGTTTGATCATTCATCTTTCATTGGTACTCATTGGCGTTTTGGCGGCCAACAGTGGGCATTATCATTACCAGTTTGGCCCCATAGTCACAATTTTCTTTATAAGTAACGTTATACGTGTCGGGTTTAGCTATGCCCTGCCCGCAACCATTTTAATGTTCGCCTCTCAAGTCTTTGCTATCACCTTATTGACCGACATATCCCACGAACAGGTTACGGAAATACTTTTTATCTATTCATTCGTCACCATAATCAGCCTGATTGTGAATGGTAGAATGGAGTTCGAGATCAGAAAAAATTTCTTACGCATTCTGTTACTGAACCATGAGCAGGAGCAATTGATAAAAACTCAGGACGAGCTACGTAAATTATCCACTTCTGATAGCCTCACCGGCCTTTATAACAGGCGCTATTTTAATAAACATATCGAGCGGGAGTGGCTCAGCGCAATCCGGCATAAAACCCCCATATCCGTGCTCATGATTGATGTTGATGACTTCAAGCAGTATAACGACTCACAAGGTCACCTGGCAGGTGATGATGCCTTATCAGCTATCGGTAAAACGCTGCACCAGAGCATCAAACGGCCAGATGATTTAGTCGCCAGATATGGAGGAGAAGAGTTTATTGCCACACTTCCTCACAGCGACGCAGAATCTGCGCAAAGTGTTGCCCAAAATATGCTCACCGAGATATACAAGCTTAATATTGACCACCCTGATGCATCCCATTGCAACCGACTTACAATTAGCATAGGTTACTGTTCAGTTATCCCAGATCAGGAACAATCGATAAAAGATCTGTTAAAATGCGCGGACGATGCACTTTACGAATCCAAACGTAAGGGGAAAAACTGCATTTCAATGGGAAAATGCAGCAATTAAAATCAACCTCAACTTCACCAATAAATTAACAAAGGGTATTTTAAATGCGTAGGCACACAACTTTCATTAAATCTCTGTTGCTCTCATTGTCTTTTATATTCAGTTCAATCGCAGTCGCTGCCGACGACCCATCTGCGGTCAGCGATACCAAGGTACTGATAGAAACGAACTACGGAAATATCACGCTCAAATTAAACCCGGAAAAAGCCCCCATTACTGTCAAGAACTTCCTGAGCTACGTAGACAGCGGGTTTTACACCAAGACTATATTTCACCGCGTCATTCCTGGTTTTATGATTCAGGGCGGGGGGTTTTATAAGAGTATGGATAAACTACCTACGAAGGCTCCAATTAGAAATGAAGCGGCCAACGGCCTGCACAATAATCGTGGCACCATCGCAATGGCGCGCACCAATGACCCGCACTCAGCCTCTTCGCAATTTTTTATCAATGTTGCCAACAACAACTTCCTTGACTACAGCTCACAGAGCATGGGATACGCAAGTTTTGGTAAAGTGATTGATGGAATGGATGTGGTAGATAAAATAGCCACGGTCAAAACAACCCGGCGTAATATGCACGCGAATATCCCGGTTGACCCTGTCGTAATCAAAAAAATGTCCGTTATCAAATAGTTCGGCCCTTTACTCCATTCTAACGAGTTACCATTTTGCAGTTACCTTCAGTACCTACTGCCGACCTCATCTGGGATGAGGTCGGCCACCCTATTTCAAAAGATCACGATGACGTTTATTACTCTCGAGAAAGTGGCCTTGAAGAGACTCAATATGTGTTTCTTGACAACAATAACATCGAAAATCGACTCAGGGATTTAACTCAAAAAAGTAATTTCACTATCGCTGAAATTGGCTTTGGCACAGGCTTAAACTTCTTGTGTTGCTGGCTGGCCTGGCAAAAAATTAGAGATTCCAACGAAGTACGTTCATTGCATTTTGTATCCGTTGAGAATGCGCCAATTAAGGTATCCGACTTAGCTAAAGCCCTAGACAATTGGCCTCAACTCAGCCATCTAAGCGAACAGCTCCTGGAGCAGTATCCTCTGGCAGTTAAAGGCTGCCACCGCTTGGTGTTTGAACAAGGGAGGGTCACACTGACACTCTATATTGGCGATGCAGAAGAGCAGTTTAAAGATGCACTGTTTCTGGCCGATGCATGGTTTCTCGATGGTTTTGCCCCTCACAAAAGCCCGGACATGTGGAGTGCTGAGCTATTCAATATAATTGGCCGACATAGTGCTCAGGATGCGACCTTTAGCACCTTTAGCATCGCTGGTGTTATAAGGCGAGGCATGTCTGGCGCAGGCTTTAACGTAATAAAGGTGCCCGGGTTTGGCCGTAAGAAAGAGATGCAAACCGGCTATTTGGTGGCTCCAGAGGCCGACGTGGCTGACACTAATCCAAAAGTAACTCCGTCAGCCAATCACTCTTCTGCAAGTCACTCTTTTGCAAATATTAGCAAGCTTAACAGTCTGCTTGACAGCGCTTGGCTAAAAGGCAGTCTTGGCACCGTTCAAGGCACGGCCTCTACTAACTATACTGGCTCAACCGACGATACCTCCTCAAGCGGCTATACCTCTTCAAGCGGCTATGCCTCTTCAAACGACTACGATGTGATTATAGTCGGCGCAGGATTAGCAGGCGCATCAACAGCCACTGCGCTGGCAACGAGAGGGTTAAAGGTTTTAGTGGTTGAAAAGCAAAAAGAACCCGGCGCGGGTGGCTCAGGCAACCCTCAGGGGGCGGTTTACAACAAGTTCTCCTCTGATTTTAATATTCAAACAAAGTACGCGTTAAGTAACCTCCTGTTCAGCCAGAACTATTATAGCCGCGCACAACAGCAGTCAGAAACACCATTCTGGAACAACTGCGGATTAATACAAGTTGCCTGGAGTGATAAAGAAGAGGCCAAACAAGCAGAGTTCTTGGCGAAAAATCATTACCCAGAGAACCTGTTAACACCCTTAACGCCTGAGCAGGCAAGCCGCTTGGCGGGCGTAGAACTAAGCCATGGCGGTATTCACTTTCCTGACTCAGGCTGGGTCGCTCCGAAAAAATTGTGCGAGTCACTGCTCGACAATAAAGATATTGTCACGCTGTACAACACTCAAATTACGGAACTCACTCAGAACTCAGAAACACTACAATGGTCGGTAATCAGCGATAACCGCGTTGTTGCCAAAGCTAATAATATTGTCGTTTGCTCTGCCTCCGACGCGAGAACATTCGAGCAACTCAGCCACTTACGAACCAAGCCGATAAGAGGCCAGGTATCGGTCATCTC
The DNA here is from genome assembly GCF_023650515.1 of Alkalimarinus coralli. NCBI lineage: Bacteria > Pseudomonadati > Pseudomonadota > Gammaproteobacteria > Alteromonadales > Alteromonadaceae > Alkalimarinus > Alkalimarinus coralli. Next base: position 2,054,713 of record NZ_CP096016.1, read on the forward strand.
ATCAAAAGCGGAATACCCTTTAAAAAAGGTACTGTGTGGCGAAGGTTATATCAGCCCAAGTTTAAATAATGAGTTTTGTTTTGGGGCCACATTTGATCTTAAAAACGACCATAGCGAAGAACTGGCAGAAGACCACACAAAGAATATTAACCAGTTAACCGACTGGCTCCACTCCGCTAAAGAGTTATTGTCTGATAATCAGATATCATCACTAAAAGGCCGTGCATCGGTGCGGTGCACTTCACCCGACTATGTCCCAATAATTGGGAAAGCGCCAGTTTTACAACAGCAGGTTGAGCGCTTTTCAAAACTAAGAAACGATGCAAAAGCAAAGTTTGACGTAAACGGCGCCTATTACGAAGGGCTATTTGTCAATATAGCCCATGGTTCAAAAGGCCTATCCTCATGCCCATTAGCCGCTGAGTTTATCGCCAGCCAGATATGCAATGAGCCCACACCGCTCTCTGCTGACATCGTTAAGGCCATCAGCCCGTCGCGATTTATTATCAGAGACCTGATCAGGAGAAAGTTATAAAGCGCTCACCAAGAAATAAACTTGCAGGCTCAATCATGCTGTAGACTTACTTTGGGTAAGCCTACAGCATATCGATAAATTCATGCTCGTTCATAACCTTAATGCCCAGCTCTTCTGCTTTTTTAAGCTTTGAGCCTGCTGCCTCTCCTGCAATTAGGCAATAGGTTTTCTTGGAAACACTACCACTCACTTTCGCCCCCAGCGCTAGCAACTTCTCTTTGGCCTCTTCGCGAGTCATCTGACTGAGTGTGCCCGTAATAACGAACGTTTTACCCTGCAAGGCCTTATCAGCCGTATCAACAACGATATCTGGCCAGCTCACGCCTTCTGCTACTAACTGGTCAATAATCTCATTGTTATGGGCCTGCTCAAAAAAGGAAACAATATGATTCGCCACAATCGGGCCAACATCCTGAACAGCAATCAACTCATTAACCGTGGCATTTCGAATTTTGTCCAACGTTCCAAACGCATTTGACAGTGTTCTTGCGGTGGTCTCCCCCACTTCCCTTATCCCTAGCGAATAGATAAAGCTCGATAGTTTGGTTTTTTTAGACTTCTCCAGTGCGCCCAGCAAATTATCTGCTGACTTTTCTGCCATTCTTTCCATGCTCGCTATTTGGTATCGGCTAAGCGTATATAAGTCGGCAACATTTTTTATGTGGCCTTCATCAACTAACGCTTCAACTAACTTGTCACCCAGCCCATCAATATCCATTGCCTTTCTGGATGCGTAGTGCTTTATCGCTTCCTTACGCTGCGCCGCACAGAAAAGACCACCAGAGCAACGAGCAACGGCTTCACCTTCAAGCTGCACTACTTCAGACTCGCACACCGGGCAATGGCTTGGAAACAGGACTGGTCGGGCGTTGTCAGGCCGTTTCTCTTCAACAACCTTTACAACTTTAGGAATTACGTCTCCCGCTCTTCGTACAATGACGCTATCACCAATCATTAACCCCAGGCGCTCAATTTCGTCCATATTATGAAGAGTCGCGTTGCTAACTGTTACACCGCCGACAAAAACCGGTTTTAAGCGAGCAACTGGGGTGACGGCTCCGGTTCTTCCGACTTGAAATTCAACATCTAACACTTCGGTTAATTCTTCCTGGGCAGGGAATTTATGCGCAATAGCCCATCTAGGGGCACGGGATACAAAGCCCAACCGCTGCTGTAACGCTAAGTTATTGACTTTGAACACAACACCATCGATTTCATATGGAAGACCATTTCTCTTTTCTGCAATCGACCGATAGTACTCCAAACAGCCTGCAACGCCTTTAACCACTTTCATTTCAGCGTTAATTCTCAACCCCCATTGGTTTAAGCAGTGCAGTGAGTCGGTATGGGTCTCTTTGAGGCTTCCCCCCTCTACAATGCCCACCGAATAACAGCACATTTCGAGATTTCGGCTCGCTGTAATTTTTGAGTCCAATTGCCTCAAACTACCGGCTGCGGCATTTCTAGGGTTCACAAAAGGTTTGTTACCCAACCGTTCTGCCTCTTTATTCAGTGCATCAAAAGAGGACTTTGGCATGTAGATTTCACCTCTGATCTCAATGCGCTCAGGAAACCCGTTCCCCATTAGCTTTAGAGGAATCGAATTAATCGTTCTCACGTTTTGGGTGATATCTTCTCCCGTTTCCCCATCCCCGCGTGTTGCCCCTCTTACCAGATAGCCGTTTTCATAAAGCAAACTGACGGCGATACCGTCCAGTTTGGGCTCGCAGGCATACTCAATCTCTTCATCGCTTGCTAAACGTTCGATAATTCTGCGGTTAAAGTCTGCCATATCGTCTTCATTAAACGCGTTATCCAGCGACAGCATTGGCATTTCATGCGTTACCTGGGTGAATGCGGCGAGTGGCTCACCTCCTACTCGCTGAGTGGGCGAGTCGGGTACAACAAGTGAAGGGTATTCCCCTTCTATTGCTTTGAGCTCATTCATTAAACGATCATACTCTGCGTCTGGCACCGAAGGGTCATCCATCACGTAGTAACGGTAATTATGCTTATCCAACTCTTCGCGCAGTCGTTCAACTCGCTGAATAATATCTTCTGATACAGGCATGCTTGGGTGTCTCATAAAACTAATTTTGAAATCACAAATACTGGGTTTGAGCGTCACTTGCACACCGTCCAGGTGCAGTTCGTAACAACTTGCCCGAGTACCCGCCAAATAAAAAGCGAAGCATAGGCTTCGCTTTTTAGGCAATACAGATTAGCTTGTCAACAGCTGAGCTAGCACCTGGCGGCTAGCTGTCGTCGTTCAAAGTCCCGGATTCTTTCACGGCAGTGTTCCAGAGTTTGGGGCGTCATATCGCTTCGCCTTTCATCCTTCATCTCACCAGATAAATTTCTGACAACACATTGAGCGGTTTCTACCATATAGTCGAATGCTCTCATATTGTCTTCTGGTCCAGGCAGGCTCATAAAAAAGCAGATACCAGGCGTTGTCATATCATTTAACTGGTCTTTCGGGAAATAACCAGGCTCTACGGCATTTGCTACACTAAATTGGACAGGGCTGTCTACGGCGCCTTCGTGTCGATGAAAGATCGACATATCACCATGCTCTACACCGCATGCTTCAAGCAGTGTGCTCAAATCAGAGCCCTTGAAGCCCTCGGCAGACTTGCTCATCACATTCAATACAATGACCTCTTGGGCAGGCTTGGGCTTTTGCTCTTTTTTCGCCTGCTTCGACTTATTCGAAGCAGATTTAATTTTAGAGCTGGATGCTTTCAAGCCTTCTCCGAAGGTCATTTTCGTTTTAGGCTTTGTTCCACCAGCGCTGGCCCGACCAGTCGGTGCGGAAGGTTTCGTTGCACGAATCTCACCATCAACCACAGCATTTTTGTCATCTGAGGCTGGTTCATTGCTGATACTACGTTCGTCGACAGCCCCCATTGAGTCAGCTGTATCTCGTTTATCTTTACGAGCAACAACTCTCACCGCAGAAAGGTTGTCATCGCCCATGTCGATATTGCCTGTTTCAATGGATGGCTCAATTCGCGCATGAGGATCAGAAAATTGAGAAGCGTCTTGAGTATAGTCCTCATCGGCGTGCTGTGATGTTTCCTCAACAACATTCCGCTTAGCGCTATTGGCTAACCTCGCCCCACCGTTGGGAAGTTCAGGGTTAAAACCTTCATCAAGTGGGGAGTTCTCTATCTCGCCTCCCATGCCCATTGATATTTCAAGTGAGTCGCGTCTGGCGCGCCTCATTCTTCGTATGCCGTCAATGACGATTCCGGCAATAATTAGACCACCAAAAACAATTAACCACTCTCGTAAATTCATATCCATATTCTTACATAAAACCGTATTACTGTTTGTAGATTAGACTAATATCCGGTTAGCAATCACTGAGTCGACTACTGCCGTTCATTCTTACAAACATATTAATAATGAACTCTATACTAGAGATTAACAAAAAATTACCATCAAGTGCTAATTGTAACGGTAGGCTCGCCATTTCTGAATAGTAATTGCCACTATACCGGCGATTTTTTTACGGTTTTGACGGGTGAGGCAAAGTCTGCATTTTGCTATACGCAAAATCTCAACATCAATGAGGTGGTTTTTGGTGTTTAAACCGCAGCCATTTGTGCGGCTTCTTCTACATCGACTGAGACCAACCTTGAAACACCTGGCTCATGCATTGTCACCCCCATTAGCTGATCAGCCATTTCCATGGCGATCTTATTGTGAGTAATGTAGATGAACTGTACTTGATCAGACATCTCCCTCACCATATTGGCATAGCGTGCAACGTTAGCGTCATCCAGAGGCGCATCGACCTCGTCCAACATACAAAACGGCGCAGGGTTAAGCTGAAAGATAGAGAATATCAATGCAATCGCTGTGAGGGCTTTTTCTCCACCAGACAACAAATGAATGGTAGAGTTCTTTTTACCGGGCGGTCGAGCCATAATAGAAACGCCAGTTTCCAGCAGGTCGTCCCCTGTTAAGTCAAGATAGGCGCTGCCTCCACCAAACACTTTCGGAAACAGCTCCTGAAGCCCATTGTTCACTTTGTCGTATGTCTCTTTAAATCGGGCTCTGGTCTCTCTGTCGATCTTACGAATCGCTGACTCCAACGTTTCAAGCGCTTCTCTTAAGTCGGCATCCTGAGCATCCAGATAGGTTTTGCGTTCGCTTTGGACTTTGTACTCATCAATCGCAGCCAGGTTAATAGCCCCTAACCGTTGAATTCGGTTAGCAATTTTTCCCAGTTCCGCGATCCAGGCACTCTCCTCAGCATCACCGGGCAGTGTATTCAATACCACCTGCAGATCAAAACTGTCTTTTTTTAACTGCTCTTCAAGGCCCGCCCGATGAATTTCGTGCGCTTGCGACTCCATTTTTTCTTGCTCAAGCTTCGCTCTGACCTCATTAATCTTATTGTCATTTTCGCTTCGACCGCGCTCCTGCTCTTTTATTAACTGATCAACTCGTTCTAGCTTTTCACGGGCGGCGTTGAGTAGTGCTTCTTCGTTCAGCCTATTTTCGAGCAACGCCTCAAGTCTGATTTGAAGCTCTTCAACAGGGTCTGCATTTGATTCGCTATTTTCCTGCAATAAGCGATGCCGCTCTTTCACTCGTTCCAACTGCAAATTCAATTTGTATATGGTGGTCGATAGCGACTCTTTCTGATTTTTCGCTGACTGCACCTTTAGTTGCAGCTGGTGAGAGATATCTCTTTCATGTCGTGCTTGCTGCCGATAGCTATCTAACGAGGCTCGAATATCGTCCCTTCGCTGTAGCAGAACTTCTCGTTCATCTGCATTTTTGTCCATCTCATCCATTGCTTGTTGCCACACAATGCGAGATGTCTCTAACGCTTCAAGTTCTTGCTCGCGCTGCAGCGCAAGATCTTCAATATCTTCCCTGGTTCGTTCGACTCTTGCTGCAATCTGTTCAAACTTAACTTCTGCGGAGCGTAATTGTGAGGTCAATAGTGACAAATCTCGTTCTGCTTCGGTTACTTGACGCGTAGCATCTTCAAAGCGGTGTTCGCTCTCCTTTAAATCTGATTGATTACGCTCCAGCTCCTGTTCGAGAGCAGCAATGTCTAAACTCTGCTGTGCTATAACTTCGTTTAATGCGTCTATATCTTTCTGCCGCTGCAACAAGCCGCCTGCTGCTGAGGACTTTCCGGGAAACTTGACCCAGTGACGCCCTATTCTTGTGCCATCAGTCAGTACTATAGATTCATCATCAGAGAGCTTGTGGCGAATCGCATTTGCCTCTTTTAAGGAGTCAGCAACATAAACTTTATTGAGTATTGGATAATAGCAAGCCCCCCCTTTTACAAACGATGAGAGAACGGCATTCTCGAGCGATTTTTCACCTGCAATGACGCGGTTTGAATCACCAGCAGAATTCTCGAATAGTGATATTGATGAGGCAATATCCGCGATGTTAAAGTCTGAAATAATACTCAGTTCAGGGACGTTAATACTCTGAAGAAAATGACTCAGAACAGCCTCCACCGCACTGTCCCAGCCATCCTGCACTTTTAGCTGCTGAGTCAGAGAGAGTGCGCTATCAATACTCTGCGCCTGCAGCCAGGTTACTCGCTCCTGATCGTCATCCCCGAGTGCGCCCTTTTGCAAAGCCTTTTTGGAGGCCAGCTCGCCACTGCTTTGCTGGTACTGCTTTCTGCTGGCAGCAAGCGCCTGTTCGATTTGGGTGATTGATTCTCGATTCTTAGCGATAACTTCAGACGCGCTCAGCTTTACTCCGCGTGCATCTTCGACCACTAACTCTTTTTCAGCAATCTGCTCTTTGAGTTCATCAAGAACACTGTGATCATTTTGGCCTTGAAGGTTAGCCAGCTCTTCCTGTAAGCGTCTTGTTTTTTCATCTAAACGCTGTAGAGACTGTTCACTCTGTTGAATTCTGGACTGCTCCACTTCAGCTCTTTGTCTGGCATCTGAGGACTGATGATTGAACTGCTCCCAGCCATGCTGCCAACGCTGCATTTCATCTTCCATTACGGCCAATTTTTCCGAAGACTCTTCTGACTTGGCAATGCTCTCTTCAAGTTCGGGGGCCAGCTCTTCGTACTCAGCGTCAATATCATCCAAGCGCTGCTGATCTGTAGCCAATTCTTCTTGCAGCTCTTTGACTGACGAGACAGCCTCCTGAAGCTCTTTCTGCAGCTGCAATGCGCGCTCTTTTTGGTGCTGTAGACTCTGCTCCACTCTGGCGATTTCAGCACCAGAGTCGTAATAGCGCGCCTGCACCCTATTGAACTCTTCACTGCTGTCATGGTGCTCAATACGAAGTTGCTCGGATCTTGCTTCGCTTGAGGTTCGTGCGTATAGAAGTGCTTCCAGCTCCAGCTCAAGTGTTTGCACCTTACCAGTCTTGTCAGCTACCTGCTGATCTAACGCTTTCCATTTCAGCGCATTAAGCTGGGCATTTTTGAGCCTTTCATCTTTCTTGAGTTCAGTATATTTCTCTGCAGCTTGAGCTTGCTTGTGTAGATGTGAAAGCTGCCTTTCAAGCTCTTCTCGTATATCGGACAGGCGTTCAAGATTTTCCTCAGTGCGCTTCATTCGCCTTTCAGTATCACGACGCCGCTCTTTATATTTTGATATACCGGCGGCTTCTTCCAGGAAGACTCTCAGTTCCTCAGGCTTGGATTCAATAAGCTTTGATATCATCCCCTGTTCGATAATGGCGTAACTACGAGGCCCCAAGCCTGTTCCCAGAAACAAATCGGTAATATCCCGTCGGCGGCATTTTGTTCCGTTCAGGTAGTAGAATGATTGGGCTTCCCGGGTTACTTTCCGCCGAATAGATATCTCATTAAACTGGGCATACTCGCCCACAAGCTTGCCTTCACTATTATCAAACACTAACTCTATCGAAGCTTGCCCCACCGGCTTGCGCCCATTCGCCCCATTAAAAATGACATCGGTCATCGATTCGCCGCGAAGGTGCTTGGCAGAACTTTCCCCCATCACCCACCTTACAGCGTCAATAATGTTGGACTTACCACAACCGTTGGGCCCAACAACAGCGGCAAGATTGGTAGGGAACGGCACAGTGGTAGGATCTACAAATGACTTAAAACCCGCTAGTTTGATTGATTTAAGCCTCATTCACCTATCCTTGCTTAACAGTAGCGTTTAAACAGTCGCTAAATATACGAGTTTGACGTAGATGTTGCCGATTTCAGTTCTTGCAGCGTTAATGTGCGCTGAAATTCGCCATAGTCCGCGACGATAACCTTAACGGCTTCCTGATCTCTTTTCAGCACCGCCGACACAAGCTTGTTAAAAAAAGCTCTGGTCTGATGGAGTTCTTCTTGCCTTGGTTTCATCGCCAAGTAGTATGTCCTGCTAATTCCCGGTTTGAAGTTTTCCAGTGTTTCTTCAAGGTAAGGATTGTTTACCACTTCATAGGTCATACTCATTAGCTCAAAGCCCGCTTCAACAATTTTATCAACCGGCTTTTCAGGAGAGGACATTAACTTATTTATCGACTCTACCTTTTCTATCATCTCCTCCAGGTCTCCGTCTTTCCAGCATTGTGAAAACGTTGAGAGCAACATAGACAGGAGCGTAATGTACATATCGTACAAACAGTTTACATGGTGTGCTGATAACTCAGACACAACAGCCCCTTTTCTAGGAAAAATATTAACCAAATGCCGCCGTTCAAGTATCAAAAGTGCTTCGCGAACAGAACCTCGACTTACATCAAGTTCTTTGGCCACTTTTAATTCCTGAATTCTCTCTTTTGGTTTTAACTCTGCCTTAATAATTCGAAGACCGATGTGCTGCGCTATCTGTTCGGAAAGACTTTCCGGTGCCTGAAATCTCATTAGTGTTAATAACCTGAAAACTAAAATTGAGCGGATTTTATCACATAGTTTTATCGCTTCGATGAGATTGTTTGCTGTTTTTTGAACTAAATATTGGGTATTGGAGCGTCATTTTTTTGCCGGCCGGCAATTATCAGCCGAGCGAAATATACCTATCCACCTGTTTTAAATAGCAATTTCAGCATTGGCACGAATATCGCCTTCACACTCCAAAGTATCGATAACGAGCATTAACAGCAGTAACTTGCCGCTATTCGGGAGCGAAGTAATGACGACAAACAAAAAAGCGGACACCATTGACTTTACAAAGGCAAGATTGGTTTCTACCTACAACGAGCTTGCTAAGCATTTGGCTGATAGCGATGACATTATTTCTCGCCTGACTCGCAGGCTACAAACCACTCTGGATATTAAACATATCGTCAACATGTTTGTAGAAGAAGTTGGCAAACTCATTGATTTCGACCAGTTCGAATACAGTTGTGAAACCGCAGGAAGCTACATCACGTCCGAAAAACGCTCTGCGCATTCGTGCAACTATAAGTTGAAACTCGAGAATGATGATTTGGGCGAAGTTAGCCTTACCCGATCCAAAAAGTTTAAGGAAGAAGAGCTTGCCATATTGGAAAGGCTCATGGGTACGTTAGTTTTTCCTCTTAAGAATGCCCTAATGTATAAAAGAGCACTTGATGCCGCACTACAGGATTCACTCACCGGCTGCGGAAACAAGCGGGCGCTGGATACGGCATTAGCACGAGAGACAGAACTTTCGAGACGCCACAACCATCCGCTATCTGTAATAACCATCGATATTGACTACTTTAAAAACATAAACGACCAATATGGTCACGCAGCTGGAGACAATATTTTAAAGCAGTTGGTAGAGTGCATGACCAACTCTGCAAGAAAAAGCGACTTATGCTTCAGGTGTGGTGGTGAGGAGTTTATAGTACTTCTTAACAAAACCAACGAAGTCGGTGCGAAAATTATTGCTGAGCGACTGAGGCTTGCAGTGAGCAAAACCCGCTTTGTCCACGGGGATAAAATAATCCCGTTAACAATCAGCCTTGGCACTGCAACATTTATACATGACGAAAAGCTTGAGTCACTTCTGGAAAGGTCTGACAAAGCGCTATATGAAGCCAAAAACGCAGGCAGAAATAGGGTCGTGTCTGCTGAATCCCCAATCAGGCAGAATATGACGAATGGAGAAACCAATCATTTAACTGCCTAGCAACTAAAATTGCCGGATCAGCTGTGTGGCTTTACTTCACTACAACTAAGAAAAAATCCGGCATTTATAGCGTTTTTTTGGCTAGCATATCTTGCAAATTTTATTTTCGGCGACCCGCAGGGCGCGATGACTTGCGCCTTCCGTCGATAACCGGTTTTGCTTTCTTCTTACTCTGGCGTTTAAGCTTCTCAATATCTTTCGGCTTCTTCTTAGCGACGGGCTTGGGTTTCAGGCCAACCATTGCGGAGAGGTTATCAGCATCTTTTTGGCCTAACTCCTCATACTGCCCAACCTTAAGCCTGGAAGGCATAAACATACAGCCAAACCTTACCCGTTTCAGCCGGCTAACAGACACGCCTTGCGAGCCCCAGAGGCGTCGAACCTCCCTATTTCTACCTTCCATTAGCACGACATGGAACCAGTGATTAAGGCCTGTACCACCTGAATCATGTATATCGGTGAACTTGGCCATTCCGTCCTCCAACAACACCCCCTGTTTTAAGCGCTCAATCATCTCGTCGTCAACATCGCCCTTAATACGAACGGCATACTCTCGATCAATTTCATAAGAGGGATGCATAAGCCTGTTCGCCAACTCTCCGTCAGTGGTAAAGAGCAGCAGACCAGATGTATTTATATCGAGCCTTCCTACTATAATCCAACGCTGCCCTTTCAAGGGGGGGAGGCGATCAAAAACCGTTGGCCGTCCTTCAGGGTCACTCCTTGTACTTACCTCGCCTTCTGGCTTGTTATAAATTAGAATTCGGCGCGCAGACATATCACCCCGATCCATTTTTACCGGCTTGCCATCTAGCATGATCTTATCGGTAAAAAGTGCCCTGTCGCCCAGCGTCGCAACCTCGCCGTTAATAGAAATTCGGCCGGATTTAATCCACGCCTCAACTTCTCGCCGGGACCCTACACCCGCTTGTGACAGGAGCTTCTGTAACCTTTCCCCTGCAAGAGAGTCCGACGAGGGCTTATTTGATTCATTGTTCGATGAAGACGTATTAGGTGTATCCGATGTCATTTTATTAACCAAAAAGTGTGTAAAGTTAGCAAAGGAGGCGGTCACTTCCTTCACTGAGTTCTGTTAGTCATTGCTTATATCTGAGCCGGGCTCTAACTCAAAGTGATCTGTCATAGAAGAATTGGCAACGCCCATTTCTTCTGCCTTGCCATTTTCAGGTGTAACCTGCCGCTTCATTTCAAGACTGATTGCCTCTATATCTCTTATTTCTGATAGTGGAGGCAGTTGATCTAGCCCTTGCAGATTAAAATAGTCGAGGAACTGTTTGGTCGTTCCATACATCGCAGGCTTACCGGGAACATCCTTATGGCCGACCACTCTGATCCAGCTTCTCTCAACCAGAGTTTTGATAATATTAGAGCTAACAGCGACGCCCCTAATATCCTCAATGTCACCTCGTGTTATCGGTTGCCTATAGGCAATCAGTGCCAATGTTTCCAGCAATGCCCTTGAATATCGTTGCGGCCGTTCTTCCCATAATCGACTAACCCAGGGCGCAAAGTCCTGCTTAATCTGGAATCGATAGCCACTGGCTACCTTAACCAGTTCAAAACCTTTAGTCTCACAATCCGCTGAAATTCCATCAAGAACTTCACGCAGCAACTGTTTCGTAGGCTGCTCGTCATCGCCAAATATGTCAAGCAGACGGTCAATATCGAGCGGTTTACCTACTGTTAGCAATACGGCTTCCACAATATTTTTTATACGGACGGCCGATTCTTTTTTACTTTTGGAGACTTTAGTCCCCGCTTTACTTTTAGAACCGTTAGTTCCTACGGTATCTTGCAGAGAGCTATTCATTGAGTTCTCGCTTTGAGGTGTATTGGGCCAAATGACTCGTTTTGAATAAGCTCAACTAACTGCTCTTTTATCAATTCCATTATCGCTAAAAAGGTGACAACGACGCCCAAACGGCCTTCTTCAATATTAAAAAGCGACTCAAACGTTGTAAAACGTTCTCCAGATAGCAGACTCAGTACGTGTGTCATTTTCTCTCGCGTAGATAATGTCTCTTTTTCTATCTGGTGACTTTCGAACATATCTGACCTACGCAGCACTTCGCTAAACGCAAGCATTAGCTCCTGCAGTGATAGATCGGGGTGCTTTTTTTGCGTTTTCAACAATGGGGGCTCAACATTACCAATATATGTCTCACGCCCGACTCTAGGCAACTCATCCAGGTCTTCGGCTGCTTGCTTAAACCTCTCATATTGCTGTAACCGCCTTATCAGTTCAGCCCTAGGGTCTTCCTCATCGTCATCATCCCCCTCATGTCTCGGCAGTAACATTCGCGACTTTATTTCCGCCAGCATTGCCGCCATTAACAAATATTCAGCAGCCAGCTCAAATCTCATGGCCTTCATCAGCGCAATATACTCCATATATTGCTGAGTAATCTGGCTAACATTAACGTTCAGAATATCCATATTCTGACGTCGAATCAGATAAAGCAATAAATCAAGCGGGCCTTCAAACGTTTCTAACATCACCTCTAGTGCATCTGGAGGTATATAGAGATCCTGCGGAATTTCAGTGACAGGCTTTCCATCAACGAAGGCAAAAATCATCTCTTGCTGGATGTGAGGCGCGTCTTCCTCAATATGTTCGTTGATTTCGTGCGACATTAGATATGCCCTGAATTAATAACATTCATTTTATCGGGCGCGGGGCACCCTTACTTCTTTGTCTCCAGACATGTTGCCAAGGTCTTTGTACGAGATGCCCTGCGCCCGATTTCCATCTGATTTAATTGCTATCCGGCATTAGTTCCGTCCCACAATCAGAGGTTTAGCGATATGATAACCCCATTGCTCGTCGTACTTCTTCCAACGTTGCCTTTGCTGCATCGCGCGCTGTTTCGACGCCTTCCGCTATAATTGAGCGGACGAGTTCGGGGTTTTCTTCATACTGTTTGGCACGCTCATGAATCGGTTTTTGCTCTTCCAATACCGCATCAATCACCGGTTTCTTGCACTCCAGGCAACCAATTCCTGCACTGCGACACCCTTTCTGAACCCAGTTTTTGGTATCGACATCCGAATATACGTCATGCAATTGCCAAACAGGGCATTTGTCCGGGTCTCCGGGGTCAGTAAGCCTTACGCGTTGAGGGTCAGTCTGCATCGTCCTGATTTTCTTAACCACACTATCTGACTCTTCTCGTAGCCCGATCGTATTTCCGTAAGACTTAGACATTTTTTGCCCGTCCAAACCAGGCATTTTTGCGGCTGGCGTCAACAAAGGCTGGGGTTCTGGGAGAATTACCTTTCCGCCACCTTCAATATAACCAAACAACCGCTCTCTATCGCCAAGCGATATATTCTGCTGCTCTTTAATCAACGCTCTCGCTGTTTCTAACGCCTCTTCATCACCCTGCTCGAGAAAACGTTTTCTCAACGAGCGGTAGATTTTGGCATTCTTCTTACCCATTTTTTGAATCGCGGACTCTGCTTGCTCTTCGAACCCAACATCCTTGCCGTACAAGTGGTTAAAGCGACGCGCGATTTCACGAGTCATTTCTACATGAGAAACCTGATCAGCACCGACCGGCACCTGTCCCGCGCGGTATATCAAAATGTCGGCGCTCTGAAGCAACGGATACCCCAAAAAACCGTAAGTCGCCAGGTCTTTTTCCTTCAGCTTCTCTTGCTGGTCTTTATAAGTTGGCACCCTTTCAAGCCATCCTAGCGGTGTCATCATTGACAGCAGCAAATGCAACTCCGCATGCTCTGGCACCTTTGACTGAATAAACAGCGTTGCTGAACCCGGATTAACACCAGCAGCAAGCCAGTCGATAACCATGTCCCATACGCTTTGTTCGATTATATGAGGATTTTCATAATGAGTAGTCAATGCATGCCAGTCTGCTACAAAGAAGAAACAATCGAAGTCATGCTGCAATTCAACCCAATTTTTTAGTACACCGTGATAATGCCCAAGATGAAGTTTACCTGTTGGCCTCATCCCTGATAAAACGCGTTGCTGTGACTCGACGGCACTCAATTGTATATCCTCAAACGGTCATATTAGTTTCAAAAATCAATTATAAACCAGAAAAGCCCTGACTCCACCCTGCATTTCCCAGAAAGAGCAACATTTGAACGCTATAGACATCGAGTAGGGGGAGGCGTTACAGCCCCCTCCCTCTCACAGAACCGTACGTACGGATCTCGTATACGGCTCATGTAATCTACTATTCCTTAACAATAAGGAACAAGAACCCCTGTCCTTACTTCATTTATCTGATATAAGCCGATTTCTTTGAACCAGTTATTAGGCATCGCATAACTTGCCAATGGACTCGCTGCATTTCTCCATGAGTTCATCTTGATGCTCTTAAACGGAGGTTTGTAGCCCAATTGCTTTAGTCGTCGATGCAGTTTGCCCGGCTTCTTCCACAGTTTCAGCTGTACACTTCTCAACCTTCGTCTTATCCAACCTGATAATTGATTTAAGATATATCCTATATTCGCTATTTTAAAATAATTTGCAAACCCTCTTAGCACTGGATTCAGTTCTTTTAGCACCTCGGCTAAGTTCTTTCCTCCATTGCGCTTGGTAATTTGCTTCACCTTTACTTTCAGTGTCTTGAGTTTCTTTTCTTGGATTCGTGTATAGTTTGTTCCTATCACCACTCCCAAGAATTTAATCCCATCATCGCTATGCGCAATGTGAGTTTTCCGCTCATTCACTTTTAGCTTAAGTGTCTCTTCTAAAATATGACTCGCTACCTTTAGTGCATTCTTTGCTGCCGCTTCTGAGCTACAGAGTATCAAGATATCATCGGCGTATCGCACTATTCGGTGCTGACGTCGTTTCATTTCCTGATCAAAGGCATCTAAGTAGATATTGGCTAGCAATGGACTGATCACCCCGCCTTGCGGACTTCCCTTGTCGTTGCTTTGCCAACTTGAGCCTATCATCACTCCACTTTTTAGAAACATGTCTATCAAGTTCAGAATACTGCCATCTGTGATTCGTTTTCGCACTGACTGAATGATTAGATCATGGTCGAGCATGTCGAAGCACTTCGACAGATCCATATCCACTACGTGTTGACGATGATACTTTCGTATAAACAACGTCGCTTTGCTAATGGCTTGATGACAGCTTCGCCCCTCTCTATACCCATAGCTGGATGGGTGAAAGTCTGGGTCGAAGATGGGGGTGATGATATTCGATAAACATTGTTGTACGACACGGTCTCGAACCGTGGGAACACCCAGTAGCCGCTTACTTCCATCGTCCTTGTCGATTTCAACACGTTTTACTGGTTGCGGTTGATACCGCCTCTCTTGTAGTTCGAGTAATAGTTGTTTGAGATTACTTTCCAAGTTTTGTGCAAAGTCCTGCACGCTCTGCCCGTCTATTCCGGCAGCACCTTTATTCTTCTTCACTCGCTTGAATGCGTCATAGAGTGCCTGCAGTGATAGCAGACGACCATAAAGACTGTAGTAAACTCTCACGTTTATTTTCTCATACCACTAGCCGTTAACTGCCTAGATTGTGTTGGGTTTGTTTCATCATCGCGTTAAGTCTTCTAGCTTGGTTTGACCCAATTTTGTGCAATATGCTTAACCACCTTGTTGCCTCTAATGAAGAGAAATGATTACTCCCCATGACCAGCTCAACAACAATCGCGCCGATTTCACTCTTTACCATTGAAGGATGCCCAGCATGTTAATGCCGCTTGTAGTCACACGACCTATTACGTTTCTCTTTTAGTGGTTTATAGACCACTTCCCCCCTTCGCAACTAGCCTGACCTTTTGAATCTTGCTAGCCCCAACAATCATTGCGCTGTTGGTCGGCTTGGTTTTATCCTCCACACCATTACTGGCTTTCATCGGCCTAGCCTTCAAAACTACTACGGGTTCATCTGCCACCTCACACTCATACCATTCTTGAGTCACCCCTTGAATAATACGTCCAGTCATTTCCTTTGACATGGATACAGTGCCAGGCTTCCCCAGTTACTGCACTGACTCCCTGTTAGAGATCCCACCCTCAAGCACGTTGTTGGTCTGACTAAGTATTGGGCTTCGCGCTATTTTGGACGCTTACCCACCAACACCGCCGAAACAGGTTACGGTTAGTTGTGTACCTCTAACTTCCTATGGCTTCCTTCAGACCCCACCGTTGGCCAGTGGCGCCCTTGCCATTCAGATTATCTTCCCCTTAGTCAGGGTGATTCCACTTTCTTTCAAGTGGACGGGTTTGCCAGCTTCGCTGGGCAAACAAAAAAGCCGTCTCATAATTGAGACGGCTCTTAAATAACTGCTCCAACCGTTAGTTAGAGCATAGATGCGTTGACACTACCAGCCAGTCACTTCGGCTAATGCCTTACCGATATCTGCCAGGCTTTTAACCGTTTTAACACCTGCATCTTCAAGTGCTGCAAACTTCTCAGTAGCTGTACCTTTACCTCCGGCAATGATCGCTCCGGCGTGCCCCATACGCTTACCCGCTGGAGCAGTAACACCCGCTATATACGACACGACAGGCTTAGTCACATTATGTTTAATATACTCGGCAGCTTCCTCTTCTGCTGAACCACCGATTTCACCAATCATAACTATCGCTTCAGTCTGCGGGTCATTCTGGAATAACTCCAGAACATCAATGAAACTAGATCCCGGAATAGGATCTCCACCAATACCTACACAGGTAGACTGTCCATAACCGTAATCAGTAGTCTGCTTAACGGCTTCATAAGTCAGAGTTCCTGAACGGGAAACAATGCCCACTTTACCGGGCAAATGAATATGACCCGGCATAATCCCTATTTTTGACTCTCCAGGCGTTATAACTCCAGGGCAGTTAGGTCCGATTAAACGTACACCCAACTCATCGCACTTAACTTTTGCATCAAGCATGTCAAGTGTAGGGATACCTTCTGTAATACAAACGATCAGCTTAATTCCACCATTGGCGGCTTCGAGAATAGAGTCTTTACAAAAAGGAGCTGGAACATAAATCACAGACGCATCTGCCCCTGTTTGCTCAACCGCCTCTCTTACCGTGTTGAAAACAGGTAGCCCCAAATGAGTCTGGCCACCTTTGCCTGGCGTAACGCCGCCTACCATATTAGTGCCGTATTCAATAGCCTGCTCAGAGTGGAACGTACCTTGGGCACCGGTAAAGCCCTGACAGATAACCTTGGTATTCTTGTCGATTAAAACACTCATTATGCTTGGCCCCCTGCTGCCTTAACAACTGAATCAGCGGCATGCTCCAGACTGTCGGCCGCAATAATGTTTAGTCCGCTGTCTGCCAGCTTCTTAGTACCCAAATCAGCATTGTTACCTTCCAGTCTAACAACGACTGGCACAGCAACACCGACCTCTTCAACAGCACCGATTATGCCGTCCGCAATAAGGTCACAACGTACAATACCACCGAAGATGTTAACCAGCACCGCTTTAACGCTATCATCAGAGAGGATAATTTTAAACGCTTCAGTGACACGCTCTTTGGTCGCACCGCCACCAACGTCAAGGAAGTTAGCAGGCTCTCCACCATGAAGCTTAACTATATCCATGGTTCCCATCGCCAGACCGGCACCATTAACCATACAGCCAATGTTTCCATCTAATGCGACATAGTTAAGTTCCCACTCTGCTGCTTCTGCTTCACGCGCATCTTCCTGGGAGGGGTCTCTCATCTCAACCAGCTTAGGCTGACGATAAAGAGCATTTGAATCGATATTAATCTTGCCATCCAGACAATGAAGGTTTCCTTCATCAGTAATAACAAGAGGGTTTATTTCTAGCAACGCCAAGTCATAATCATGAAACAACTGCGATAAGCCGATAAACAATTTGGTGAACTGCTTGATTTGGCTGCTGTTCAGACCTAGCTGAAATGCCAAATCTCTGGCTTGGTATGGCTGAGCACCAACCAACGGATCAATGACCGCCTGAAGAATTTTTTCGGGAGTTTCTTCTGCGACTTTCTCAATCTCAACGCCACCCTCAGTAGACGCCATAAACACGACTCTACGAGTGCTGCGATCTACTACTGCACCTAAATACAGCTCCTGAGCAATATCAGTACAAGATTCAACCAGAATTTTAGTAACTGGCTGACCATTCGCATCAGTTTGATAGGTCACAAGGTTTTTGCCCAACCACTGCTCTGCGAACGCTTTTATATCATCTTTTGAGCTAACAAGCTTAACACCGCCAGCTTTACCCCGGCCACCAGCATGAACCTGTGCTTTAACTACCCATTTGTCTCCGCCAATTTTGTCAGCAGCTGCCGCAGCTTCTTCAGGGGTATCGCAAGCGTATCCAGTTGATACAGGCAAGCCATACTCAGCGAAAAGTTGCTTTGCCTGATACTCGTGTAGATTCATAGTTTTTTCCGTTTATCCAGACAGTTGTATAATGCCCAATTATATATGGACTATTAAGCTGCCGGAGAGGATCACTCTCCAGCAGTCAATGAAGTAGCGCCTATCAGCAACGCTTACTTTTTCTTCTTTCTATTTGCAATATGAATTGCATGCCCTGCTACCGCGAGTGTAGCTTCGTGAACTGTTTCTGATAATGAAGGATGGGCAAACATTGTTAACCCAAGATCTTCTGCGCTAGAACCAAACTCCATCGCAATAACAGCCTGAGCAATTAGCTCAGAGGCTTGCGGCCCAATAATATGAACCCCAAGAATTCGATCAGTTGATGCGTCCGCAATAACCTTTACCAGCCCGGCTGTGCTGTTTGCAGCCATAGCACGTCCATTCGCGGCAAATGGGCAGGTACCTACATTATATTCAACACCATCATTTTTGAGTTGTTCTTCAGTTTTACCAACCCAGGCGATTTCTGGGTTAGTGTAAATTACACCAGGAATACAGTCATAGTTAACCTGGGTTTTCTGCTCAGCTATTCGCTCAGCAACCATAACGCCTTCTTCCATCCCCTTGTGCGCCAACATTGGGCCTCGAACAACATCACCCACTGCATAAATTCCAGGAACATCGGTTCGGCACTGGTCGTCGACAAAGATAAATCCACGCTCGTCCAGATTAACACCACTCTCAGGAGACAAAAGCCCTTCGGTATAAGGCGCACGCCCTACTGCGACAATAACTTTGTCAAACTTCGCTTCCTGCTTACCTTTTGAGTCTTCGTACGAAACATTGACCAGGCCACGCTTAATTTCACTGCCCGTTACGCGAGCTTTTAGCTTGATGTCCAAGCCTTGCTTTTTGAGTTGCTTAAGCGCCTCTTTTGCAATCTGCTGATCAGCTGTAGGTAAAAACTTGTCTTGCGCCTCAAGAACCGTCACTTCCGACCCTAATCGAGACCAAACACTTCCCAGCTCAAGACCGATCACCCCGGCACCAATAACCCCTAGGCGTTTAGGCACTTCTTCAAAGTCTAGCGCGCCTGTGGAGTCAACGATGTGTCCTTCTGTCAAAGGTGTTGGAGGTATTTCTACAGGTCTGGATCCAGTCGCAATAACGATATTTTCGGCATCATAAACCGAAACAGAACCACTATTGTTTGTCACTTCAACCTGCTTTCCCCCTAAGACCTTGCCCGATCCCTGGATCGAGGTAACACCATTGGCCTTGAACAGCGAAGCAATTCCGCCGGTTAAATTCTTAACGATGGTATTTTTGCGTTCCAGCATTTTGGCGACGTCCATTTTCACGTCACCGGTTATGATTCCATGAGAATCAAAATCATGCAGTGTTTCTTCAAACTTGTGTGAAGACTCAAGTAATGCTTTAGAAGGAATACATCCGACATTCAAACAGGTACCGCCCAAAATCTGCTTGCCTGTATCCGAAGTCCACTTCTCTACACACGCCGTTTTTAACCCTAACTGAGCACACCGTATGGCTGCAACGTATCCACCAGGCCCTGCTCCGATAACAATGACATCAAATTTTTCTGACATTTTTCTTCCACTCACATTATATTTTTATACGTCTAGGACAATTCGGGCTGGATCTTCAAGTAACTCTTTCATGGTTACAAGGAACTGCACAGCTTCTTTCCCGTCAATCATCCTATGGTCATATGACAATGCCAAGTACATCATTGGCAATATTACAACTTCACCATCTACAGCCATTGGACGCTCCTGAATTTTGTGCATTCCAAGTATTGCTGTCTGTGGTGGATTTAGTATGGGTGTGGACATTAACGAACCAAATACACCACCATTGGAAATGGTGAATGTTCCTCCAGTCATATCTTCAATGGCTAACTTCCCATCACGCGCCTTTAAGCCATAACCACGTATAGACGCTTCAATATCGGCAAGCCCCATGCCATCAACATCCCTCAGAACAGGAACAACCAGACCACGATCTGAAGATACAGCCACACCGATATCCTGATATCCATGATAAACGATGTCGTTACCATCAATTGATGCATTAACTGCCGGGTATCGCTTGAGTGCTTCTACTGCAGCCTTAACAAAGAAGGACATGAAGCCCAGACGAGTGCCATTGTGCTTCTTCTCAAACAAATCTTTATACTGGTTCCGAAGATCCATAATCGGCTTCATGTTAACTTCGTTAAACGTCGTCAACATTGCAGCTGTCTGCTGGGCGTTGACTAAGCGCCTTGCAATACTGGCTCTAAGACGAGTCATCGGAACTCTTTTTTCAGGTCTACCTTGGCCAGGAACTTCCAGGCTAGGCATTGTTGGTGCATCAGTAGCCGCCTTACTCGCGTCAGTTTGGGGCGCCGAAGCCGCAACCGACTTGCTTGATGCACCCAAATAGTTCACGACATCTTCTTTAGTCAATCGCCCCCCTTTACCAGATGCTGGTATTGAGGATGCATCCAGATTATTCTCATCAACCAGTTTGCGAGCGGCAGGACTCAACAAAATTTCCTCTGTTGCTTTTGGAGTAATGACTTCCTGTTCAGTTGAGGCTTCGGATGTAGCCCCTTTTGTTTCCGCAGCCGAGCCTGAAGCCCCCTCTGCAAAAACGCCTATAACCTCTCCACTGAGGACGGTATCTCCCTCACCTTTTACAACTTTCTCTATTACACCATCATTGGGTGCAACAACTTCCAGCACAACTTTGTCTGTTTCAATATCGACAATAAGCTCATCTCTAGAAACTTGCTCGCCTGGCTGCTTATGCCAGGTCGCAATAGTTCCGTCTGCTACAGACTCAGGGAAGGTAGGTGCTTTAATTTCGATTGCCATTTGTTATCCTTTCTCTACGAATTCTTTTCTTAGTTATACGTCTAATGCTTCGCTCACTAGCTTATTCTGCTCTTCTACGTGGACTGAGGCGTAGCCACATGCCGGCGCTGCGGATGCAGGCCTGCCCGCGTAATTGAGGTATATTTTCGGGTTAATCTCCCGTAGCACTTCTCGCATATGGTGCTGACTACAGTACCAAGCCCCCTGATTCATAGGCTCTTCCTGACACCATACAACATCCGTGAATTTTGGATAAACGGACAGCACATCCAACAAGTCCTCAGATGGGAAAGGGTAAAGTTGCTCAATGCGAACAATAGCAACCTCTTCTTTCCCCTCATTACGTCGTCGCTCCAATAGGTCGTAATAAACCTTACCGCTACAAAGCACTACGCGCTTGACTTTTTTCGGATCCAGCGCATCGACTTCGGGTAAAACCGTATGAAAAGTACCTTCTGACAACTCTTCAATGGTAGAAACCGCTTCTTTGTGCCTCAACAAGCTTTTCGGAGTAATCGCAATCAACGGTTTTCTCAAAGGTCTCTTAACCTGGCGTCTCAGCATATGGAACACCTGAGATGGCGTTGTTGGCACGCAAACCTGAATGTTGTGTTCAGCACACAATTGCAAATAACGTTCCAATCTGGCTGATGAGTGCTCCGGCCCCTGCCCTTCGTAGCCATGAGGTAGCAGCATGGTTAGACCACACAAGCGCCCCCACTTGTGCTCACCACTGGTTATAAATTGGTCAATCACAACTTGAGCGCCATTCGCAAAATCCCCGAACTGAGCCTCCCAAACAACAAGCGCGCTTGGGTTAGTGGTAGCATAGCCATACTCAAAGCCCAATACCGCGACCTCGGATAGCAACGAGTCGTAGATTTCAATTTTTGGCTGGTTATCCGACAAATGGCTCAATGGCATATAAACGGAGCCATCATTCTGGCTATGCAACACAGCATGACGATGAGAAAACGTTCCGCGCCCCACATCCTGGCCGGTTATGCGAACCTCATGACCATCATTTAGCAATGTGGCATACGCCATGACTTCTGCATATCCCCAGTTAACAGGCATGGCGCCTTGGTTCATTTTGTTCCGGTCTTCAATAATCTTCTGAACCTGGCGCTGAATAGGGAACCCGTCAGGTGTTTGCCCAAGCTTCTTTCCCAGCCTTTCGAGTGTTTTACGATTAATGCTGGTTTTTGCTTTTGCCGTCCACTCATGACCAAGATAAGGCGTCCAGTCGACATGTAACTCTAGCTTAGGATCCTTGACCAAGCTCTTTGCAACGTGGTCACCGTTATCCAGAGCATCCCTGTACTCATCTTCAAGCTTTTTCGACTCTTCAGCCGTCAAGACACCTTTGCTGACAAGGCTTTCTGCGTAGATATTTCGAGTCGTCTGCTGCGACTTAATCTGCTTGTACATAATGGGCTGGGTGCCCGAAGGTTCATCAGCTTCGTTATGGCCCCGCCGCCTATAACAAACAAGGTCAATCACGACATCCTTTTTAAACTGATGGCGATAGTCCATGGCCACTTGAGTTACAAACAGCACGGCCTCCGGGTCATCACCATTTACATGTAAAATAGGTGCCTGAATCATCTTGGCAACGTCAGTACAATACTCTGTCGAACGGGCATCTTCCTGTTTATTGGTCGTGAACCCGACCTGGTTATTAATCACAACATGAACCGTACCACCTGTGTGATATGCCCTTGTTTGCGACATCTGGAAGGTTTCCATAACCACACCCTGCCCCGCAAACGCTGCATCACCATGCATTATAATGGGGACGACGGTTTCGCCATGGCTATCTTCTCGTCGTGACTGACGGGCTCTGACAGAGCCTTCAACAACAGGAGATACAATTTCAAGATGTGACGGATTAAAAGAAAGGGCCAAATGCACTTCGCCACCAGGGGTCATTACATTCGATGAAAAGCCTTGATGGTACTTAACGTCACCCGAGCCCATTTCATGTAATTTCTTACCTTCAAATTCATCAAACAGGTCTTTAGGGTTTTTGCCCAACGTATTAACCAATACATTGAGCCTACCTCGGTGAGCCATACCGATGACAATCTCTTTAGCGCCATAGCTACCGGCTCGCTGGATCAATTCATCAGTAAGGGGAATCAAACTCTCACCACCTTCGAGGCCAAATCGCTTGGTTCCTGGATAGCGTGAGCCCAGATATTTTTCCAAGCCCTCTGCGGCTGTAAGTCTCTCTAGCAGATGCTTTCGTGTTTCAGGTTCATATTCAGGGTGCGCTTTTACCGACTCCAAACGCTGCTGAAACCACCTTTTGGTCTCAGTATCGACGATGTGCATATACTCAGCACCGACAGTACTACAGTATGTCTGCTCCAAACCTTCAACGATATCTCTTAACGTCATTGATTCAGCGCCGAACATCAATGACCCGGTTTGAAACTCGATATCCAGGTCTGCTTCACTTAACCCATGGTACTGCAAGCCCAAATCAGCGATGGTTTCCCGCTCCATAATACCCAGAGGATCCAGAGAGGCATGTTGATGGCCCCGGAAACGGTACGCATTAATTAACTGGAGAACTTTGACTTGCTTGGTTTCGTGCTCAGAGGTCGCACTGGAAGGGGTAGATGTTTGACTGTATTGACGTTGATTTTTGGAGATGTGTAGAAATTGTTCTCGGATGGTTGAGTGAGGTACATCACGAGAAGTGGCACCTTCTTCAGCTCTTGGGAGCTGATCAAAATAACTTCTCCACTCTTCTGGGACCTGATTAGGGTCGGTCAGGTAAGTGTCGTATAACTGCTCAACATAAGCAAAGTTCCCTCCTGCCAGATGGGAAGTCTGCCATAACTGCTCCATTATGCTTTCGTGCATTTTTTATAGCTCGCCTTGGTTAATGCCTGGGAGCTATCTGGTGGCAACCGGTTAAAAACTTACCTTTGATGACTGCTGCCCCACAGATAGCACGGGTGTTACCCGCCAACCAGTGGTTTTCTTTTTTTTCAGCAAAACTGCAACATCAACTTTTTGGGTTTACGTTACAGGTTCCGGATTATGTGCGCTAACATTAAGGCAAGATATTAGCCATTAGTATCAGCGACACATGGATTCATCAGTACAGTATAGACATTTTCTGGGAAACCCCTAATTATTAAAGAGTTTCCCAGCTAAAATATCTATCAGCCCACTACTAAGTAGCGCGCTGTAGAAGCATATTCCTTATATGACCAATTGCTCTGGTAGGGTTAAGCCCTTTGGGGCAAACGCTTACACAGTTCATGATACCTCTGCAGCGGAAAACACTGAAAGGATCATCAAGGTCTGCCAAACGCTCTGCAGTCGCGGTATCACGACTATCTGCCAAGAACCTGTAAGCCTGCAATAAGCCAGATGGCCCTACGAACTTATCTGGGTTCCACCAGAACGATGGGCATGCAGTTGAACAACATGCACAAAGAATACACTCATAAAGCCCATCCAGCTTTTCGCGATCCTCAGGCGTCTGAAGACGTTCAATAGCTGGAGCTGGCTTATCATTGATCAAGAATGGCTTAATTTTTTCGTACTGCTTGTAGAACATTGACATATCTACAACCAGGTCACGAATAACGGGCAATCCAGGCAATGGACGCAATATCAGTTTGTTATTCTTCACTACGGAAGATAGCGGCGTGATACAGGCCAACCCGTTTTTGCCGTTCATATTGAGCCCATCTGAGCCACATACACCTTCACGGCACGAACGTCTGTAGGCTAACGAAGTATCTTGCTCCTTCATCAACCCTAGTACGTCTAAAACCATCAAATCCTTGCCTTCAGGGATGTCAACTTGAACATCCTGCATATAAGGGGTTTGATCTGTTTCTGGATTATAACGATATATACTAACTAACATTCCTCAATCCCCCCTTAGTAGCTTCGAATCTTCGGCTCAAACGCCTCAACAGTTTTCGGCGAGAAGTTTACATCACGCTTTCCAACGCGCTTCTCTGTTGGGAAATACATAGAATGCTTCAACCAATTCTCATCATCACGCTCAGTAAAGTCATTTCTTGCATGCGCTCCACGGCTCTCTTTACGCTCTTCAGCTGATACCGCTGTCGCATACGCGACTTCGAACAGGTTATCCAACTCCAGTGCTTCAATTCGCGCAGTATTAAATGCACCACTCTTATCTTCAAGATGGGTGTTCTGCACTCGAACACGAAGCTCATCCAGCATCTTAAGACCTTTCTGCATGGTTTCACCGTCGCGGAATACACCAAAGTACAACTGCATAGTGCTCTGCAAGTCAGCTCTAACCTGTGCAACACTTTCGCCACCGGTAGAGTTGTTCAAACGGTCAAGACGTGCCATCGCAGCCTCAATATCCGCCTCAGTCGCAGCATCGGTCGCAAAGCCTTCTTTCAATGACTTCTCGATCTGAATACCTGCTGCCCGGCCAAATACAACCAAATCAAGCAGAGAGTTACCACCCAAGCGGTTTGCACCATGAACAGATACACAAGCTGCCTCTCCACAAGCGTACAGACCTTCGATAATCTGATCGTTGCCATCAGCATCTTGAGTCAAAGCCTGCCCGCCAATAGTAGTAGGTATACCGCCCATCATGTAGTGGCAGGTTGGGACGACTGGAACAGGCGCTTTTACCGGATCAACATGGGCAAATGTTTTCGACAGCTCACAAATCCCTGGCAGGCGTAAGTTAAGAGTCTCCTCACCCAAGTGATCTAGCTTAAGCAATACGTGATCTTTGTTTGGCCCACAACCTCGGCCCGCAAGAATCTCAAGAACCATTGAACGTGCTACAACATCACGGCCAGCCAGATCCTTTGCGTTTGGCGCATAACGCTCCATAAAGCGTTCGCCGTCACCATTAATCAAGTAACCACCTTCACCACGGCAGCCCTCTGTTACCAGAACCCCCGCACCTGCTATACCCGTTGGGTGGAACTGCCACATTTCCATATCCTGGCCCGGGAAACCTGCGCGAAGCGCCATTCCCATTCCATCACCGGTATTAATAAGCGCATTAGTCGTAGACTGGTAAATTCGCCCTGCGCCACCAGTAGCCATAACTGTAGCTTTGGCTTTTACATAAACAGTTTCACCTGTTTCAATACAGATCGCGATAACACCCACGACTGCATTCTTCTGATTCTTAACCAGATCTACTGCGTACCATTCGTTTAGAAAGGTTGTGCCACCTTTAAGGTTGCCTTGGTACAAAGCATGAAGAAGTGCGTGCCCGGTTCTATCTGCTGCAGCACAAGTTCTCGCCGCCTGACCACCTTTACCATAGTCTTTAGACTGACCACCAAATGGACGCTGGTAGATACGTCCCTCTTCTGTACGGGAAAAAGGCAGCCCCATGTGATCCAATTCATAAACAGCCTGCGGACCAACAGAGCACATGTATTCAATAGCGTCCTGGTCACCTATGTAATCTGAACCTTTGACGGTGTCATACATGTGCCAGCGCCAATCATCGTTCGGGTCGTTACTTGCAATCGCACAGGTAATACCGCCTTGTGCTGATACAGTGTGAGAACGGGTAGGAAATACTTTAGTGATACAGGCTGTTTTAACGCCTGATTCAGTCAACTGAAGTGCAGCACGCATGCCTGCACCGCCACCACCAATTACAATGGCATCATAAGTTAGAGTTCGAAGCTTAGACATTAATTACAGTCCCCACAAAATTTGAACGCCCCAGACGAAATATACGAACATCACGCCGCCACAAAACGCTTGAAAAAGGAATCTAACCAAACCATTTTTCAAATAATCTGTTGAAATGGTCCACATTCCAACCCACGCATGTGCGCTAAGAGAAACCAAGGCCATAATGGTAAATATCTTCATGCAGGTATTTGCAAACAACCCACTCCAAGCTTCGTAGCTCAGATCTGGTGTCAACACAAAATAACCTAATAGAAAAAGGATATATACTGCTAAAACAACAGCCGTAACCCGTTGCACCATCCAGTCATATAGACCACTTCTTCCTAAGCTAGTAACACTGGCTACCATATCCAGACTCCTGTGAGCAAAATCAATACAATTGAAACCACCAAGGTAATTTTGGCGCCCAACTTACCACCTTCTAACGTTTCGCCAATACCAGCGTCCATTAATAGATGCTTGATGCCTGCAACAAGGTGGTACAACAATGCCGAGATAATTCCCCATAGAATCAACTTGGCTAAAAAACCCTGCATAATGTCTTTGATGACATTAAACCCTTCTTCACCGCTTAGGGACATTTCAAATGCCCACAATACGAACGCAACTCCAACAAACAGAGCTAACCCCGTAATACGATGAATTATCGAAGTGATGGCAGGTAGTGGAAAACTAAATTTGGACAGATCTAGGTTAACAGGTCTATTGCTATTCACAGCTTCTTCACACTCTTTTGGGCCCACAGGGGGCGAATTTACAGGAGAGGTGCTCAAGGCGTTTCTTTAGGAAGGCCGGATAGCCTCTCTATGAGAACGAACTCTGGCTATTTCGGGAACGAGATTATAGAGATATGTCTACAAAATTACAATTGGCGTAACAATTTATCTACTTTATGCATAAGAAACTCCCGACGCAGGATATAACTTCCCCACCTCCGCATTGACAAATTTTTCTCAATCTCTATAGTTGTGCGGCCGACATAATCATATAAATGGCAGAAAAATACGACCAAACAACAAGTTAAGCGATTTAACCCCTTAAAATTGCACCCATTTAGTACATTAACTCGAGTTAAGTGCACTATAAGTGGGCGCGAATGCAAATTACGTCATATGTTATATAGACATGTGCTTTAACGCGCTAATTTTTGTAGGTGAATCATATTTGGCACTTGTTTTTAAGGCTCGTAAAAAGCCTGCATTAACTTAAACAATGCATTTCTTTTTTAACAAACCGAGCCTGGTAAATAGGCACAATACCTAAAGACAGTAATTACCCCCATCAAGGGCAAACACTTTGTTTAGGTATAGCGCATGAAATTAGGCATAGCACTGACCATAGGAGAGCACCATGACTGATAAAAAAGCACAGTTATCGGTGGGCGATATTAATGTTGAGTTCCCTGTTTATTCAGGAACTGAAGGCCCAGATGTAATTGATGTACGAGGATTAGTAGCCCAAGGCTTATTTACTTATGACCCTGGCTTCGTATCTACCGCCGCCTGCGAATCAAAGATCACATACATCGACGGTGACAACGGTATCCTATTACACAGGGGATACCCAATAGAACAACTCGCCGAAAGCTCCGACTACCTGGAGTTATGCTACCTGCTAGTTCGCGGCGAACTACCCTCTAAAGAGGAAAGCGAGCAATTTCGTCAAACCGTTGGCCAACACACAATGGTTCACGACCAGATGACCCACTTCTTTAATGGATTTAGACGTGACGCACACCCTATGGCAATTATGTGCGGCGTAGTGGGTGCCTTGTCAGCCTTCTACCATGACAAAGACTTTTCAGATCAGGAACACCGTGACATCGCAATGTTCAGGCTTGTCGCTAAAATGCCGACTGTCGCAGCCATGTGCTACAAGTACTCTTTGGGTCAACCTTTTATCTACCCAAAAAACAACCTGAATTACTCTGAAAACTTCCTGCACATGATGTTCAGCACGCCTTGCGGCGACTACAAGATCGATCCAGTTATTGCAAAAGCAATGGATAAAATCTTCATGCTGCACGCAGACCATGAACAAAACGCATCAACTTCAACTGTTAGACTGGCAGGATCAACTGGTGCAAACCCATTCGCATGTATTGCATCTGGAATTGCAGCACTATGGGGGCCAGCTCACGGCGGAGCCAACGAAGCTGTACTGACAATGCTTGAAGAGATTGGCGATGTGGAAAATATCGACACATTCGTTGCCAAAGCAAAAGATAAAGACGACCCATTCCGCCTAATGGGATTCGGCCACCGTGTTTATAAAAACTTTGACCCTCGCGCCAAAGTTATGCGTGAAACATGCGACGAAGTTCTAAAAGCATTAGGCCTTGAGAATGATCCTCTGCTAAAAATCGCGAAGCGCCTTGAGCAAATTGCACTTGAAGATGAATACTTCATTAAGCGCAAGCTATACCCTAACGTAGACTTCTACTCCGGTATAATCCTCAAAGCAGTAGGTATTCCCGTCTCAATGTTTACCGTTATCTTTGCCATGTCGCGAACCATCGGCTGGTTCTCACACTGGAACGAGATGGTAAGCGAAAACTATAGAATTGGCAGACCACGTCAACTATACACAGGCTACAGCAAGCGCGACTACCCTAAAAAGTAAGTCAATAACGCAATAAAAAAGGGCCTCTTCCGATGGCCCTTTTTTATTGCCTACCCAATTTAAACATCACCACACAACAAAAACCCAAAGACACTCAACAACACTGAAGGGCGAGAGAACCCTCTCGCCCGACAACGACTAGCTCTTTACTTTTTTCTTAGTGGCTGTTTTCTTGGTCACTTTCTTCTTTTTCGCCTCTGTTTCGACCCACTTCGAGCCCTCATAATGAGCTGACCACCCACTCGCCTTACCATCCACTTCTGTCATCACATACTGCTCTTTATTTTTCCGGCTATAGCGAATAATTGACGGATTGCCATCCGGGTCTTCCACCGGAGCCGAGAACAAGAACTCATATTTGGAGTCAATCTCGTCCTTGTGCGGCAATATTTCCTTCACTAACGGCGCTCTTGTTTCACGATTTTTCGGGAACTTGCTAGCAGCCAAAAACAAACCAGCCGCACCATCTCTCAATACGTATGTATCCTCAACCTTCTCACATGCGAGCTCTGGCATTTGCACAGGATCCATCTTTGGCGGTGCAGCCTCTCCACTCCTCAATAACTTGCGTGTATTTTTACAGGATTCGTTAGTACAGCCAAAGTACTTGCCAAAGCGCCCTGACTTTAGCTGCATCTCTGAACCACACTTATCGCACTCTAGTAGCGGCCCATCATACCCCTTAATCTTAAACGTACCCTTTTCTACTTCATACCCGGAGCAATCAGGATTGTTTCCGCAGACATGCAGCTTGCGCTGCTCATCAATCAAATAGCTATCCATCGCAGTATCACAAATACTACAACGCTTCTTCTTTCGCAGAAGGCGAGACTCACCTTCATCGTCATCATCCACACTAACAACATCATCGCCCAACACAAGATTTATCGTGCTCTTACAGCGCTCTTTTGGCGGAAGCGAATAACCGGAGCAACCAAGAAAAACTCCCGTACTGGCTGTTCTAATCTGCATATTCCGACCACAGCTAGGGCACTCGATATCTGTTTCGGTGGGCTGATTTTCCCTCATCCCCCCTTCTGGCGATTCAGCTTGCTCCAGCTGACCCGTAAACCCTTTATAAAACGTATTTAATACGTCCTTCCAATCTTTTTCACCATTAGCAACATCATCCAACTTCTCTTCCATATTGGCAGTAAAGCTGTAGTCCATCAGATCATCGAACGACTCAATTAAACGCTCAATGACAATGTCACCCATTTTTTCTGCATAAAAACGTCGGTTTTGAAGCCTGACATAACCTCGTTCCTGAATGGTAGAGATAATCGATGCATAGGTTGAAGGGCGTCCAATTCCTCGCTTTTCCAACTCTTTAACGAGACTCGCCTCAGTATATCTTGGAGATGGTTTAGTAAAGTGCTGCTTAGGTTCCAGGGCTTTAAGGTCGAGCACCTGCCCAACCTCAAGATCAGGCAAAATAATATCATCATCTTTTTTACCGAAGGACGGAAGTATTTTGGTATACCCCTCGAACTTCATAACCCGCCCCTTGGTTCTCAACAAGAACTCACCGGCAGATACCGTTACTGAGGTACTTAAATATTGAGCATCCTTCATCTGACAAGCAACAAACTGCCTCCAGATCAAGTCATAAAGCCTTTCAGCATCTTTCTCCAAGCCAGAGACCTGAAAACCCATTACTTCAACGTTTGATGGCCGAATAGCCTCATGCGCCTCTTGAGCGCCATCTTTACTAGAATAGATACGCGGCTGATCATTCAGATAGTCCGAACCAACGCTTTTGTTAATATAAGCCCTACACGCCTCCACAGCCTCCTTACTGAGGTTGGTTGAGTCAGTTCGCATGTAGGTGATGTAACCAGCCTCATACAACCTCTGAGCCAGCATCATGGTCTTTTTAACACTAAAGCCTAAACGTGTACTCGCTGCTTGCTGCAATGTTGACGTAATAAACGGTGGATTAGGCTTGGAACTTGTTGGCCGATCCTCTCTTCTATCAACCTTATAAGAAGCACTATTTAAAAACTCAAGATACTCCGTCGTCTCTTTCTCGCTAACAGGACGGAAATTTTCATTCTTATACTTGGTTACCTGAAACCGAGTAGACGACTCCTTCTTGGCAAGCAGATCCGCATAAACCTCCCAAAATTCTTCCGGGTTAAATGCCCTTATCTCCTGCTCGCGTTCAACGATCAACCGAACAGCAACCGACTGAACCCTACCCGCTGATAGCCCTCTCGCCACTTTACTCCAGAGCAGAGGAGACACCATAAAGCCAACCACTCTATCCAGAAAGCGCCTGGCTTGCTGTGCGTTAACTCTTGATTGATCAAGCTCACCCGGTGTTTCAAAAGCTTCCTGAATGGCTTTTTTTGTTATTTCATTAAAAACAACACGCTTATACCGGGACTCATCTCCACCAATTGATTCCATTAAATGCCATGCAATAGCCTCCCCCTCTCTATCCAAATCCGTTGCGAGATAGATGCTGTCAGCACTCTTTGCAAGCCGCTGCAATTCACTCACGACCTTTTCTTTACCTGGCAGAACCTGATAGTTGGCAGCCCAATCCTTTTCCGGGTTAACCCCCATCCTGGCAATAAGCTGCTCTTTTGCTTTCCGTTTCTTGTTTTCAGCTTTTTCTTCAGGGCTCATTTTCCTGGTTTTGGCTGCGGCTTTTGCTCTCTCTGCAGGAGTAGATGTGCTTGCCGAACCACTCGTTGGCAGATCCCTTATATGACCCACACTCGATTTAACGACAAACTCAGAACCTAGATACTTATTAATAGTCTTTGCTTTTGCAGGAGACTCGACGATGACCAGTGATTTACCCATAAAATTCCGTTAACTTTATTCTGCAACTGATTGAAAACATCAGATTAACTAAAATAGATTTGGCGACATATATAAGTTGTTGTAGACGAAGGGTCAAGTTATTACCAGATTTTTTTAATATTCCTAAAGCCGCAAGAGGAACATTTTTATACCTTTAAAACGCTTAACACGCTTAGTATTCCTTGAGTCATTAAGCTAATATTAACAACACAATACTTAAGCAAGCGGTAATTTCACATAAATGACAACAGTAATTATTTTTAGCATTCTGGGCGGACTTCTACTGCTTTCTATTATATTTAGCTCACTCGCCCATAAGAGACAGCAAGCACTCTCATTAAAAAAAGCCAAAATTAATCAGCTTGGACGAAGCATCTCTGACTTACAGGAAACACTCAACACGGTTTTGCAGGTTGATTCTTCGTACGACTTGATATTGATATTACATCAACAAGTTTTGACGCTCATCGAAAAAAAACTGAATCTAGACCCAGACAACCAACTCACACAACAGCTACTTGAGCAACAAAAACTCCTCAACAGCCAGTATCGAAAGAAACAGAGGCCTGTTGAAGTGTGCAGAGTCATGGTGAGCGATGAAGCCATTAATCTCGCAAACTTTCAACTGCTTCAAGCAACGAAACTACTAAATAAATTTAAACTGAACAAAAAAATATCACCCGCAAAATTCAGCGAACTATCAAACCATATACAAAGACTAAAACTTGATATTGAGGTTGAAAGCCATATCGCGCAGGCTGACCGCTATCTGGAAAGCAAAGATATTGTGATGACCCAGTCCCATCTAAAACAAGCCAGAGAGTCTCTCAGGGCGTTTCCTTTGGACTTTCCGGAAAAATCTCAACTTATTAGAACACTTTCAGAGCGCATCAAAAACATAAACAAGACAAATGCCGTACAAATCTCTGATAACCCGCCACCAGAAACAGAAAATACAAATTCTGACGAGTCCTGTTAACCTAAACATATCCCAATAAAACCCAAAAACAAAAAAAACCGGGCAAGCCCGGTTTTTTTAGCTAGAGTAGCCTATTTGACAACGCTTAAACACGCTCCCAAACAGTAGCAATACCCTGACCAAGACCGATACACATAGTAGAAACACCTAGTGTGCCGCCTTTAGCCTGCATAACATTCAACAGCGTAGTTGAGATTCGAGCACCCGAGCATCCCAGTGGGTGCCCTAATGCAATCGCACCACCGTTAAGGTTCACTTTCTCATCTGCTACATCAATCAGCTTAAGGTCTTTCATGACAGGTAAAGACTGACCTGCGAATGCTTCGTTCAGCTCCCAGAAGTCAATATCTTCAACTTTAAGCCCTGCACGCTTAAGCGCTTTCTTAGTCGCAGGAACCGGTCCATAGCCCATGATTGCAGGATCACAACCAGCAACTGCCATTGACTTGATTCGCGCCAGCGGCGTCAAACCTAACTGCTGAGCTTTTTCAGCAGACATCAACAACATTGCAGCAGCACCGTCAGTTAGCTGTGAAGACGTACCAGCAGTAACCGTTCCACCCTTTGGATTAAAGGCTGGCTTAAGCTTGCTTAACGACTCAACCGTTGTTTCTGGTCGAATAGTTTCATCATCTTCGATAAGCACTTTGAAGCCCTTCTCATCATGCCCTTCAATTGGAATAATTTCGTTCTTAAAACGACCTTCCAAAGTAGCTTCATGAGCCAAACGGTGTGAACGAGCACCAAACTCGTCCTGCATTTGACGAGAAATACCGTGCATTTTAGCCAACATTTCAGCTGTTAAGCCCATCATGTTAGACGCTTTTGCAGAGTACTTACTTGCAGCGGGGTTGTGATCAAAACCTTTAGTCATGGGTACGTGACCCATGTGCTCAACGCCACCCACTACAAATACATCACCGTTACCAGTCATGATTGCCTGAGCAGCAGTATGAATTGATGACATTGCCGAACCGCAAAGACGGTTAACAGTTTGCGCTGATGCAGTGTGTGGTACCTGGGTCAACAACGAAATTTGGCGAGCAACATTAAAACCCTGCTCCATGGTCTGGTTAACACAACCCCAGATCACATCTTCAACTTCATTAGGGTTTGCACCAGGGTTACGCGTAAATAACGCATCGATAAGCGTTGCAGAAAGGGTTTCAGCACGAACATTGCGGAAACAGCCATTCTTAGCACGTCCCATTGGGGAACGCACCGCATCGACTACGACGACATCTTGTGGATTAAGACTCATTAGATATACTCCGTACGATAATCTGTTTCAGCTATTAACCGAAATACTTCTTGCCAGCTTTAGCCATTTCTCTCATACCTTCTGTTGGTTGGTATAGAGCACCCAGATCTGCATATTTGTCTGCGATTTCACAGAACTTATCAACACCCATAGCATCGATATAACGAAGAGCACCACCATGGAATGGAGGGAAACCGATGCCGAAGATAAGACCCATATCAGCTTCAGCTGGAGTCTCAACAATACCATCTTCTAAACAACGAACAGTTTCAATACACAATGGAACCATCATTCGCTCAATGATTTGCTCATCGGTGAACTCTTGCTGCTTCTCAACAATAGGCTTAAGCATGTCATAAACAGACTCATCTACAACTTTCTTCTGCTTGCCTTTGCGGTCTAGCTCATACTGGTAGAAGCCCTTATCAGTCTTCTGACCGTAACGTCCAGCCTCAAACATGACGTCGATTGCAGTTGCGCTGTCATACTTCATGCGATCAGGGAAACCATCTGCCATTACATCGCCAGCATGCTTACCAGTATCCATACCTACTACATCAAGCAAGTAAGCAGGGCCCATAGGCCATCCAAACTTCTCCATAATCTTGTCTACACGCTGATAGTCTGCACCATCACGAACAAGACCAATGAAACCACCGAAGTAAGGGAACAATACACGGTTAACCAAGAAACCAGGGCAGTCGTTAACGACGACAGGTGTTTTACCCATTGCCTTTGCATATGCAACAGTTGTTGCAATTGTTTCTTCGCTCGTCTTCTCACCACGGATAACTTCAACCAGTGGCATCATATTTACTGGATTGAAGAAGTGCATACCACAGAAGTTTTCTGGGCGCTTAAGGTTCTTAGCCAGCAAGTTAACAGAGATAGTAGAGGTGTTAGTTGTCAGTATCGTATCTTCGCGAACCTGATCTTCCACTTCACAAAGAACAATATCTTTAACTTTTGGATTCTCAACAACAGCTTCTACAACCAAGTCTACGTTTTTGAAATCGCCGTAGCTTAGCGCTGGAGTGATATTGTTAAGCACATCTGCCATCTTGGCAGCTGTCATACGCTTCTTATCAACACGTTTGGTCAGAAGCTTTTTAGCTTCACTCAAGCCTAGATCGATACCTGCCTGGGCAATATCCTTCATGATGATTGGAGTGCCTTTGAGCGCAGACTGATATGCAACACCACCGCCCATGATACCAGCACCCAGAACAGCGGCCAGTTTCACATCACTAGCTTTTGGCTCAAGGTCTTTTGCCTTTTTCTTCAACTCTTGATCATTCAGGAAAAGACCAATCAATGATGCCGACACAGAAGTCTTGGCCATCTTGGCAAAGCCTTTTGCTTCAACTTCGATTGCCTTATCACGAGACATTCCAGCATGCTTCTGCATTACCTTAATAGCCTCTACCGGTGCAGGGTAATGAGGGCCTGCCTGACCAGCTACAAAACCTTTAGACGTTTCGAATACCATCATGCTTTCAAGCGGATTAAGCTTAAGCTTGCTAGTCTTCTCTTCACGACGCGCTTTATAGTCAACCTTGCCGTTATTCGCCTGCTTAACCAAGTCGATCGCAGCATCAACCAATGCTTCCGGCTCTACTACCGCGTCAACCGCTCCAAACTTAAGCGCAGCTTCTGGCTTGTATTCTTTTGTTCCGCAAATCCATTCGATAGCGTTATCTGCACCAATCAAACGCGGCAAACGAACAGTACCACCAAAACCAGGGAAAATACCCAACTTGACTTCAGGTAACCCAACCTTCGCTTTAGTAGACATTACACGATAGTCTGTTGAAAGACACATTTCGAAACCGCCACCTAAAGCAATACCGTTGATTGCAGTGACCGTTGGAAAAGGAAGGTCTTCAATATCGCTAAATACGCTATTGGCAGCCAGGTTGCTAGCAATCAGTTCTTCTTCAGGACCAGCAAACAAGTCTGTGAATTCAGTTATATCAGCACCAACGATGAAGCAGTCTTTAGTACTTGTAACTATAAGACCCTTAATTCCTTTAGCACTTTTAAGCTTATCTGTTGCCGCACGCAGTTCTTCGATTGTAAGTCTATTAAATTTGTTAACCGACTC